>NZ_JABDWC010000016.1:0-153900 GCF_019685155.1 Rhizobium sp. NZLR1b
TCGACATACGAAAACAGCGACCCCGTCCGATCATCCCCGCCGCGCATCCAAATTCCCTCGAAATCACTTGCAAGATGGAATCATGTGTCCAGCCCAAAAGCCAGTGGGTTTTTCAGCAGCCTGCTAGGCGCTATTCTAGGGGCACGAACAGGCCGAGTTTGACGTCGCGCAGCACGACATTGGTGTGCATGCGGCGGATCTGCGCGTTTTCCGCCATGATCAGAGCCGCGATGTCGTCATAGTGCTCGACGTCGCGGGCGGTAATGATGGCGATCAGATCGACCGCGCCGGTGACGTAATAGACCTGTTGGATATGATCCTGCTTCTCCGCCCAAAGGCGGAACTTCGCCAGTGCGTCGTAATTGTCCCGCTCGATCTCCATCCCGACGATGAACACCATCGATGTTCCCGTCGCCTTCCGGTCGACGACGGCGACCTCCGCCTTGATGATCCCTTCCTCGCGCAACCGCTTCAACCGTCGCTGCACGGCCGAGACCGACAACCCGATCCGTTCGGCAATCGTTTCGGCCTTCAGCTGGCAGTCACGCTGAACGATGTCGAGAATGTCACGGTCAAAACGATCCAGCTGTTCCATCATTCAGTCCAATTCCAGTTGCGGCACTTCATACATTCTGCCGCATTCGATGCGCGAGGAAGATTATTTTGCACATAATATGCAAAAGAGGTGATAATTGCGCGAAAAAACCGCGTTATTTTATCATTATCCTTCGCAAATTCAGTTCAGCCGGACCACTGCATGTCGGATCAACCCTTTCCTGCTCTTCGCGTCGAAGATCTCCATAAAAGCTTCGGCTCGCAACAGGTCCTCAAGGGTATCTCGACGGAGGCCCACAAGTCTGATGTGATTTCGATCATCGGCTCGTCCGGCTCCGGCAAGAGCACCTTCCTCCGATGCATCAATTTCCTGGAAACGCCGGATCGCGGCCGCATTGCGGTGAACGGCGAGGAAGTCGCGCTGAAAATCGGTCGCGGCGGCCGGCTGCAGCCGCAGAGCTGGCGGCAGATCGAACGGCTGCGGACAGGGCTCGGCATGGTCTTTCAGAGTTTCAATCTCTGGGCCCATCGCACCGTGCTGGAAAACGTCATCGAGGCGCCAGTGCACGTCATGGGCATTTCAAAGCGCGAGGCGATCGAAAAGGCCGAAGCCCTGCTCCACAAGGTCGGGCTCTTTGACAAGCGCGACGCCTATCCCGCCTTCCTGTCCGGCGGCCAGCAGCAGCGCGCGGCGATTGCGAGGGCGCTCTGCGTCGATCCCGCCGTCATGCTGTTCGACGAGCCGACATCGGCGCTCGATCCGGAGCTGGTCGGCGAGGTTCTCAAAGTCATCCGCGATCTTGCGGAAGAAGGCCGGACCATGCTGATCGTCACGCATGAAATGCGCTTTGCCCGGGATGTTTCGAGCCGAGTTCTCTACCTGCATCAGGGACGGATCGAGGAAGAAGGTCCGCCGGAACAAGTTTTCGGGGCGCCGGTCAGTGCCCGCTGTCGGGAGTTCACCCGTCTCAGCGACCATTGATCACACCAGCCATCATCGACACCACACGAACCAGGAGAATCCCGCGAATGAAACTGCTCCCCACGCTTTTCGCCGGCGTTGCACTTGCGCTTTCCGCCGTCACGGCACAGGCCGAAGTCCGCTTCGGCGTCATGAACGAATCCTATCCGCCCTTCTTCGCCAAGGATGCCTCTGGTGAGTGGCACGGATGGGAAATCGATCTGATGAACGCCGTCTGCGACGAGATGAAGGAGAAATGCTCAATCGTCGAGATTTCCTGGGATGGTCTCATTCCAGCTCTCCAGAGCAAGAAGTTCGATGTGATCTGGTCGTCGATGTCGAACACCGCCGAACGCTCGAAGGTGATCGATTTCACCGACAAATATTACAATACGCCGAGCACACTGATCGGCCCCAAGGACCAGAAGCCGGGCGCCACTGCCGAGGACGTGAAGGGCAAGACGATTGGCATCCAGGTGTCGACGATCCAGTCGGAATATTACAAGAAGTATTTTGCAGGCGCTGCCGAGGAAAAGACCTACCAGACGCTCGACGAGGCTTTCCAGGATCTCGCCTCCGGCCGCATCGACTACGTCTTCGGTGATTCACTGGCGCTCGACGCTTTCCTGAAAAGCGACGGCGGCAAAGATTGCTGCGCCAAGATGGGTGATGTCGCCGACGACAAGGAGATTCTCGGAGCCGGCGTTTCGGGCGGGTTGCGCAAGGAAGACACGGCGCTGAAAGCCAAGCTGAATGCGGCGATCGCTGCCGTTCGCGCCAACGGTCAGTATGACGCCATCAACAAGAAATACTTCGATTTCGATATCTACGGCGCGAAGTAAGCGGTCTCGTTGATGGCGACCGCGCAACAAGGCATTCTGGACCTGCTGTCTCCCTATCCTCCGGGATGGGGCGGCGTTCTTTTGACAGGTGCAGTCTCCACGGTCGCCATCTCGGCCTGCGCCTTCGCAATCGGCCTGTTGCTCGGCACGGGCGGCGCGCTTGGAAAGCTGTCCAGCAATCGCGCCCTCCGCCTGCTGCTCGATCTCTATACGACGGTGATCCGCGCGGTTCCCGAGCTGATCCTGATCGTTGGGCTCTATTATGCCGGCACCGACGGTCTCAATCGGCTGCTGGCGGCATTGGACCTGCCGCCAATCAACGTGAACGGCTTCGTCGCGGCCGTCGCCGTGCTCGGCTTCGTGCAGGGCGCCTATATGACGGAGGTGCTGCGCGGCGCGATCCTTGCTATTCCCGCCGGCCAGATCGAGGCCGCCAAGGCCTTCGGCATGGGACCGATGCTGCGCTTCCGCCGCGTCCTGCTGCCGGCGCTATTGCCGAACGCGCTGCCGGGGCTTGCCAATCTGTGGATGTCGGTCACCAAGGACAGCGCGCTGGTGGCGGTCGTCGGCTACCAGGAACTGGCGCTTGCCACCCGCCTCGCCGGGGCAAGCACCAAACATTACTTCGTGTTTTTCCTGGCTTCGGCCCTCCTCTACCTCGCCATCACGCTCGTTTCCAACGTCGCCTTCAAACTGATCGAGGCGCGGGTGCGGCGGGGACAGCCGCGCCTTGCCTGAAGAAAGCGTCGCATGAATTTCAGCTGGATCTCTTCCTATTGGCCGCTGCTTCTGACCGGCGCCTGGCAGACCGTTGCGCTGCTGGTGATCTCCGTGGTGTTCGGCTTTGCCATCGCCATCGGTCTCGCTTTCGCGCAGGTCAGCGGCGGCAGGCTGACGCGGCTGCTCGCCCGCGGCTATTGCACCTTCTTCCGCGGCACGCCGCTGCTGATCCAGCTATGGCTTCTCTATTATGGGGTCGGCTCGCTGCTGCCCATGGTTCCCGGCATCCGCCAGAGCCTGTTCTGGCCGATCCTGCGCGAGGGCTTCTTCTTTGCGGCCGTCAGTTTCACGCTGAACTATGCGGCCTATGAGGCGGAGGTGTTGCGCGGTGCGCTGCTCGCCGTTCCCAAAGGCGAGCTGGAAGCCGGCCGGGCCTTCGGCCTGTCGCCATGGAAGCTCGTCCGCCGCATCTGGCTGCCGCGCGCCATCCGCATCGCCTTGCCGACGATTGCCGGAGAGATCGTCATGCAGCTGAAGGCGACGCCGCTTGCCTTCACGGTGACGGTGATGGATCTCTACGCCGTGGCCAACAAGGTTCGCCAGGACACGCTGCTGGTCTATGAGCCGCTGCTTGTCGTCACCGTCTTCTATCTCGCTTTGACCGCAGTAATTGCCCGCGTCTTTCGAGGTCTCGAAGCGCAGGTACCCGTTCGTCGTTAGGCCGACGAAAAAGGAACCGGCCATGAACTCCCTCGCGCACCAATCACTTGCAATCCGCCCACTTTGTTATGAAAAGCCCGCCGTCGGTGACGGCGCGACAGCCTGAATGGAAACCTCTTCATGAGCACGACACGAATTCTCGATGGCGGCATGAGCCGCGAGTTGCTGCGGCTGGGCGCCGAACTGAAACAACCGGAATGGTCGGCACTGGCGCTGATCAACGCGCCGGACATCGTCCGTGAGGTCCACAAGGAATTCATCGCGGCCGGTTCGCAGGTCATCACCACGAACAGCTATGCGCTGGTGCCTTTCCATATCGGTGAGGACCGGTTCCAGAAGGAGGGGGCGGCGCTGACCCGTCTCGCCGGTCGTTTGGCGCGCGAGGCGGCCGATGCCGCCACCGATCGCAAGGTGCTGGTCGCCGGTTCGCTGCCGCCGATCTTCGGCTCCTACGAGCCGCAAAATTTTCAGCCTTCACGGGTGCAAGACTATCTCAAGGTGCTGGTCGAAAACCTCGCTCCCTTCGTCGATGTCTGGCTCGGCGAGACGTTGAGCCTGATCGCCGAGGGAGAGGCCGTGCGCCAGGCGGTGGCGGCATCAGGCAAGCCGTTCTGGATTTCCTTCACCTTGGCGGATGACGAGGCAGACATCGAAAGCGGCGGGCCGAAGCTTCGCTCCGGCGAAAGCGTCGAGGACGCGGCATCCTGGGCAGTTTCATCGGGTGCGAAGGCCTTGCTCTTCAATTGCAGCAAGCCTGAAGTCATGCAGGCGGCGGTAGAGACGGTAGCGCGCGTATTCCGGAAGACGGACGCTCAGATCGAAATCGGCGTTTATGCCAATGCCTTCGAAGGCGAACAAGGCACATCAGCCGCCAATGAAGGGCTGCATGAGACCCGTGACGATCTGAACGACGACGCCTATTCGCGCTTTGCGTGCTCCTGGGCCGAAGCCGGTGCGACGATCATCGGCGGCTGCTGCGGCATCGGCGCCGCCCATATCCATCGCCTCAGCAAGACGCTTTTAAGATAGGCTCGACGCCGGTCGGCTCATCAGGCTTGGGCGGTCTTCTGCAGCTCGAGGAGAAGCTCGATCAGCTTCGGCGCCATCTCCCTTATTTCCGAGAGGTGGGCGGCGCTCAGTCTCACCAGAAGCGCGTCGGCCTTCTCCGTCAGAAGTATCGTCTGACGGCGCCTGTCGGTCGGATCGGCATGGCGTTCGACCAGGCCCGCGTCCGACAGCCGCCCGACAAGCTCGGTCGCCGTATGCGGCGCGATGATCAGCCGCTCGGCCAGCATGCCGATGGTCATGGCATCGCCGCGGTGCCCCTTGATCGCCAGCAGCGCCTGATGCTGCTGTACAGGCAGCCCTTCCAGCTGGGCGGCAGAGGCGCTGAAGTCCATGAATTGCCGAAGTGCGAATCTGAGATCGGCGAGCGCCTCATAATCCTCGTGTCTCAGCGCCGGCACGGTTTTCTTCAAACGCATTCTCCTCTGCCGCAACGGCTGCCAAGGTCGCGAGCCATCCCGCCATCTCGAATAGATGGGCATCCGACAGCCGGTCAAGTGAGGCATCTCTACAGACATTTTCACCTTCATGCCTTCACCCATTGATTTATATCGTATCACGATATATTGACGTCGCTCAAGTGTATCCATTTCCGGCGTAGCAGAGGCTTCCATGGCGCAGCATCAACCAAGCAACCGGCCGCACGATTTCACGGGCGGCCTTTCCCGGCGCGAGGCCGGCGATTTCACCACCGACAGGCGGGTCCTCCTGCTGATCGGAATGTCCATCATCGTCGGCACCGGCGGCGCGTTTGCGGCCTGGTGTCTCGTCAGCCTGATCGCGCTGGTGACGAATGTCATCTGGTTCGGGCAGATCGGCATTCAGCCTGCTTCGCTGGCTGCCGTGCCGCGCTCGCTGTGGGTGGTGCTGGTGCCGCCGCTCGGCGGGCTGGTCATCGGCCTGATGGCCCGCTTCGGATCGGAGAAGATCCGCGGCCACGGCATTCCCGAGGCCATAGAGGCGATCCTGATCGGCGGCAGCCGGATGTCGCCGAAGGTCGCGGTCCTGAAGCCGCTGTCCTCGGCAATCTCGATCGGAACGGGTGGTCCGTTCGGCGCCGAGGGGCCGATCATCATGACCGGCGGGGCGATCGGATCGCTCTTCGCGCAATTCTTTCACATGAGCGCTGCCGAGCGGAAGACGCTGCTCGTCGCCGGTGCAGCCGCAGGCATGACGGCGATCTTCGGCTCACCGATTGCCGCGGTCATGCTGGCGGTCGAACTGCTGTTGTTCGAATGGAAGCCGCGCAGCTTCATTCCTGTCGCCGTTGCCGCCTGCGTGTCGATCTGCTGGCGCCCGCTGCTGTTCGGCACCGGCCCGCTGTTTCCGACCCATTTCCAAGTAGATTTGCCCTGGTGGGGGATCTTCGCCTGTGCGGCGATGGGCATCATATCGGGGCTGCAATCGGGGTTGCTGACGACGCTGCTCTACCGGATCGAGGACCTCTTCGAGGCACTGCCGATCCGCTGGATGTGGTGGCCGATGCTTGGCGGTCTTGTCATCGGCCTCGGCGGTCTGATCGAACCGCGTGCCATGGGCGTCGGCTACGACATCATCGATGGCCTGCTCAACAACCGGCTGCTCGCACCGGCGGTGATGTCGATCCTGCTGGTGAAGACGATCATCTGGCTGTTTGCGCTGTCGTCCGGCACCTCGGGCGGCGTGCTTGCTCCGCTTCTCATCTTCGGCGGTGCTCTCGGATGGCTGGTCGGCCTTGTCATGCCGGGCAACGATCCCGGCTTCTGGGCGCTGCTCGGAATGGCGGCGATGATGGGCGGAACCATGCGCGCGCCGCTGACGGGGACCTTTTTTGCGATGGAGATCACCGGCGATGTGAGCACGCTCGTTCCGCTGCTCGCCGCAACGGTGGTGGCCTATGCCGTCACGGTTCTTCTGCTGCGCCGCTCGATCCTTACCGAGAAGATTGCGCGCCGCGGGCAGCACATCACCCGCGAATATGGCGTCGATCCGTTCGAGCTCTCCCGTGCACGGGAGATCATGATCAGCAATGTCGACACGCTTCCCGTCACCATGACGGTGGGGGAGGCCTGCGATTTCTTCGCCTCTCAGGAGAAAACCCATCGGATCTACCCGGTGATCGACGCGGCAGGCAGATTGGCGGGCATCGTCTCGCGGGCCGATGCCCTGCGCTGGCAGGGGACGCCGGACCTGACCCTCCAGACGCTTGCCGAAAACGTCACCGACGATTCCGTTCCCGTCGGGCATCCTGATGATACCGTTGCCTTTATCGCCGACCTCATGCTGTCGACGGGCGATGGGCGTATTCCGATCGTCGATCCCGCTTCCGGCAAGCTGTGCGGCCTGATCGCCCGCAAGGATCTGCTGCGGCTACGCAGTTCCTTGAGGTCGCAGGAACTGGATCGGCGGCCGTATCTGACTGCCGGGGCGAGGAGCAAATCGTGATAGCCGCCTCAGGTTTCTTCGGCCCCGCCAATTGAACCGCTCGATCCCGCCGCTTGCAAACTCACCCCAGTCCAGTTATATAGTCACTATAGTCATTCTGGTCAGGAGCTGAGCAATGCAGCCATCACGGCAAGACAATGAAAGCTGGACCGTTGCCAGTGCAAAGGCGAAGCTTTCCGAAGTCATCGAACGCGCGCAATCCGCGCCACAGACAATCACAAGGAACGGCAAGCCGAGCGTTGTCGTCGTCTCTGCCGAGGAATGGCAGCGCAAGACCGCTCGCCAAGGGACGCTTGCCGAATTTCTGATGGAGTCGCCGCTGCGCGGCGCCAATCTGGACCTTGAGCGTCAACGCGACGAACCGCGTGATCCGGCGCTGTGAGACTTTTGCTGGACACCAACGTCCTGTCCGAGGTGACGAAGCCGAAGCCTGATGCGCACGTCTTGCAATGGTTGGACAGGCTCGACGAGGATCGCTCCTTCATCAGCATCGTCTCGGTCGCAGAGATCCGACGTGGTGTTGCCCTGATGGACGAGGGACGAAAACGCGACGCGCTGGCTGAATGGCTTGCCCGGGACCTGACGCAGCGCTTCGAGCACCGCATCATCCCGGTGGATGAATCGGTTGCCCTGGCCTGGGGGGACCTCATGGGCCATGCAAAGCGGAGCGGCCGTGGCCTGCCGTCGATGGATGGCCTGATCGCTGCCACCGCGGTTGCTCACGATCTCACGCTCGCGACGCGCAACACGAAGGATTTCGACGGCTTGGGGATCGAACTGATCAATCCCTGGATCCTTTAGTCCTGGCGAAGGCTACAGCGCAGCCGTCAATGCAATCCGAACAGGTTCAGCAACTCCTCGCGGTGGCGAACGAATTCCGGTGCGCTGCGGTCGCGCGGTCGCGGCAGATCGATGTCGATCAGGCGCGGTTCGCCGCCCTTCTCCCGTGGCAGGATGAGGATCCGGTCGGCGAGATAAATCGCCTCCTCGAGATCGTGCGTGACGAGAATGGTCGTCACATCCTCATCGCGCCAGATCCGGGCGAGTTCCTGCTGCATGCCGATCTTGGTCATCGCGTCGAGCGCGCCGAGCGGTTCGTCGAGCAGCAGGATCTCGGGCTGAACAGCCAGCGCCCGGGCGATCCCGACGCGCTGCGCCATGCCTCCGGAGAGCTGCCGGGGATAGGCGGCCTCGAATTGCTGCAGGCCGACAAGCTTGACATAGTGGCGCGCCCGCGCCCTCGCCCGCTGACGGGTGAGACCACTTGTTTCCAGCCCGAAGGCGACATTGTCGAGCACATCAAGCCAGGGCAGAAGGCGCGGTTCTTGGAAGATGACGGCGCGCTCTGCGCCGACGCCCCGCACCACCTTGCCGTCGACGAGGACCTCTCCGGTGTCGGCATCCTCGAGACCTGCAAGAACCCTGAGCAGGGTCGTTTTGCCCGAGCCGCTGGCACCGACGATGGCGAGGCTTTCGCCGGAGCGGATGTGGAGATTGATATCCTTGAGAACCTGCAGCGGCGTGCCGTTCAACTTGTAGGATTTGGAGAGGCGACGGATCGTCACCTCGCCGCGGCGAATGTCCTCAGCAATGCTCATCTCGGTTCCTCAGTTGCTTGCCGGCTTGGCATCGGCCGTGAAGAGGATGTCCTTGGCCGCCAACTGGCCTTGCTTCAGCTTGCCTTCGCGAACCAGGACGTCGATCCAGAACTGGATGTCGCGCTCGACCGGCAGACCGCCGGCGCGCACGCCATAGCCGCGGAAATATTGCGCGATATCAGCGTTCTCGCCACGCTCGCTGAGCGCCTTGGCCAGGATCTTCTTGGTTTCTTCAGGATGTTCGCGGGCATAGTCGAGCGCGCGGGCCGACTGCTCGACGAAAATCTTTGCGGCCTCGGGATGTTGCTGAATGAAATCGCGGCGCAGGACCACAAACCCCCCGGCAATGTCGCCGAGCACGTCGGTATCGTCAAAAACCGCGCGCAGGCCGCCATTTTTGAGCGCCGCACCCTCGAAGGTCGTCTGCCAATAACCGAAGGCGGCAATATCGACCTGCTTGGAGCGCAGCACCTGTTCGAGTTGCGGCCCGGGAACGACGATCTGATTGGCGGAGTCGCTCGGCAGGCCGACGGAATGCAAGGCCTCGCGGATGGTATAATCGAGGTGCGCGCCAAGCGTATTGACTGCTATGCTCTTGCCGGCAATGTCCTTGATACTCTTGATCGGGCTGTCTTCCAGCACATAGAAGGTCGACTGCACCTCGTCATCGATGCCGTTCGACGGATAGGCGGCGACGAAGTCATTGCCGCCGATGATCGAATTCAGCACGGCGGAGGTGGCCGCACTGCCGATCTCGACATCATCGGATGCGAGGGCGATCAGAGAGGCCGGCCCGCCTTGAGCATAACCGACATTTTCGAACGTGATGCCGGTGCCCTTGAAATAGCCGAGCTCGTCGGCGAGCTCATGGGCGGCAAGACCGCCTTGGCTGGCGAGGTAGCGCAGCTTGATCGTGTCGGCAGCTGCGGCCGGCGTAGCAAGGCCGAGCGCGATGACGGCCGGGAGGAGAAGGTTGCGGGGATGGAATGTCATGACGTATCCCTTTCGGAAGAGGAAAATCGGGGGAAGCAGGTTAGCGGCTCGGCTGAGACCAGCGGCAGAGACGGCGCTGCAGGAGAACGAGCAAGGCATTGGCGGCAAGCCCGAGAAAGGCGAGCAGAAGGATCGCCGCAAACATCAGCGGGATCTGGAAATTGTACTGGGCGTTCATCACCTGGAAGCCGATACCCTTGTTGGCGCCGATCATCTCGGCGGCAATCAACAGGAGAAGCGCAGTCGTCGCCGAGAGACGCAGGCCGACGAAGATCGCAGGGACGGACGCCGGCAGAATGACGCGGCGGAAGATGGTCAGCGGTCCGGCGCCATAAGTCCGCGCCATCTCAATAAGCTTCTGGTCCACCTCCTTGACGCCGCCGATCGTGGCGAGCAGCACCGGAAACAGGGTGGCCCAGAAGATCACGAAGATCTTGGAGGTTTCGCCGAGGCCGAGCAGCAGGATGAAGATCGGATAGAGCGCCAGCGCCGAGGTCTGGCGGAAGAGCTGCAGGATCGGATCGAGCGCCTGCTCGACCGCACGAACCTGGCCCATGAACAGGCCGAGCGGAATGCCGATCACGACGGCAAAGGCGAAGGCGGTTCCGGCTCGCTGCAGGCTGATGGCGATGTCGTCCAGCAGCGCGCCGTTGGCAAGATTGGTCCAAAGAGCAGACAGGATCACGTTCAGGGGCGGGAAGATGGCCGGATTGATCCAGCCCCTGGTGCTCGACACCTGCCAGAGCGCGAGGAAGGCGAGGAGCAGGCCATAACGCGGCAAAAACGATGCGAGCAACCCGCGCCCATGGGAGCCGAGAGTGGAAATGGTGCTTTCGCTGCTTTTCAGGCGGCCGAAGCTTCTCGGGAGAGTCTGGTTGATTTCATAGGCCATGGTCCGTTCCCTCATTCTGCTGCCTGGAGAGCTGCGTGTCCGGCAGCCCATCGATTGGCGGGGAAAGGCAGGCCGAGGTTTTCCCGGAGCGTCTTGCCCTCATAGGCCGTGCGAAACAGTCCGCGGCGCTGCAACTCCGGGATGACCAGATCGACGAAATCGTCGAGGGCCGTCGGCAGCCAGGGCGGCAGAATGTTGAAGCCGTCGGCCGCTTCGTTCTCGAACCATTGCTGTAGCGTATCGGCGATCTTTTCAGGCGTTCCGACGATGGTGTAGTGACCGCGGGCCGACGCGATCCATTGATAGAGCTGGCGGATGGAAAAATTGTTTTCGTCTGCGATCTGGCGGATGAGGGCCTGGCGGCTCTTCATGCCTTCCGTCGGCGGCGCCGGCGGCAGCGGCCCGTCGAGATCATAACCGTGCAGGTCGAGCGTACCGCCGGTCAGGCCGTTAAGGAGGCCGATTCCATCCTCTTCGACAATCAGCGAGGTCAGACGGTCGTACTTCTCGCGTGCTTCCGCTTCGGTCCTGCCGACGAAAGCGGAGACGCCGGGCATGACGAGGATGTGATCGGGGTTGCGGCCGAGGCCGCGGGCGCGTGCCTTGATATCGCGGTAGAATTCCTGGGCTGTTTCGATGTGCTGATGGGCGGTGAAGATGACTTCGGCCGTTGCCGCGGCAAGCCCGCGCCCGTCGTCGGACTGCCCGGCTTGCACGATGACCGGATGTCCCTGGGGCGAGCGCGAGACGTTGAGCGGGCCACGCACGCTGAAATGCTCGCCGCGGTGGTCGGTGTCGTGCAGCTTCGCCGGATCGAAGAATACGCCCGACTCCTTGTCGCGGATGAACGCGTCGTCCTCGAAGCTTTCCCAGAGTTTGCGGACAACGTCGACATGCTCGGCAGCACGGCGATATCGATCGGCATGTGGAAGCTGCGTATCGCGGTTGAAGTTCTGTGCCGTGAGGTCGCCCGTCGTGGTCACGACATTCCAGCCGGCGCGGCCCTCGGAGATCAGATCCAGCGAGGCGAATTTGCGAGCAGTCGTATAGGGCTCCTCATAGGTGGTGGAAGACGTCGCGATAAAGCCGAGATGGGTGGTGAAAGGCGCAAGCGCGGAAAACAATGTGACGGGTTCGAAGCCGGCGACGCGGGCATTGCCGCCTTCGCGCGCTCCGCCAAAACCGACAGCCAGTCCGTCGGCCAGGAAATAAGCATCGAAGAGTCCGCGCTCGGCTGTCAGGGCGAGTTGCTTGTGAAACTCGAAACTGGTGGCACCGTCGGCCGGCTGGTCAGGATGCCGCCAGGATGCAACATGCTGTCCGCCACCGGGAAGAAATGCCCCAAGCCTGATTTTGCGTGTCATTTCGCGTCCTCTCCGTTTGCCGCCCACAGCCCGGTGTTTTCCAGGGCCATGGTATAGGTTGGCTGTCAGGACTCTACACTACGTTCTCCATAAATTTTATAGAGAAACTTCATTTCATAATTTCGGAGGAAGAGTGAATAGTTTTGCGGGATTGGCTTGAATCTGGAAATCGACGATCGAGGCGGCCAACAAGAGATGTGTCGTCTTGCGGCCGTCTTTGATGTTTTCCATGTCGGACAGGTCGACGAGCGACGTCCTGTTTCGTGATATGATTTTGGGAACATGCAGCCGGGCACGGGTCATGCATGAGCGGTGCGTGCCGCCGGATAGCGGTGCCTGGCTATGCTTGGGCATCAGCCCCGTTTTGGCCGGGAAGGGGCATGCTCCAGGCCGGCGGCGGCCTTCTTCAGGCAGTCGAGGTAGCGGTCCCGGTTCGCGATACCGTCGTCGCGTGGGGTGACGAGGCAGAGCGTTGCAGCTGCATGGCCTTCCTCGCCCCGCACCGGCACGGCAAAACAATGGGTAAAGCTGTCGACGATGCTGTTGAAGGTGAAGAAGCCTTCACGCTCGGCCTGGCGCACCTCGGCGATGAAGGTCTGGGGCTCGAGCCATTCACCGCCCGGCAGACGGAAATCCTGCGACGGAATGAAGTTCAGGATGTCCTGATCCGACAGATGCGCGACGAGCAGGCGCCCCGACGCCGTCCACGGAATCGGCACCGACTGTCCCACATCCGTCGAAATGCGGAACGGCCGCGCCCCCTCGCTCATGCGCACGACCGTATACCTGTTTCCATCCAGCATGCAGAACTGCGCCGTTTCCCGCGTTTCATCGGCAAGCCGTTCCAGCGTCGCCTCGCATTCGCGGGTGAAGTCGAAATGGTTCTCATAGGCGGCGCCGAGGAAATAGAGCTTGCGGCCGAGATAGACGCGCCCCTCGCCGCCGGTGAATTCGAGAATGCCGTTACTGAGCAGCAGGTTGACGAGTTCGTAGACGGACGAACGCGGCGCACCGATCTGCGCGGCGATTTCGTTCGGCTTCAAGGCCTGCCGTTTCTGGCGCAGGAAATCGAGGATTTCGAAGGCGCGGTCGAGCCCTCGGGCGCGTTTGCCGGCTGCTTCGTCCTGAACTGCATCCATTGCTATCGTCCTGTTCTTTTGTCCGGCCAAGCTTTTCAAGCCGCCTGCCGTATCTGTCAATTGATCCCGTCATTCAATCGCGAATGAAATTTCCCCACCCCTCTTGCGGGGTAAAAAAATCGGCATAAGATCGCCTCGTCCGGTATAAAGATCACATGTACGATATATTGGACATAGATGGCAAACCGTCAAGGTTGCCGCACAAAAAAGGGGATCGACATGAAGAATTTTGAAAACAGCATTTCCGCTTCGCTGCGCCGCCGCCTCCTCGCGGGCGCTGCCGCAGCCCTCCTGGTCTTTTCCACCGGCACTGCCTCGGCCGCTGCCAATTGCATCAAGGGCGACAGAAAAGCGCCCTATACGATCGGCTGGGCGAACATCTACTCCGTGCCGACCTGGATGAAGCAGACCGAAGGCACCATTACCGCTGAAGTGGAGGAGCTGAAGAAGGCCGGCCTCGTCAAGGACCTGATGATCACTGACGCGCAGGGCAACGCCCAGACGCAGATCCAGCATATCCAGTCGATGATCGACGCCAATGTCGACGCCATCGTCGTCATCGCCGGCTCCTCCAACGCGCTCGACCGCGTCATATCGGATGCCTGCGACAAGGGCATCGCCGTGGTCAATTTCGACAGCTTGGTCAACACCGACAAGGTGACGGCGAAGATCAATACCGATTCCAGCGAATGGGGTGCGACCGCTGCCAAGTGGATGGTCAGCCAGCTCGGTGGCAAGGGCAAGATCATCATCATGAACGGCCCGGCCGGCATCTCGGTCAGCGACGACCGCCGCAAGGGCGCCCAGCCGGTCCTCGATGCCAATCCAGGTCTCAAGGTGATCACCGAGACGAACACCGAATATAACGTCGCGCCGGCACAGGAAGCGATGACCAGCCTGCTCTTCGCCAATCCCGAAATCGACGGCGTGCTGTCGCTCGGCGGCGCGCTGTCGGCCGGCTCCGTCCTCGCCTTCGAGCGCCAGGGCCGCGACCAGGTGCCGACCACAGGTGAAAATGCAAGGCAGTTCCTGGAACTCTGGAAGGAGAAGAGCCTGAAAGGCTGGGCGACGATGCAGCCCAACTGGCTCGGCGCCCTTTCCGTCTACACTGCGGTGCAGGCGCTGCAAGGCAAGGACGTGCCGGCCTTCGTCAAGGTGCCGCTGCCTGTCATCGACGACAGCACGATCGGCAGCTACCTCGCACGGGCCGACAAGTTCCCGGCCGACGGCTATATCTACTCGGATTACGACAAGGCGCTGTTCGACAAGCTGCTTGCCAAGTAATCCGCGGTTGGGGGACGCCGTCATGACGGAAGAAGCGCCCCTGCTGGAAGCCCGGCAGGTGTTCAAGGGATTTTTCGGCAATCCCGTTTTGAAGGGTGTCGACATCGCCCTTCTGCCGGGCAGGGTTCACGCCCTGCTCGGTGAAAACGGCGCCGGCAAGTCGACGCTGATCAATCTCCTGTCCGGCTCCCTCCAGCCCGACGGCGGGTCCATCCTCGTCGACGGCAGGCCGGTCGGGCGTTTCAGCCCGGCGGCGGCGCGCGCGGCCGGCATCGCTGTCGTGCAACAGGAGCTGAGCCTCACGGCCAACCTGTCGATTGCCGAAAACATCGGGATCGGCGCGTTTTCGCGCCGGTTCGGTCTCATCGATTACGGAGCGCTTCATCGCGGCGTGCAAGAGGTTTGCGACCTGGTCGGGCTGACAGAACCGCTCGACGTGCCGGTTGCCGATCTCGCGCTCGGCCGCCGTCAGATGGTGGAGATCGCCAAGGCGCTGTTCCGCAAGCCGCGTGTGCTTATTCTGGATGAACCGACCTCGTCGCTCTCCGCGCACGAAGCCGGCATCCTCGCCCGGCTGATCGGGACGCTCAAGGGTCGCGGCACGGCACTTCTCTATATTTCCCACCGCCTCAATGAGGTGCAGGCGCTCTGCTCACATGTCACCGTGCTGAAGGACGGCGGCGTCACGGCCGACCAGTCGCTGTCCGGCATCGACGGCGAGGGTCTGGTGCGCCTGATGGTTGGGCGCGAAACCGGCGACCTGTTTCCGCCGCGCCCGGCCGCGGTACCCGGCGTGATGCGCATCAGCGTCGAAGGTTTTTCGGCCGGCATCGTGCGTGACATTGGTTTTTCCGCCCGCGCCGGCGAGATCGTCGGCATCGGCGGGCTCGTCGGGCAGGGCCAAGAAGACCTGCTGCTGGGCCTCTATGGCGCGATTCCAGCCTCGGCGACCCGGGCGGAGGCAGCGGGCAAACCCCGCCTGCCCGCCCATGTCGGCGCGGCGAATGCGGCTGGTATCGTCTACGTCCCGGCGGACCGCAAGCACGAGGGACTGGTGCTGCCGCATTCGATCGCCTCCAATCTCATCCTGCCCTCGCTCGGGCGGCTTGCCCGCAAGGGGCTGCGCGACGCGAAGGCGGAAAACGGCCTGGTCGCCGATCTCGCGCGCCGGCTGACGATCAAGGGCGATGCGGCCCGGCCGGTGCAGGCGCTTTCCGGCGGCAACCAGCAGAAGGTGGCGCTCGCCAAATGGCTGCCGCTCGATCCGTCTGTGCTGCTCCTCAACGATCCGACGCGCGGCGTCGACATCGAGACCAAACGTGAGATCTACCTGATGCTGCGCGCCTTCGCCGCCGAGGGGCGGCTCGTCATTCTGGCCAGTTCCGATACGCCGGAACTCGTGCATCTCTGCGACCGTGTCGTGGTCCTGCGCGAGGGGCGCGTCGCGGCGACGCTGTCAAAAGATCGGATCAGCGAAGGAGCGATCGTCGGCGCGGCCATGGGCGTGACGACCACGACGCAGGGAGAGGCGGCATGAATACAATTTCGGCATCCCGTCTCTACGGCGCGATCCAACTCCGCCGCAACCGCGGCCTCGCCGGCCTCTATCTGGTCGTCGCTGCCTTTCTCATCCTCTATGCGCTGCTCTTTCCCGGCATCCTTTCCATCGGCGGCTTTTCGAAGTTCACGCAGAACTGGTTTCCGCTCGCGCTGGTCACCATGGCGCAGGCGCTGCTGATGCTGAATGGCGGCATCACGCTGGCGATCGGGCCGCTGGTCAGTCTCGGCGCGGTGATCGCCGCGACGACGATGGAAGGGCCGCTCGGCGTGCCCGGCGGCATTGTCGCGGTCGCCGTCGCCGGCCTATTGATCGGCGCCGTCACCGGCGCCATCGTGACACATCTGAGATTGCCGGCGATCATCGTCACGCTGGCCGGCTCCTTCATCATCGGCGGCGTCGCGCTCATCCTGCTGCCGCGGCCGGGCGGATTCATTCCCGATTGGCTGTCGACGGTGCTTGCCGGCCATACGCCCGTCGCCTTCCTGCTGCTCGTCGTCATCCTCATACTCTGGAAAGCCTTTCTGGCAACGCCGCTCGGCCTCGGCATCTATGCGGCCGGCGACAACCCGGTCGGCGCATTCCGCTCCGGCGTGCCGGTCGAACGGGTGAAGGTCGCAGCCTTCGCGCTCTCCGGCCTTCTTGCTGCTCTCACCGGTCTCTTCGTTGCGGCGCAGACCGGCTCGGGCGATCCCATCATCGGCACGCCCTTCACGCTGAACTCGATCGCCGCCGCCGTGCTCGGCGGCGTGGGTTTCCTCGGCGGCAAGGGCACGATGCGCGGCGCGATCTGCGGCAGCCTGCTGCTCTCGGTGATGATCAACGTGATGTTCTTCCTGGGCTTTCCGCCCGTCGCGCAATATGTCGCGCAAGGCTTGATCATCGTCGGCGCAGTCGCCGTTCCGGAACTTCTTGGAGTATGGAGGGCAAGACGATGAACATCATCCGGTCTGCGTTCCGCAATCCGCCGCTCCTGACCTTTCTTCTGGTCGCGCTCGTCTGGATCGTTGCAAGCTTCACGCTTCGCGGTTTCGGCGCCTACGGCCATCTGCGTTATCTGCTGGAGCTTGCCGCGGTGATCGGCATCGTCGCTGCCGGCCAGACGCTCGTCATCCTGATGGGCGGCATCGATCTTTCCGTCGGTGCTGTCATCACCGTCACGGCGATCCTGCTGCCGCTGATTTCGCCCGCCTGGGATCCAACCGGCCTTGCCGGCATCGCGGCGGCCCTTGCCATCGCCACCGGCATCGGCCTGATGAACGGCGCGGGGGCCGCCTATCTTCGTGTGCCGCCGATCATCATGACGCTCGCGATGGCGACCTTCCTGCAGGGCCTGCTCGTCATCGTCGCCGGCGGCAGCGCCGTCACCGTCAGCAATCCGGCGGTCATTCTGCTCGGGCAGGCGCGGCCGTTCGGCATCCCCTCGGGCATCCTGCTGTGGCTCGTCGTCTCGGTCGTCGTCCTGCTGCTCATTCATCGCATGCCGATCGGCGCACGGTTTCTGGCGCTCGGGGCGAACCCGCTCGCCGCCCGGCTTTCCGGCGTCAGCGTCACCCTCAACACGCTGATCGTCCATACTCTGTCCGGCTTTTTCGCCGGGCTTGCCGGCATTCTCGTGCTGGGCATGAACCGGCAAGGTTATGTCGGCATCGGCGATCCCTATCTGCTGACGTCGATCGCCGCCGTCGTGCTCGGCGGCACCTCCATCCTCGGCGGCCGCGGCACCTATGCCGGCACGATACCGGGGGCGATCCTGCTCGTCACCACGACGGCGCTGATCACCGTCGTCAACGCCTCCCCCGGCTGGCGGTCTATCATGTTCGGCACGCTGATCCTCGCCCTTCTGCTCGTGTCCGGCCGTGAGGCACGCAGATGACGGCGCGCTACGACGGGCCGGTGATCGATCCGCACCACCATCTCTGGGACCTCAGCCTGCAGCGCCACCCCTGGCTTCAGAAGGCGCGGGCTTCCGGCGAAGAGATGGTTTTCGGGAGCCTCGCGCCGATCCTGCGCGACTACGGCATCGATGATTATCGTGCCGATGCCGGGCGTCAGAACGTCATTGCAACCGTGCATGTGGAGGCTGGCTGGTCCGATGCGCATCCGTTGGAAGAGAGCCGCTGGCTGGAGGGTCTCGACCGCAGCTCCGGCGTGGCGAAGCGTTATATCGCACGGGTTCCCCTCGACGGGCCAGACGCCGCGCGCCTGCTCGAAGCGGAAGCGGCGAGCCCTTATGTCGTCGGCATCCGCGATATTCTGAGTTGGCATTCGGAGCCGGCGAAGAGTTTTGCTCTGCGCGCAGATCGCATGGCCGATCCCGCTTGGCGGGCGGGGCTTGCTCACGCTTCACAGTTGGGGCTGGTCTTAGAGCTGATGCTCTACCCCTGGCAGATGGATCAGGCCCTCGAGCTGGTGCGCGATTTTCCGGACACGCTGTTCGTGCTCAATCACGGCGGCAGCCCCGCCGACCGATCGGAGGACGGCATGGCGCTCTGGCGTCACGGCCTGCGAGCGCTCGGCAAAGAGCCGAACGTGCGGTTAAAGATCTCCGACCTCGTCGCCTACGACAATGACTGGACGCTCGAAAGCCTGCGGCCGGTGATCGAGCATTGCCTCGATTGTTTCGGCCCTGAACGTTCGATGTTCGCCAGCGACTTTCCGGTCGCGGGCCTGCACGCCTCATTCGACGAGGTCTACTGGGTCTTCCGCACGGTCGCCGCGCAACTTTCTCTCGACGAGCAGCGCGATCTGTTCTTTGCCACCGCCAACGACACCTATCGCCTCGATTTGGCCGATCCGGCCGAGATCGGGAGAGGCCGCCATGTCTGACCTTCATGCCGCGACGGAAAACGGGCTGATCGACGACCGGGTGCGCGGCTTTCCGCCGGGCAACCCTCCGCTTTCGCCTGCTGCAATCGGAACGCAGGGATGGAAGCCCTATGACGGCAGGATGGCCCTGCCGCTGATCTCGCTCGACCGCCGGGCCTTCGCCGGCAATGTCGAACTGATGATGGCCTATGTGAAATGCCATGGCGCCGACATCGCGCCGCACGCCAAGACCCCGATGTCGACGGTGCTGGCAGACGCGCTTCTTTCGGCAGGCGCCTGGGGCACGACCGTTGCCGACATCCGCCAGGCAGCCGTCCTGCTCAAGGCGGGACAACGCCGGCTGATCCTCGCCAACGAGATCGGTGGGATCGCCGCTGCCCGCCGGCTCGCTGCCTTGCTCGGCCATTATCCGGATGCGGAGTTCCACATCTTCGTGGATTCGATAACGCTCGTCGAGGCGCTCCGCTCCGCCTGGCAGGAGCGCGCAGATCTGCCGCCTCTCGGCCTATTGGTGGAGTTCGGCGCCGGCCGCGCCGGTCTTCGCAGCGCCGCCGCTGCCGAGGTAATCCTCGATGCGATCCTGGCCATTGAGACGCCGGCCTTCCGGCTGACCGGCATCGCCGCCTATGAGGGTGCGGCCGCGACCGCCAATGCCGACGAGACGATGCACCGCATCGACGCGCTGATGGCCCTGACCGCCGATTTCCTGCCGAAGATACGCGCCCGCATCGGCAAGGAGCGGCCGCTTCTCGTCACATCAGGCGGCTCGGTGTTTTTCGACATCGTGGTGGCCCGGCTTTCAGCCGCCGTCGCAGCCGATCCCGCCTGCCGGCTGGTGCTGCGCAGCGGCGCGATCTTCTTCCACGATCACGGCATCTACGAGCGTGGCCTTGCCGGCCTCGACGCGCGCGGCGGTTTGCGTATCGGCGGCGAGACGGTTTCGGCGGCGGCCGGTTTCCGTCCGGCGCTGCGCGTCTGGGCCGAGGTTCTGTCGCGGCCGGAGCCGCAGCTTGCGATCTGCGGCATGGGCATGCGCGACGTGGCAATGGACCAGGGCCTGCCGCGGCCGCTGGCGCTCTATCGCCATGGCGCCCGCCTTACCGATTTGGGAAGTGCCGACGTTCTCCGGCTCAACGATCAACATGCCTTCGTCACGCTCGCCGATGGCAGTGATATCGCGGTCGGCGACGTCATCGAGTTCGGCATCTCGCATCCCTGCACCTGCCTTGACCGGCATGCAATCCTGTATGGCCTCGACCCGGATCATTCGGTGACGGCGGCCTATCTGACCAGCTTCGGCTGAATTCTCCCTGCAAAGCCAAGAAAAGGAAAACCCGCATGATCCAGCGTTACCAGAAAGGTTCGCGCATGAGCCAAGCCGTCAGCTATGGCGGTCTCGTCTATATTGCCGGTCAGGTCGCGGAAAATCGCAAGGCTGATATCGAGGAGCAGACCCGCGACGTGCTCGGCAAGATCGACGCCCTTCTGAAGGAAGCCGGTATCGACCGCTCGCGTCTCCTCGCTGTCAATGTCTTCCTGCCGGCGATTACCGATTTCGAGGCGATGAACGGCGTTTATGACAGCTGGATCGACATGGAAAACCCGCCGGCCCGCGCCTGCGTCGAGGCGCGCCTCGCCGATCCGGATCTGCGCGTCGAAATGACCGCGGTCGCGGCGCTATAATTGCACGGCAACCGCCCGCACTGGAGACTTCATGCACAGCGGCCTCGTCAATCCGATCGACTTTTCGCGCGAGGGCCGACAGGCTGGCCATCTCGCCATTCCCTATTCGATCGATCGTTCGCCCTATTATCAGATCCGCATTCCGATCCTCCGTCTCAGAAATGGTGAGGGACCGTCTTTGCTGCTGATGGCCGGTAATCATGGCGACGAATACGAGGGCGAACTCCAGCTCGCCCGGCTGATCCGCCTGCTTGAAGTTACTCAGATCCGCGGTGCCGTCACCATCCTGCCGATGGCGAACCTGCCGGCGGTGATGGCGGCCAAACGCTGCTCGCCCTTCGACGGCGGCAACCTCAACCGGGCCTTTCCCGGCGATCCCTTGGGGTTGCCGACGGCGCGGCTGGCGCATTTCCTCGAACACGAACTCTTTCCGCGCCACGACGTCATGCTCGACCTGCACTCGGGCGGCACGTCGATGGCGCACCTGCCCTGCACGCTGATCGAGCGGCAGGCCGACGCCGCCCGCTTCGAGCGATCCGTCTCGCTGATGCGGGCGATCGGAGCATCGCATGCCTTCATCGCCGACAACGGGCCGGCGGCGCCGACATCGATGGGGGCTGCGGCACGGGTGGGGACTGTCGGTCTTTCCGGCGAGTTCGGCGGTGGCGGGACCGTGACGCCTGCGACGATGGCCTTCACCGCGGCAGCGATCGACCGGTTGCTCCTCACGCTCCGTATCGTCGAACACCCGATCCTGTCGCGAGCGACCCTCGCCGAACCGGGGCCGTTGCAGCTTCTCTCGCTGTCCCGGCACAGCCAGGGCATCTATGCCAACCGCAGAGGCTGGTTCGAACCGGCCGTCACGCTTGAAGCCACCGTTTCTGCCGGCGATCTGGCCGGATGGTATCACGATCTGGAACGGCTGGAGCAGCCGGAGGAAGAGCTCCGCTTTGCCGAGAGCGGCATCGTCATTTCCCAGCGTCTGCATTGCGACAGCCAGGCCGGCGACTGTTTAATCCAGGTCGCCGAACCCATTGCAGCTTAGGTGATGGCGGCGACGGCCGCCTTGACCCAGTCGAGACGCTTTGCGGGGATGAGGCCGTAATTGTAGAAGTTCACGCCGTCGGCACCGGCATCAACGGCCGCCTTGGAGCGGGCCGCCAGCACAGCGGCTTCACCGACCTCGGGATAGAAGACGCGCAGGCCGACCCCGAGGAACTTTTCCGATCCAAGGGCTGCCCGGCCGGTGCGGATGACATCGCCGATCGAATCCGGCTCCATGTCGTAGCAGCAGAGGATCGCCCCGTCGCAGAGCCTGCCGACGGCTGCGAGATCGACGCCGCCGAGCCAGCCATCCTTCAGGTCGATGAGCACGATGCGTGTCGCCGGATCGGCTGCCGCCTTGATCTCGCCGATCAGGCTGGTCACCGGTTCGCTGCGCCAGGCAAGAAAGGCATGCAGATCGGGGTGGTCGCGGAAGGCGTCGTTGCCCGCTGCCGGAAAGTCCGGGAACTGCCGCTCCGGGACAGCCCTTTCGCAGAGTTCGGTGATGAAGCGCTTGACCGATCGGCGCGCGCCTTCGACCGGTACGCCGGCCTTGGTGGCGCGCGCCGTGCAATGGTCGCAGAAGCAGAGCGACAGCAGGAAATCGTCTTCGGCGTTCAGGCCGACACCATCTTTTTCGTGATGGTATTCATGCGCGAAACCCATGAAGTTCGGGCTTTCGAGTTCCACCATGTCCGGCCGGTAGTTCGTCGTGATGTCGCGCACGAGAGTGACGGCATAGGCACGCGCCGCCGGGCTGGAGGGGCAAAGGTTGTAATAGTTGGGATTGCCGAAGGCGTTCTGCGTCGCGTGGTCGGGGTGCAGCATGCCGAGGCGGCTATTATGGAGGCAGACCGTCCAGCAGGAGACCTTGAGACCGGTTGTCTCACGCTCCCTGACGAGCGCTTCCAGCATGTCGCCGCGCTCGGCTACATTCCTGGCCATCAACGGCCGGATCACCTTGTCCTGCCACAGGCTTTCATCCGGCCGGAAATAAACCGTCCCGTCCTCGGGAAAATAGGCCTTCTGTTGCGGGCTGCGCGGCTGGAGAAAGCGGCCGGCATGATAAGAGGTCGCAAGGCTGACCGTATTGAGGCCGGCCCGGTTGCGAAGCTCGGCGGCAATCGTGTCGACCCCCTGATCATGGATATCCCAGGGGTAAGTCCACATGGAAAGATGCATGGCGCGCTCCCAAATCTGTCCACTTTATAGAACACGTGTCCATAATAGTGTCCAGGCTGATCTTTGGGTGCAGGCCTTCGGCGCTCCCGCCGTGCATCAAATATCCACGACAAGGCCCTTGGCTTTCAGCACCGCGTCGAGATTGCTGACCTCGATGACCGACTTGCCCTCTTTGTACGCGGCGATATAGCCGGCTTCGGCGTCTTCGCGGGCCTGCGAGAGCCGGGCGGCTTCCCGCGCTTCCTGCCTGCGCACGACCACCAGTCCGTCGGCATCGCCGACGATGATGTCGCCGGGATTGATGGTTTCGCCGCCGACGATGATTGGGTCGTTCACCGCCGCAATAGTTTCCTTCACCGTGCCCTTGATGCAGACGCTGAGCGAGAAGACCGGGAAACCGAGTTCCCGCAGTTGCAGCGTGTCGCGCACGCCGGTGTCGGTGACGAGACCGCCGATGCCCTTCGCCAGGCAGGCATTGGCGAGCACATCGCCGAAGGATCCGGCCTCCTCGTATTCCCCTGCCGATACGACGATGATATCGCCGGGCTTTGCGTAGTTGATGGCAAGCTGCAGCATGATGTTGTCGCGCGGCGCACATTTCACCGTAAAGGCCGGGCCGCACAGTTTCATGCGGTAGTCGACGGGCTTGAGGCGGGAGGAAAGTGCGCCGCGGCGTCCCTGGGCTTCGTGGATCGTCGCCGGCGAAAACTTGGAAACGGCGTCTATATCGGCTTTATCAGGCCGCTCAGTGATATCTTTTATATGGATCATGGATGCCTCACATCGTTGGTGACGGCGGGCATGCCCCGCCGTCGGATTTCGTTTGGAAATCGTCACTTGAGGACGTTGAGGCCGGGAGGCCTCACGGGATCGGGTCGAACTTCAGCTCGGAGAGCGGCACGACCTTATCGGTGCGGGTCATCTTGTATTCGGTATCCGGGCCGAGCCACTTGTCCCAGATCTTGTTGATCTCGCCCGCTGCGTCGAGCTTGCGAAGGATTTCGTTGACCTTGGCGGTCAGCGCCGGCTGATCCTTGGCCATGCCGATGCCGATCGGCTGGTAAAGCATCGGCTCCTCGATCATCCGCATTTCCTTGCCCTTGCTCTTCGATTCATTGACGAACTTGGTCGTCGTCATGGTGTTGGCCACCATGCCGCGGGCCTTGCCCTGCTGGACGGCGAGATAGGCCGAGGCTGTATCCTGGAATGTCAGCGGGTCGGATTTGTTAAGCTTGATCGACATTTCCGAGGTCGAACCCTTGGTCGAAGCGAGGCGCTGGCCTGCATAATCGGCCTTCTTCTTGCCGGCATCGTCGGCCGGCACGATCAGCATCTCCTTTGCGAGATAATAGGGATCGCTGAACTGGATCTGCTCGGCGCGGCTCACCGTATAGGCGAGGTTTGCAACGGTGATGTCGACGCGGCCGAGCTTGACCTCGGGCACGCGGGCTTCGACCGAAACCGGCTTGATTTCAGCCTTGACGCCCAATTCCTTGGCGATGGCGCCGCAGAGATCGACGTCGAAACCGGCCATTTCGCGGGTCTTCGGATCCGGCGAAGCGAAGGGGGGAACGTCGGCGAAAGTCGCGCAGCGCAGGGTCTTCGCCGACATGATGGTGTCGAGCTGATCGGCTTTCGCGGGCAAGGCGGCCGCCATGCCGGCAAATGCGACGGTGAGGCTCAGGTATTTCCAGTTCATTGCTGTTCTCCTTTGTTTTTGGTCGTTGGTCTCAATGCCTGAGATCAGCGAGGAAACGCTGAGCCCGGGGATGGGTCGGATTGTTGAAGAAGTCCTCGGGAGTCGCCGTTTCGATGATCTGGCCCGCATCGATGAACCAGATCCGATCGGCGACGTCGCGCGCGAAACCCATTTCGTGGGTGACGCAGAGCATGGTCATGCCTTCGGACGCCAGGCTCTTCATGACGGCGAGCACCTCGCCGACCATTTCGGGATCGAGCGCACTCGTCGGCTCGTCGAACAGCATCACCGGCGGTTCCATGGCAAGGGCGCGGGCGATCGCCACCCGCTGCTGCTGGCCGCCGGAGAGTTGACCCGGATAGGCCCGGGCCTTGTCGGCGAGGCCGACCCGATCGAGCAGCTTGAGGGCCTTTTCGCGCGCGACATCGGGTGCCACGCCTTTCACCCGGATCGGCGACATCGATACGTTTTCGGCGACGGACAGATGCGGAAACAGGTTGAAGTTCTGGAAGACGAAGCCGATCCGGCTGCGCATCGTATTGAGTTCTCTCGCCCGCATCGAGGCGTGAATGTTTTGCCCGTCGAGCGTGATCGATCCGCTATTGATCTCCTCAAGGCGATTGATCGTGCGGATCAGCGTGGATTTTCCCGAACCGGACGGTCCGCAGATGACCACGACCTCGCCGCGCGCAACCTGCGCATCGATGTCCTTCAGGACCGGATAGTCGCCGTAGCTCTTGCAGACCTGCGAAAGCCGGATCGTCTGCGATTCCTGCGTTGAAACGGACATGGTCATAGCTGCTCCGATACGATTTTCGACGGCGTGACCAGGGCGGCGGGGACGTTGAGAAGTCCCGCACGCCGCCGCGTGATGCGCCGCTCGAGGCGATTTGCGAAGTAGGTCAGCGTCCAGCAGATGGCGAAGTAGACGATCGCCAAGATGAGGAAGACCTGGAAAGGCTGCGTCAGCAGCTGATTGTTGACCTGGCTTGCTGCAAAGGTCAGGTCCGGCACGTTGATCACGTAGCCGAGCGTCGTGTCCTTGATCGTCGACACGAAGGTGGAGAGGATGCTCGGGATCATGTTGTAGAGCGCCTGCGGCAGGATGATGTAGCGCATCGCGCCGATATGACCGTGGCCAAGCGCACGCGCCGCATCCATCTGGCCCGGTCCGAGCGCGACGATGCCCGCACGGACGACCTCGCTCAGGAACGCGCTCTGGTAGACCACGAGTGTCGTCAGCATGGTGACGAAGCTTGGCACGTCGGCGCCGGTCAGCAGCGGAACCAGGAAATAGCTCCACAGGATGAGCATCAGCAGCGGCACGCCCCTGGTGAAATAAACAAGGGCAGTGACTGGCCAGCGCAGCAGCGGCGACTGAGAGAGCCGCGCCATTGCAAATACGATGCTGACCGGAAAGGCGAGAGCGATGCTCAGCGCCGACAGGATCAGCGTATTGGCGAGCCCGCCGAGCGGTCCGTTCGGATATTGGCCGATCAAGAGCAGCAGCCAATAGTCTCGGAGAATGGCGATCATATCGTGGATCATGCGCGCGCGCTCCTGGCAGGATCCGCGCGCATCGACAGATAGGCGCCGATGCTCATGATCACGAGCGAGAAGAAGAGGTAGAGAACGGTGCCGATCAGGTAGATTTCGAAGGTCCGGAAGCTGAGGTTCTCGATTTCCTTGACCGCATGCGTCAGTTCCGACGCCCCGATGATGACGGCGAGACTGCTGTTCTTGAACAGCGAGACACTATGATTGACGAGCGGCGGCAGCGCGTTGCGCACGCCCTGCGGCATGATGACGAAACGCATCGCCGAGACATAACCGTGGCCCAGCGCCCGAGCCGCCTCCATTTGGCCGGGACCGACCGAGCGCACGCCCGAACGAAGATCTTCGCTGAAATAGGCCGCCTGGCAAAGCCCAAGCCCGATCACCGCGAAGATGGCCTCGGCATTATGGATGGCCAGCCATTCTCCCAGCCCGCTCGGCATCAGGGTGAAGATCCCGAAATACCACAGCATCAGCTGGACCAGGGTGGGGACGTTGCGGTGGTAGGATACGTAAGCGGCAACTATCGGATCGCCGAAGCGAAAGGGCGACAGACGCAAACTGAGCAGCAGAACTGCCAGCGCCATCGCTAGCGACCAGGATCCGGCAAAGATGATGAAGGTCATCTCGATGCCATGCAGCAGCATGGCGACATATTCCGGATTTCCGAGGATTGCCGAAAGGTCGAAACCGCTCACGGAGTTGGCTCCCCGGAGGGATCTGTCTTTAGCTGCGGCCTTGCGGTCTGCAGGCCACCCATGACCTGCAGCGTCGGCGTGATCTCCATATGTCCGATGTTGACGGCGACGGGGGCCGATATGGCGAAGGCGATCGCGTCGGCGATATCGCCCGCCTGCGGCAGTTCGAAACCGTCGATGAACTTTTCCCGAATGCTCGGATCATCGCCGTGGACGTGATTGAAAATATCCGTGGCGACGCGGCCGGGGCAGATTTCCGTGACCCGTACCCGCTTGCCGAAAGCGTCGATGCGCAGCTGGTTGGACAGCATGCTCACCCCTGCCTTGGTGGCGTGATAGGAGGAATTGCCGCCGAAATTATAGGCGCCGGCGATCGACGAGATGTTGATGACGTGGCCGCGGTCCCGCGCCACCATGCCCGGCACGACCAGGCGGCAGATGTGCAGGACGGCTCGCAGATTGACGTCGACGATGAGATCGATATCGCTTTCGTCGGCTTCCAGAAACTTCTTCGGCCGGTCGACGCCGGCATTGTTGACGAGGATGTCGAATTCCACCCGACGCGCGAGCTCGGCGATCGCCTCACGGTCGGTCACATCGATGGTGTGGGCGACGCAGCCTGTGCGTGTCGCCAACTGTTTCAGTGCTTCGGCACTGCGGGCAACGGCATGGACTTCGATGTTCTCTCGGCGAAGCCGCTCAACCACGGCTGCGCCGATACCGGAGGATGCGCCGGTCACCAGTGCGGTCTTGTAGTCGGAGAATGGCATTGTCGTTCCCTTGTTGTTGAAAGAGAGAGTAGCGAAGCTTCAACCCCTTGCCTAAGACCGATTATCTCTGGAGCAATAAGCAACGGTTATGGAGCCGGTGCGGTCTGCCGAAGAAGAGAAAGCGGCGATGCCGGCATTCTCTCGCGGCCTTGCCTCAGGCCGCGTCGCGTTGCAAAAGCGACGCGCGTCTGCAAACATGCCATCCGCAGATCAGCACGGTACCCCGATCCCCATGGACATCAGACGCCTCAAATCTTTCATCGTGATCGTCGACAGCGGCAGCATCACGCGAGCGGCGGATCTTTTGCATATCGCCCAGCCGGCTCTCAGTCAGCAGCTTGCGGCGCTGGAAGAGCATTTCGGCCACAAGCTGCTGATCCGCAGCCAGCAGGGCGTCAGCATGACCGATGCGGGACACGCGGTGTATCGCCATGCGCAGATTATCCTTCGGCAGATGGAGCAGGCGCAGGCCGATGCATCGGCGGCCGGAAATTCGCTTGCCGGACGCGTCTCCGTCGGCCTCGTGCCGTTCAGCAGTGCGGCGACGCTCTCGGTCGACCTGCTGGCGGAGACCCGGAAACGGCATCCCGGAATTCTCCTGCATCTGACCGAAAGTGTCGGTCAGACCTATAGCCAGATGATCATGAACGGGCGGCTGGAGATGGCGCTTCTCCACGGAACCGGACCGATCAAGGGCGTGCGGTTCGAACCGATCCTCAGCGAAGAGTTTTTCCTGGTCGCCCATCGCGACTTTGCCATTGAAGCGGATGCGAAACCGGTTCCGGTCAACACTCTCGACGGAATACCGCTGCTCCTGCCCCCGGTCTATAATTTCGTCCGCCGCGCGGTCGATACCGCCTTCACCCGCACGCGCACCAATTTGAAAGTCGTGGCGGAAGTCGAAATCGTCCGCACGCTCGCCCGCGCGGTGGACGGCGGTCTCGGCGCGACGATCATGCCGAAAGCCATCGCCGACCGCATCGTCTCTGAATCGAGCGAGCCGCTGATTTGCCGGCTCGTCTCGCCCCGGATCGAGGAAACCCTTTCGCTTTGCGTTTCCGACCAGAATCCCTTGTCGGAACCGGCCCTTGCCGTCCGAGACATCCTTCTGGAGTTGACGGCGCGGCTGAAAGCCTGAGACGCAATTGCCGGTCAGCGCATGTCCTTGCAGAACTGGGCTATGCGCGCGCAGCCTTCATCCAGTTTCTCCATGCTCGTGGCGTAGGAAATGCGGAAGAAGGGGCTCATTCCGTAAGCGGCGCCTTGCACGGTTGCGACATGATGCTCTTCCACCAGCCCCATAACGAAATCGACGTCAGTCCCGATCTTTCGACCGCCTTTGCTGGTCTTGCCGATCAGCCCTGAAATGTTGGGATAGATGTAGAAGGCGCCTTCGGGCCGATGGCAGCGCAGCCCTTCCACTTCCGACAATTTGGCGAGCACGAAGTCGCGTCTTTCCTTGTAGATCGCCGCACGCTCCTTCAGCAGATCCTGAGGCCCGTCGAGCGCTGCGGTCGCAGCCGCCTGCGTCAATGTCGCGATGCCGCCGCCATTCTGGCCGTTGACGTTGCTGATGGCGGAGATCAGGTCTTTCGGTCCGGCGCAAAAGCCGAGCCGCCAGCCGGTCATCGCGTAAGCCTTGGAGACGCCGTTCATCGTCAGGACGCGATCGTACAGTCCGGGCTCGACCTCCGCGATCGTGCAGAACTGGAAGTCGTCATAGACCAGGTGTTCGTAGATATCATCGGTCATGATCCAGACATCGGGATGGCGCAGCATGACCTCGGCGATGGCCGCCATCTCCGCCCGGGTGCAGGCTGCTCCTGTGGGATTATTCGGGAAATTCAGGAAGAGCCATTTGGTGCGCGGCGTGATTGCCGCTTCCAGATCCTCCGGACGCAGTTTGAAGCCGGTCTGCTCGTAGCAGGGGACCGCGACCGGGACGCCGCCGGCGAATTTGACGATGTCGGCATAGCTGACCCAGGAGGGTGTGGGAATGACCACCTCGTCACCCGGATTGCAGGTTGCCAGCATGGCATTGAAGATCACCTGCTTGCCGCCGGCCGAGACGACGATCTGGCTGGCATCGTAGTCGAGATTGTTGTCGCGCTTGAACTTCCTGATGATGGCTGACTTGAGGGCCGGCGTCCCGTCCATCGGCGGATATTTCGTATCGCCGGCAAGCGCCGCCGCATGGGCTGCCTCGATCGCGTGTGCCGGAGTGGGGAAATCCGGCTCGCCGGATGAGAGGCTGACGACCTTGATCCCCTTGGCGGCCAATTCCCGGGCGCGCTGTGTCATGGCGGCGGATGCGGATATGGAGACGTTTTTCAGGCGATCCGATATGGCGGACATCACGATGGTCCTTCGATGAGACTTTGGAAGAAAGACCGCCGGCAGGCGATCGGGATTGCGTCAGTCGGCGAGTTCGGTGGCCGGAGCGAGCGTCGCGCCCGTGGCCTCGATCTCGCCGCGCACGATGCCGGCAAGCTCAAGCGCGCCCGGCGTGTCGCTGTGGACGAGAATGGAGCGCGCCGGCATGGCGATCACGGCGCCGTCGATCGTCTCGACGCTACCGTCGAGCAGGAATTTTCGGACGCGGGCGCGCACCGCAGCTTCATCCTTGATCACGGCGCCGGGAAGCCCGCGCGCAACCAGCCTGCCGCCGGCGTCATAGGCCCGGTCGGCAAGGAATAGCGCCAATGTCTTCAGGCGCGCGCGTTTCGCCGCCTGCTCAATTCCGCTGCCCGATGTGACGAAGACGACGAGATTGGCGTCGACGGTGGCAATCGAGTCCATCATCAGGTCGGCGAGGACAGGATCGCGGTTGACCATATTGCCCATGGCCGCATGGAAGCTGATATGGGAGACAGCGACCCGCTCGCTTCTGGCGATCGCCATCAGTGCGCCGAGCTGATAGAGCATCTGCTGGCGAAGCTCGTCTGCCTGGAACGGTATTTCGCGTCGGCCGAAGCCCAGCCGATCGGGCAGGCCGGGATGGGCGCCGATGCCGACACCGTTCAGTTTCGCAAGCCGCACCATGCGCCCCATCGTCTCGGGGTCGCCGCCGTGGAAGCCGCAGGCGATGTTGGCCGAGGAGACGATTTTCATCATCGCTTCGTCATCGCACAGCCGGTAAGGACCAAATCCTTCGCCCATGTCGGAATTCAGATCGATCTTCATCAGTTCCTCCTTTCGCCTCCCTTAAGCCATCGCCTTCAGGGCGCGCTTGACCATCCCCGATGTTTGCCTGACATCGTCGACATAGCGGGCGACGGCCTGTTCGACGGCGCGCGCTTCCGCATGCGTTGACCGGACGAACTTCAGGCGGGCGCCGATGCGGGCCTGCCCGAGCCGCCACAGATCGCACTCGATCACGCCGGCAATCTTCGGATATCCGCCGGCGGTGTTGGCATCGCTCATCTGTACGATCGGTTCGCCGCCCGGCGGAACCTGGATCACGCCGGGCACGACGCCATGGGAGCGCATTTCGATGGATGCGGTCGGCGTGATCGGCTCGCCGGACAGGCGGTAGCCCGTCCGGTCGCTGCGGGAGGAAATCCTCCAGGTCTGGCTCCAGAAGGCTTCGCCGTCGCCGGCGAAAAGATCGTGCTCGCCGGCAGGCAGAGCACGGATTGGCAAGGCGCCGTCGATAGGAGCCGGAAAGACTTCACGTAGCGCCACCGCGGGCTCGACGACGGCGAGACCCGAGGCGGGCAGCATGGCGATCTCCGCATCCTCGCCGACCGCGATCCGATCGCCCTTCGTCAGAGGCCGGCCGGCATTGCCGCCGAAACCGCCGCGCAGCGACGTGCTCCGCGACCCCATGACGACTGGGATATCCAGCCCTCCTCCGACCGAAATATAGGAGCGCGCGAGCCTCGGGGGCTGCTTCAATTCAAGGACCTGTCCGGGCTCTGCCGTATAGGCGCACCATGGAAGCAGTTCCGATCCATCGAGATGCGGACCGCCGTCGGCCCCGGTCACGACAAAGACGGTGCGACGCTCGAAACACAGGCTGAACGGGAAGGTCTGCACCTCGATCACGGCCGCATTCTCATCATTGCCGGCAAGAATATTGCCGATCCTGACCGCAAGCGGGTCCATGGCGCCGCTCGCCGATACGCCGATGTCGCGATAGCCGGAACGCCCGAGATCCTGCGCCGTGTTGAACGGGCCGGTTTCCAAGATCTCGATCATAGTTCGATCCTTGCCGGCAGGAACCGCACCGTATCTCCCGGCGCCATCATGGCGGGGGTCGGCGAGGTTGGGTCGAACATCTGCAGTGATGCGAAGCCGATGGAATTCCAGCCATTAGGACCGGTCAGCATGGCGACGCCGGTCTGCATGCCGCCGATGGTCACGCAGCCCTTCGGCATCTTCAGCGACGGCACGGTCTTTCGCGGCATATAGATGCGCGGATCGAGGCCATGCAGATAGCCGAAACCGGGCGCGCTGCCCAGGGCGAAGACACGGTAGGTCGCTTCATGATGGATGCGGACGACTTCGTGGTCGCTCAAGCCGGAGAGATCGCAAAGGGCGGGAAGATCCGTCGCATGTTCGCCGCCGTAAGTGACGGGGATCTCGATAGTGTTGCCATCGAGATCGATGCTCTGCGCATTCTCCCATGCCTCCAGCAGCCGGGTGACCACTGCATCGGGGTCTTCGGGCGTCTCCTTGAAGATCACCAGCAGGTTGGTCATCCCGGGAATGTTTTCGGCAAGATCCGTCCAACCCTTCACCGTCTGGGACAGGGCCCAGATCCGCCGCTGCGCGATGAGGTCGAACTCGCCTGGCGCCTCGAGCAGGAAGGATCTGGCCCCGATCGAGGAAACCCGTGCCCGGCTTTGGGTGGCCGGAACGATTTCGCGCTGCGCTGCATGTCTGGATGCATGTCGGGTTGTCGTGACGATCATGATGGCAGCTCGATTTCGAACAGAGGATCGCCGAAGCCGACCAATGCGCCGGACTCAGCGAGCTCTTTGGACAAAACACCGGAATAGCCGGCGCGAAGGGGAAGCAGCACATGCCCTATCTTGATGAAGCCGAGGATATCCGCATCGGATACGGAGCGCGGCAAAGTTTGGGGCAGGACGGCGGCGGCCGGATGTTCGGCGCAGAAATGTCCTGCGATCGGCGCCTTCACGATGACAGGTGCGTGGCCTGGAGCGCGGGGTGTAGCTTCTTGTACGCCGATCCGGGCGCCGCCCTCCCCTGAAATGACGATGCGAATCTGCCCGTCCGGCCGGGAGATTTCGAGGCCCTCCACGCCGGCGGCCGTCAGCGCGTCGGCGAGGAATGCGATGGTTGCGGGATCGCTGAAATCGATGGTGCTCATGCCGCCGTCCTCCTCAGCTTCAGCCATTGCTCGAGATAGTGGATATCGGTCTCACCGCGCGCGAATGCGTGATCCTCGAACAGGGCGCGCAGGAAGGGGATATTGGTGGCGATGCCCTCGATCTCGATGCCGGCAAGCGCCTCGCACATTCTGGCCATCGCTTTCGCCCGCGTCGGTGCGTGGACGATCAGCTTGGCGATCAGCGAGTCGTAATAGGGCGAGACCCTGTAGCCGGAATGAATATGCGTATCGACGCGGATGCCTGATCCCTGCGGCAAAGCCAGATGCGTGACGACACCTGCCGACGGCAGGAAGGTGTCGGGATCCTCGGCGTTGATGCGGCATTCGAAAGAGTGGCCCTCGCAGGTGACATTGCTCTGGGCGAGATCCAGAACGTCACCCTGGGCCACCTTTATCTGCGCCTGGACGATATCGACCCCGCTGGTCAGCTCGGTGACGGGATGCTCGACCTGAAGCCGCGTGTTCATCTCGATGAAATAGAAGGCGCCATCCTCATAGAGGAATTCGAAGGTGCCGACGCCGCGGTAGCCGATCTGAAGGCAGGCCTGGACACAAGCCCTGCCGACCGGCTGGATGATCTCGGGCGCGATGCCGGGCGCCGGCGCTTCCTCAACCACTTTCTGGTGGCGGCGCTGCATCGAGCAATCCCGGTGACCCAGCCACACCGCATTGCCGTGATCGTCGCAGATGACCTGGATCTCGATGTGGCGCGGATGCTCTAAGAATTTCTCGATGTAGAGCGACGGCGAGCCGAAGGCCTTGCGCGCCTCCTCGCGGGTCAGCGCGATTGCCTCATGCAGCTGGTCGGCCTTCACCACGACGCGCATGCCGCGTCCACCGCCGCCGCCTGACGCCTTGACGATGACGGGATAGCCGATCTCCAGCGCAATGCGCTCGATCGAGGCCGGGTCGTCGGGCAGCGCGGTATCGGGACCCGGAACACAGGGGACGCCGGCGGCCATCATTGCTCGCTTTGCCGCGATCTTGTCGCCCATGGTCGCGATCGATGACGCCGTCGGGCCGATGAAGACCAGCCCGGCCCTTTCGACGGCGTCGGCGAAGGCGGCGTTTTCCGACAGAAAGCCATAACCCGGATGGATGGCGCCAGCGCCGGTCAGACGTGCCGCGAGCAGAATGGCATCCTGATTGAGATAGCTCTTGCCCGCAGTCGACGGGCCGATGCAGAGAAAACTGTCGGCAGTCTTGCCGTAGGGCGCTTGCCTGTCCGCCTCGGAGCAGATGGCGACCGTCTTCAGGCCGAGTTCGCGGCAGGCGCGTTGAATCCGGACAGCGATCTCGCCGCGATTGGCGATGAGGACGGTATCGAAACGGCGGCCTGAAGCGGCGGATTGTTCAGATGTTTCCGGCATCAGGCGATCTCCGCCAGCAGATCGCCGGTCTCAACCTCGCCATTGTCGATATCGGTCAGGTGCGTGATGCGCCCGGACCGCGGCGCGGCGATCGTGTTGAAGACCTTCATCGCTTCGATGATGAAAAGGGTCTGCCCCTCCTCCACCGCGTCGCCGATCGCGACGAACGGCGGCTCGCCGGGCGTCGGCGCCCGGTGCAGAACGCCGAAGACGGGCGCCTTCACCGCATGGGAGGTTTTCTCGACACTCGGAGGCGTATCGGAGACGAGGCTTATCGCCGATTCCGGCTTTTGCGGGGGCTCAGCAGCGTCTGCCTCTCCCGGCGACGTGCGGAAAATCCGAACCGTCACGGCCTTTTCCGTCACGGTCAGCTCGGTAATGTTCGATCGTCCGACAAAGTCGATCAGCGTCTTGATCTTCGAGAGGTCCATGTGCGTGCTCGGAATTTCAAAATTCCACCGCGCATAGCTGAAGTTTCAGATCGCCCGGTGTCGTGATTTTCGTAGCACGACGTATGGGTTGATGGGGTCAGACGAAGTTTTGATGGAGTGCAATCGGCCCGGCGGGGACCTGTCGCCGGCCCCGCCGGAATCCTCCAATGAGAACAGGTCGTTCGGCGATGCCCGCTCTTGATGGGAGATTCGAACCGGCGAGCACTCGTTTCTTGCTCGGTTCAGTCTCATCGGATGGCGCGACTGACAGACAGACTGCGCATTAAGGCGGTGGCTGGCGAAGTCGCAGACCGCCAACCAGCGTCGAGGTGATCGCTCGAAAATCAGACGACTTTGAATCCTTCTTTGGCGTCTTGAAACTTACCGTTCAATTCTACGGCAACCCACAAGACCGTCTCCATCGGAGCGCCAAGCTCGGGCTTGGCAACCACCATCAAAAAGTCATCCGCAATCGTAGCATGGTCATCAATAGATACTTTGATTTTTGAAATTTTATTACCGCCATTTTTGTCGGTTGATATATATACATCGAGCTCTTTTTTGCCGAAGCCATGACCTACGAGTTTAAAACTCTTATTGGCAAATAACGGAGCCTCTACAGGATCCGGGTCTAAATTGTCGATTTTAACCTCTACTTCAGACTTGTCGTCGGACATGTTAGCCTCCCTGGTCTGTCCCCAACTATAGATTAATCGTTGTCGCCCGATCTGCGCGGTATGAATCCGCCTGATCTTGACATCACGCCGCCGGAGCGGGACAGGGCGCCGCCCGATCGGGACATTCCGCCATTCGCCATTCCTCTGGGATCGGCTGAAACCTCGGCCGAGAGCAGGATTTGCTCAAAGGTTCCCGTCTCGGCATCGAGTCTCATCGAGAGATCGGCCTTGTCATAGATCCAGACCCTCATCTCCCTAGCGAGAGCTCCAATTTGGGAACCGAGGCCCGTTCGAGCACTTGAACCAGGGGAGCGAGACAAGCTGTCGTACCTGAGGGAGCTCGGAGGGGGACCGTCGGGATCCGCGCCGGAGCCGTGGACAATGAAGATTGCTGGCCGCCCCAGTTCAACGAAAACTCCCTCGAAAGAGAAGGCATAGATTCGCGCGAGAGTGGCCTCGCCCGAACCAAGCTGGCGCCTCAGAAAATTGTTCTTCCCTGTTTTAGGTATCTTGAGAGACCCGTAAACGCTGCCTCTAACAATCAGATCACTGAGTTCACGCCCAAACAGATATACCGCTGATACTCCGAGTAAGGTTTCTTCGTCAGCCACGTCTGCCTCCATCTACTGATTATTGACCGATGCCTGATCTCGACAGCAAAATTTTCTCGCGATAGCTCATCTTCGGAAGCCCGAGATAGTCTATCGGCAGTAACGTCCGAGCAGAGTGGACATGACTGTCATGCTCGCCGCCTTTGAGGTGCAGGCCCGCGTGCATCTCACCAATCGCCCGCCGTCTGAAGTTTCTGTTGATGATCCGTGCGAACTGACCGCCGCTTTCGTCCTGATCAATTGCAAGCATCGTTCTCGCTACGTCGCCGTAGTCGAGAAAATCGGGAGCGAGAGCCCACAAGGTTTCCGCCAGATACGTCCCGACGATATCGCGTGCGTCGAGCAGTGCCTCGACAAAGCCATCAGCGTTCTGCGCGAAAGCGCGGTCGAAAGTATGCTGCACCGGCGCCTCGGCGGCCGGATCGAACTCCGCAATATCGGCGAGATCTTCAACCGCATGGGAGATCAAGCCGCGCGCCACTAGGCTCTCATGAAAGATGTCGACGAGGATGTCGAATATCGCACCGGTGAGCGGTTGCGAGAGCTCATGCTCGTCTTTCCAACCACGCGCGAACTCGGCCATCGTCCGTTTGTTATTTGCCGACCGTATCTGGCGATGCGGCGAAAATTCCGAAAAGCGTGATAGGCGGTTTGCGCGGTAGAGGTTACCGCGCGTCTCTTCGAGAACATTGTCGATCACGGACGGAAAATGCATGGCCGCGATCAGCGACACGCAGTCGGAGAAGGCCTCCTGGAAGCCAAGATATTCAGGATACTCGGCTTCCGGACGCGGCACGCCCAAAACGCTGAAGATGATCGCGTGCCCCACCTCATGCGCGATGACGTCGAAATCCAGGCTGAAGGGAAGGATGCGCCCGTCGCTCTCGAACTGGCTCCCGACTTCGAGGAAACCATAACCGTACTGGGCGTTGTCCCATTGCGGCAGGATCGAGATTTCCAGGCGGTCATAATGATCACGAAAATGCCAGGTGAGCGGCTGGCCGAGATAGCGCTCCCACACATCCAGCGTGAATCGCACGCATCCAAAAACATGCGCGGCTTCGAAGCCAGCCATCGAAGGTCGGAGATAGTCGAAATTGCCGCACGCGTCGGGGGTGGCGGGCTCGAGGATTTTCCCGGTCCAGGGCGGCAGATAGATGTACGGCGTTCCGAGCGGCCCGCGGTTCACACCGTAAGGACCGGTCTTGCCGACCGGCTCCACAACGAACATGCGATCGTCGGCCGGGCCGGCTGTCGCGCTACCCAACGGAGACGAAACTTCGAAGATCTCGGGACGAGACCGAGCATCTTCAAATGGAGGCTGTACAAAAAGCCTGAACCGGGTGCCCATCCGCTCCCCCTCAAAAGACTTTTATGATTGCCAGTTTAAGTTGACGATCGGCGCTTGCAAGAAGTTTAGCAAGTAATAAAATAGAATTAGAACTAACCTGCCAAAATCTACGGGGCGTTATTCTGACAGCTCAACCAAGCTTAAATAGCGTGGGTGACTGCGAATGGGATCGAGGTCGGAATCGTTCTTGAACCATAGCCGCATCTCGATGCCGACCTGAGGCATCCAGACCTCGAGCAAGTCTATCGCTCGCTCAATCTCGCCAAGCAGTGCATAAGTGCAAGCGGCATTGTACTGAATGTTGATATCGTCGGGATCCGTCGCCAAAGAGCGGGCCAACCACTCCAGAGCCTGATCGCGGACACCGAGAAAGGCCAGCGCCGTCGCTCCCAGGCAGGCAACATTGGCATTCTCCGGATGTCGCCGCAGTTCTTCCTCCGCCTTTTTCAACGCGATCCGAGCATAGCTTCTGGCCTTGTCTGTTTGCCCGAGCGAACGAAGGACGTTCACAAGCATGATCGGCGCGCCATAATCGGCAGGCTTGATTTCCATCGCACGCTGAAAGTGCGTAGCCGCGAGTTCGAAATGACCTTCGGTGACGCAAAATTCGGCATAGTACCGATTTGCCTCGTGGCAATTGGCGTCGAGCGACAAAGCCTGTTCGAACGCAGAAACTGCCTCGGTGCGATTGCCGGCCACCGCCAACGCAAATCCCTTGGCCGCATGGGCCTCCGCCAGATTGGGATCGATAACGAGCGCCATCGTCGTATTCGCGAGAATGTCCTCCACCGAAATCTCGGCGCCGAACTGAGATCGCAGACGCGCATCGCAAACCGCGATACCGGCATAGGCGCGCGCATAATTCGGATCCAGTTCGATGGCTCGGGCGAAGCTCTGCCTGGCCATCAGATGGTTCGAGCGCGAGGCAATATGGTAGTATTCGCGCCCCCTGAGGAAGTGCGTATAAGCTTCGACGCTCTCTGTCGGCGCCAGCTCGATTGCCTCCTTTTCCTCAGGGAGCAGCTTGACCTTGAGTTGCTCGACAATTGCCTTCGTGATCTCGTCCTGCACTTCGAAGATATCGGTGAGGTCGCGATCGTAACGCGCGGCCCAGACGTGGCCGTCGCTGGCTGCGTCGATCAATTCGGCATTGATCCTCACGTGGTTGCCGGCCTTGCGGACGCTGCCCTCTACGACATAGGCAACCCCGAGTTCCCTGGCGATGCGCTGCAGGTTCTCGCTCCGGCCTTTCCATGTGAAGACAGTGTAGCGGCTCAGGACAAACAGGCCTGAAACATTCGACAGATCAGTGATGATGTCCTCGGTAATGCCGTCGCTGAAAAACTCCTGGGCGGGATCGTCGCTGATGTTGGCAAATGGCAGGATTGCCACGGATGGTTTGTTGACGGGTGCCTGCGTGTGGCCGTTTGCCGCAAGCGGCACCCCTTCACCGGAGGCGACATTGCCCCAATCGGCAAAATAGACATGCACAGGACGGGAGATGTTCTTGACGGTCTTTTCGCCCTGGTCTGCGAAATCGAGCCCGAGTTTGTTTCCGACTTCGTGGCGCACAGCCGCCGAACAGGCAATACCGCCCGGAGCTGCAAGGGCTTGTAGCCGGACCGCCACATTAATGCCGTCCCCATGAAAGTCATCCGCATCGAAGACGATGTCGCCCAAATTCAAGCCTATTCGAAACGCAAAGTGCCTGTCGGCTGGAATCCCCATGTTGCGCTCCAGCATGCCGCGCTGGATATCGACTGCGCATCGTGCAGCACTGAGCACGCTGCCGAACTCGACCAGGAAACCGTCGCCCATCACCTTGATTATACGCCCGTCGTGGGTCGTGACAGCTGGTTCGAAGAGCTCGCGGCGATGCTGCCGAAGGGCATTGAGCGTCTCCTCTTCGTTTGCCTCCAGGAGACGGCTGTACCCCACCACATCGGCAGCCAGAATAGCCGTCAATCGACGCTCGACAAGCTCTGCACACATGCCCGTCTCCCCAACGTGCTGGTGGCAATACTATTCAATTCGAGAAGCTAGCCAGTAATGTTGCCGGACGATCGTATGACTGACAACTAAAATCGCCGTCTCGCCCGTAAGAACTCCCGGAGAGCCTCGAGGTCGCGGATTACGGCAGCGAGAAGTTGCACACGGCGCTTCAGGGTGGCACCCTCCGAATGAGGGCCTGGCGTTTCTGTACGGGATGCGCGAACCGGTTCCCCATCGTCAACTCTTCGGAGGGGCAATACTTTCCCGCAGGATAAGCCTGCTGCGGATGACGGTGGGCACAGAAGCAGGGTTCTGGCTCTGGCCAAGGGCGTCGAGCAGGAGATCCACTGCGGCGCGGCCCATCTCTTCCACCGGCTGCTCGATCGTCGAGAGCGGTGGCGAGGAGAATTCGCAGACGGGCGAACCGTCGAAGGAGACGACGGACAGATCATCGGGAATGCTCAAGCCTGCTCGCTTGACGCAACTGACAAACGAGATGGCCATGTCATCGCTGGTGGCGATGACTGCCGTTGGTTTCTCGTCCAATCCAGCGAAATCGTCTGCCGCCTGCACGCCGATGTCGAAACCATGCTGATAATCGAGACGACCGCCCGAGCGACGCACGGCCTCCTTCGATAGGCCGGCTGCCGCAAGCGCCTCGAGCACGCCGCCATAGCGCTCGACGTCATGATAATTGCCTTCAGGTCCTGCAAGGTAGAAGAACCGGCGATGGCCAAGCCGGATCAGTTCGGCGGTGACGTCGCGCACAGCCTCGCGGTCGTTCGTCACGACGCTCTGCAGTCCCGCATCGCTCATGTCGAGCAGCATCGAAACGATCGGCAGGCCGGAACTTGCCAGCGAGCGCCCATCGACCTCCGGAAGCTTCGACGACAGGATAATGGCTCCGCGCACGCTGCCGCCGAAGGCGAGGTCGAGAATGTGCCGCTCGGAAATCTCGTCGCGATCGAGGTTGGCGATCATCAGGTTGTAGCCGCCCTGGATCAGCGACTTGTTGATGCTCTGCAGGACCTGCGGAATGATCTGTGAGACGCCATAATAGAGCGATCCGGGCAGGATGATCATGATGATGTTGGATTTGCCGACCCTGAGACCGCGCGCCATCGCATTGGGAGTATAGCCGAGCTGCTTGGCCGCCGCGTTGATCTTGGCGCGCGTCTTCTCGTTGACCCGTCCTGGATTGGCGAGCGCGCGGCTGACCGTTGAGATCGCGACACCGGCGAGCCGCGCGACATCGGCCATCAGCGCGCCCGGCTGCTCCTCTATGGCCACATCCTTGTTTTTATTCACGTTTGTTTCATTCTCCCGGATGCTTCGATTTGCAACTCTAAGGCAGCCGCCGATTTATAGCAAACGTTTGCCAAAAATCGCTTGCTTAAAAAACCAGCTTGATTATCATCTAGGCATGGCAAACGATTGCCATTCCTTAATGCGTTGAAAATTCATGATTTATTGATTGCGGAACTGATCTTCCGCACGCGAGTAGGTCATGCCTTAAGAAATGGATGGATTATGGCTACTGGCGACAGGCTCCGATTCGGCGTCGATCTCGTGACGTTCTTCGATCCCGGCTTCTGGGGCGTCGATAGCCATGACGCGATCATCGACTATGCGCGCACCGAACCGCGCGCCTTCTGGGACAAGATTCTCGACAGCGTCCAGGCCTCCGGCGTCACCGGCGTCGAGCTGACCTTTTCTCCGTTCAACTGGCAGGATGCGATCAAGACCTATGGTTCCGTCGATGCTTTTGCAGCCGAGCTGGCAAGACGCCGCCTGACGCTCTGCAGCGGCTTCTTCGCGGAACTGGAGGCGGCGGGCGACTTCGCCGAGCCCGAAGCCCAGCGCGCGCTGATCCACAAGGCGGAGCGATATGCCGACTTCCTGAAAGCCTGCGGCAGCGACATCATGGTGATCGGCGCCCCGCTTCGCCAGACGCTCGGCGCCCAGCCGGTGCAGTTTTACGATTTCGACCGCGCCAAGGTGATCGCCGATTTCCTGAACCGGCTCGGCGCGACCCTCTATGCCAGGGGCGTGCGGCTGGCGCTGCACACCGAGGCGCATTCGATTTTTGCCGCTGCACGCGACGTCGACCTGATGATGCTGCTGACCGACCCAGCCTATGTGCATATGTGCCCGGACACTGCCCATATCATCGTTGCCGGCTCCGATCCCATCCAGCTCGTTGATCGCCACCACGAGCGCATGATCATTGCCCACTGGAAGGATGCGGTCGGGCCTATGCCCGCCGACACGCCGATCGACAAGCACATACACGATCGCCACCAGCCGTATTTCTGCAGCTTCGGCTTTGGACGGGTCGACTGGCCGGCCTGGATCCGACTGCTGCGCGACCGTGCCTTTGAAGGTTGGGCAATTCTCGAACTCGATGCCGCGCCGGATCCCGTCCGCGACATCGCCAACGGGCTGACGCTCGTCCGGCAGGCGCTCCTGCCGATCTACCGCTGACGATTATTCCCAAGACAACGAACGCCCCGCAAAGAGGGCATTTTCAAGAGGTGGAACAATGAAGACAATGATGAAGCTTTTTCTTGCCGGTGTGGCATTCGCCGGTCTCTTCGCTTCGGCGCATGCCGAGGACAAACCGACGATCGAGATCATGTCGTCCTGGACGTCGGGCGGCGAAGCGGCAGCCCTCAACGTCATCAAGAACGAGTTCGAAAAGCGCGGCGGCGTCTGGAAGGATTCCTCGATCGCCGGCTTCGGCGCCGCCGATGCCGCCTTCCAGAACCGTATCGTCGCCGGTGACGCGCCCGGGGCCAAGCAGGGCGTCATCGGCCTCGCGGCCGCAGATTTCATCAACCAAGGTCTGTTCAATCCGATCGACGACGTAGCCGGTGCCGGCAAATGGGCCGACGTCCTGCCGAAATCGATCCATGATCTCATCTCCTATGACGGCAAGGTCTATCTCGCGCCGACCGGCGCCCATGGCGAAAGCTGGGTCTTTTATTCCAAGGAAGCCTTCGGCAAGGCCGGCATCGCCGAGGAGCCCAAGACCTGGGACGAGTTCTTCGCCGACTTCGACAAGCTGAAGGCTGCCGGCATCGTTCCCGTTGCCTGGGGTGGCCAGCCCTGGCAGCAGACCAAGGTCTTCAATATGATCCTGCTCTCGCAGGTCGGGATCGACGGCTTCCTGAAGATCTATGTCGACAAGGACAAGAGCCAGGCCTCGGTCGACGGCGTGAAGAAGACCCTCGAAATTCTCGCCAAGCTGCGCGGCTATGTCGATGCGGGTGCCGCCGGCCGCAACTGGAACGACGCAACGGCCATGCTGATCACCGCCAAGGCCGGCGTGCAGTTCATGGGCGACTGGGCGAAGGGCGAATTCACCGTTGCCGGCAAGGAGCCGGGTAAAGACTATGGCTGCATGATCGTGCCGGAGTCCAAGGGTATGGTCTATATCGCCGACTCCCTCTGGTTCCCGAAGACCGGCAATGCCGCGACCGACAAGGCGCAGAAACTTCTCGCCGAAGTCGTGATGGATCCGAAGGTGCAGGTCGAATTCGCCTTGAAGAAGGGCTCGGTTCCGATGCGAACCGATGTCGACAAGTCGAAGCTTGATGTCTGCGCTCAGAAGGGTGTCGAGCTGATGGCTGCCGGTGCGATCGTCCCGGATCAGGCGATCGTGCTTACTCCTCAGCAGGTCGGCGCGCTCGACGATTTCGTCGACGAATACTGGAGCGGTGGCTCGAACGATGCAGCTACTGGGGCCGAGAATTTCTTCGCTGTCTTCGAGTAGAATAGTGCCCGCGGCGTCGGCCTGATCCCGACGCCGCGGCCGACGTCGCTGCCTCGCGGTGGCGTGTGCCCCGCTTTTTCAGTCAACGAGCCGGCCGATGCCCATCAAACGCAAATCCAATCTTTCCGCCACCATTGCGCTGCTGCCGACTTGGTTCGTCGCGGTCGTGGTCTTCATCGGCACCATGGCCTGGTCGATCCGCCTGTCCTTCACCAATTCGACGCTCTTTCCATCTTCAACCTATGTCGGCTTTTCGCAGTATTCGAAGCTGTTCTCTTCCGCCAAGTGGCTTGCATCGCTGCAAAACGTGTTGATCTTCGGCGTCCTCTACGTCGCGGGCTGCCTGTTGCTCGGCTTCCTGCTGGCCGCGGCGCTGGACCGCAAGATCCGTTTTGAAAGCGCCTTCAGAACCATATTTCTTTATCCCTATGCCATGTCCTTCGTGGTGACCGGGCTGATCTGGCAATGGATGCTCAATCCGACCCTTGGCATCCAGGCGAGCGTGCGTTCGCTCGGCTGGGAGAGTTTTGTCCTCGACTGGGTGGTCAATCGTGACATGGCGATCTATGCGCTGGTGCTTGCCGGCGTATGGCAGGGTGCGGGGCTGGTGATGGTCATTGCGCTCGCCGGCATGCGCGGCATCGAAGGCGAGCAATGGAAGGCGGCGCGGATAGACGGAATTCCCGTCTGGCGGATCTATGTCTCGATCGTCCTGCCGCAGCTCGGACCGGCGCTGGCCGCGGCCGGCATGCTGCTCGCTATGGGGGTGATCAAGACCTATGACATCGTCGTCGCCATGACGAACGGCGGCCCCGGCAATGCGACGGAGGTGCCGGCGAAATTCATCATGGACAATTTGTTCGGACGTCAGAACCTCGGCCTCGCCACTGCCGGCGCGACGGTGCTTGTCCTCGGTGTGATCATCGCAGTCGCGCCGTTCCGCTACGCGATGCACATGCGCGACAGAGCGAAGGGAGCCGCGTGATGGCCGGTCCTCATCCGAACGGTCCGAAGCCGGCGCAGATCACCGTCGGGCGCATCGGCCTCTATGCCTTCCTGGTCGTTGCCGCACTTTTCTTTCTTCTGCCGCTTTACACGATGGTCGTCACCTCGCTGAAGTCGATGGAGGAAATCCGGCTCGGGCAGATCTTCGCCCTGCCGGCGACGCTCGATTTTTCCGCCTGGACGACCGCCTGGTCGGGCGCCTGCATGGGGACCGTCTGTGTCGGCATTCGCAGCGGCTTCTGGAATTCGGTGGCGATCACCCTTCCCGCGGTTGCGCTCTCGGTCTTTATCGGCGCCGTCAACGGCTATGCGCTGTCGCTCTGGCGGCCGCGAGGGGCAAACCTGCTCTTCGGCCTGCTGATGGCCGGCGGCCTCATCCCCTACCAGATCTTTCTCTATCCGATGGTCCGGGCGATGGCGAATATCGCCCTCTACAATTCGCTCGCCGGCATCATTCTCGTGCATGTCATCTTCGGCCTGCCGCTGGTGACGCTGCTCTTCCGCAATTATTTCATCAGCGTGCCGGAGGAGCTCTGCAAGGCGGCGCGCGTCGACGGCGCCGGCTTCTGGCGTATCTTTTTCGAGATCATGCTGCCGATCGCCGTGCCGATGGTGGTGGTGGTCTCGATGCTGCAGTTCACCGGCATCTGGAACGACTTCCTGCTCGGTCTGGTATTTGCCGGGCGTGACAACCTGCCGATGACCGTGCAGCTCAACAATATCGTCAACACCACGATGGGCGAGCGGACCTACAACGTCAACATGGCGGCGACGATCCTGACCGCCATCGTTCCGCTCGCCATCTATTTCCTGTCCGGCCGCTGGTTCGTGCGCGGCATCGCGGCCGGCGCAGTCAAGGGGTAATGCTTCCATGCAATCTGCCGTCTCCGTCAAGGACCTGAAGATCGCCTATGGCGACCATACGGTGATCGAGAAGCTGTCGATCGATATCGCTCCCCGGGAATTCCTGGTTCTGCTCGGCCCTTCCGGCTGCTGCAAGTCAACGCTTCTGAGCGCCATTGCAGGCCTCCAGGACATTACATCAGGCGAGGTGTGGATCTCAGGCAAGAACGTCAGCTGGGAGGAGCCGAAGGACCGCGGCATCGGCATGGTCTTTCAGTCCTACGCGCTCTATCCACGCATGTCGGTTCGCAAGAACCTGTCCTTCGGCCTTCGCGTCGCCGGTCTGCCGAAAGCCGAGATCGAGGCCCGCGTCGCCCGCACGGCCGCGCTCCTCCATCTCGACACGCTGCTCGACAGGCGCCCTGCCGAGCTGTCGGGCGGCCAGCGCCAGCGCGTCGCCATCGGCCGGGCGCTGGTGCGCGAAGTCGATGTTTTCCTTTTCGACGAACCGCTGTCGAACCTCGATGCCAAGCTGCGCAACGAATTGCGCGTCGAGATCAAGAAGCTGCATCAGCGCCTCGGCAACACTATGATCTACGTGACCCATGATCAGGTAGAGGCGCTGACGCTTGCCGATCGCATCGCCATCATGCGCGACGGCGTGATCCAGCAGCTCGCTTCGCCGGCTGAGATCTATCGCCGCCCGGCCAATCTCTTCGTTGCCGGTTTCATCGGCGCGCCGGCAATGAATTTCATCGAAGGCAGGATCGAGCGCGCCGCCTCCTCACCGGTCTTCCGGAGCAAGGGGCTCGCCGTCGATCTCTCCGGCTATTCCTTTAGCGCAGGCGCGGCGGAAGGACCGGCAACGCTCGGCTTTCGCCCTGAGCATCTTGTGCTCGATAGGGCGGTAAGCAGCCTGCCCATCATTCCCGGCTGTGTTTCCGTCGTCGAGCCGATGGGTTCGGACGCCGTCGTTTGGTTTGACTGGGCGGATCAAAGCCTCTCGCTGAGGCTGATGGGCGACGTCACCCTGCAGCCCGGCGATGCCCTGGCTCCCGGGCTCGATATCGCCAAGGCGTCGCTCTTCGGCGCCGACGGATCGCGGCTGTGATGCCTCGTCCCTTTGTTTTCCCGCAATTGCCGGCGCGTTGCGCGCGGTTTTGAGCAATTGCTCCAGGACAGGATTTGGAAATGTCTGAGATTGTCTACGATGCGCTGGTGATCGGCTCCGGCGCGGCGGGTTCCTTCGCGGTCAAAGAGCTGACAGCGCAGGGCCTTTCGGTGCTGCTTCTCGAGGCCGGCCCCGCTGTTGGGCCGAAGGATTTCGATCCCGCCCGCAAGAAGGCGCCTGCAAGCAGCATCAATATCTGGGAGCGTGCGCGGGCGACACTCAAGGGCCAGCCGATCCAGGCGCGGGCGGCGTTTTTTACCGAGCGCTTCAGCCACTTCTTCGTCAACGACCGCAAGAACCCCTATACCACGCCGAAGGGCGAGCCTTTCCTCTGGATCCGTGGCCGCCAGGGCGGCGGCCGCCTCCACAGTTTTGGCCGCGTGCTGCTGCGCTGGACCGATGATGATTTCAAGATCCGATCACGCGCCGGAAAGGGCGTTGACTGGCCGGTCTCATATGGCGAATTGGCGCCTTTCTACGACGAAGTGGAGACTTATCTCGGGCTCTACGGCAACAAGGACGATGTGCCGACCCTGCCGGACGGCGTCTATGCGAAGCCGGCAAGCCTGACGCCCGCCGAACAGATCTTCAAGCAGGCGGTCGAAAGCCGCTGGCCGGAAAGGCACGTTGTCTCCTGGCGCTACATCGCGCCGGATGCCGAACGCATGCCGCGACCGCTGCGGGAAGCCAAGGCCACCGGCAGGCTGACAGTCCGCTACGATGCCGTCGTTCGCCGCATCACCACGGACGGGAGAACCGGACGTGCCACCGGCGCGGAGTTCACCGATCGCAATACCGGACAAGTATCGACGGCCCGCGCCGCGACGGTGGTTCTCTCCGCCTCGCCGATAGAGAGCGTGCGGCTGCTCTTGAATTCGGCTTCGGCAAAACATCCGGATGGGCTCGGCAACAGCTCAGGCGCTCTTGGCCGCTATTTCATGGACCAGCTTCCGTGCCTCGCCTTCGGTTCCTTTTCGAAGGCGAAGGGCTGGGCGCCCGATGGCTCCGCCCCGACGGATCCGTTCTACAATCCATCAGGCGGGATCTTCATTCCCCGCTTCGGTGAGGGCGACGCTGCCCGCGGCGATTTCGACTACCAGGGAAGCGTCGGCCGAGCGCCGGTCTCCGGCGACGCTGATGCGCGTCTCGCCTTCTTCGGTTTCGGCCGCATGCTGCCCTATGCCGACAATCGCATTACGCTTGATGTCAGGCGCAAGGACGCCTGGAACATTCCCGTTGCGCATATCCGCTGCGTGATGCAAGCGGAGGAGCAGGCGCTGCTTCGCCGGCAGGAAGAGACGCTGATCGCCATGATCAGCGAGGTCGGAGGCGATCTTGAATTCATCGGTTCGCCCACCGGCCTCAAGGAGATGGGCAAGGGCGCCTTTCCCGAGGCCGATGCCTTCAGCCGCTTCATGTTCCGCAGTTGGTTCCGCAAGACCATGTGCATGGGCGCGGCAATCCATGAAACGGGCGGCGCGCGCATGGGTGAAACCCCGGAAGCTTCGGTGCTCAACCCCTACAACCAGGTCTGGGATGTCCCGAACCTGATTGTCACCGACGCCAGCGCCTTCCCCGGCAGCGGCATCGCCGGCACCACACTCACCGTCATGGCTCTGACGATCCGCGCCTGCCGGAATCTTGTCTCGCAATACCGGACAGGACAGCTGTAGCTGCGCCTCAGCGGCTGTACTGCAAGATCGTTCACGCCGCTTTGGCGTCCCGACGCTCGGCAAGGATCTGTTCGAACAGGTCCATGGTGACAACCGGGCCGACGGCTGTGCCTGCCGCGGAGGCATGCGCAAGGTGAGCGACCGCGTCCGCATTGCCAATGGCAAACACACCCGGCCTGCTGGTCCGGCCTTCCCTGCCGGTCTTAGCTTGCCTCAACGTTCTGCGAAGTCGATGAGATCGGTCTCGCCAGCAACAAAGGCTGCGAAATCGGAAGACGATGCGTTTTCGCCTGGCTTATTACACCCGATGTAATTGAGGGCATTCCCCCTCCCGCGATATCAGTGAACGGCCTTCCTGCAGGAGGAACATTCCAGTCCTCAAACAGAAGCGGCCAATCCGGAGGATGTCGACGGCCAAACCGCTGTCAACCGTACGAGGCGGCCGAGGAGAACGACGATGACGACGGTGAACTTTACCAAGCGAGAGCCCCCGGAATGGCTGCTGACTTTCTGGAAAGAAATCGATGACAAGACCTTCGGCGAAGGCTTCGATTGCCTGGCGCAAAACGCCACCTGCAATCTCGGCGTCGCCGACTGGAAGGGGCGGGAGGCCATTCGCGAGAACCTGCGCGCTTTCATCGATACGGGTTTTTCAGCGCTTCACGATGTGACGGAATATTGGGACGGCGGCTCGCTTAAGATCTTTCGCGGCACTGTCACCATGACACCCGACGAGAAGGCGCAACCGGTCGTCAAGCCTGTCATGACACACTTTTTCTACATGGACGAACGAGAACCTGCCAAAGTTGGTCGCTGGTACGGGTCTGTCGGCCCCGTTGCATTTTAATCCACAAATCGCTGGCGGGAGCGCTATTGCCCGCCAGTTACCAACGGGACGGATAACGGAGACCGCCGGAAGATGAGCTCGACGCACAACCGTTTAAGCAGAGCGCCGACCGAGCTTGGGGCGCAGTTGCGTGCCTGGCGCGGCACGCGAGGCAAGAGCCAGTTGGCACTCTCGCTCGACACCGGCATATCGCAGCGCCAAATCAGCTTCATCGAAAGTGGCCGGAGCACGCCTGGCCGCCACAATCTGCTGCATCTCGCCGACGCCCTGGATGTGCCGTTCCGGGAGCGCAATACGCTGCTGCTCGCCGCCGGCTATGCGCCTATTTATGCAGAAAACGGTATCGACGATCTTGAAATGAAAAGCGTCACGGATGTGCTTAAACGCATGCTTTTTCAGCATGAACCATTTCCGGCCGTGGTGATGGACCGGTATTGGAACGTGGTGATGGCCAACGATGCGACGCAGCGCTTCTTCAATTGCTTCATCGACATGGCAGCACGGGAAAAACCGCGCAATCTGCTGCATCTGATATTCGATCCGGCCGGTTTGCGGCCCTTCATTCCGAACTGGGAGGAAACGGCAAGAAGCCTGATGGCGCGGATATTCAGGGAGTCCGTCGGCCGCGTCATCGACATGCGCACCAAGGCACTGATCGACGCGCTGCTTGCCTATCCGGATGTGGATAGTGCCTGGAAGGTCTCCACGACAGCGGACAGCACACCCGTCATCCCCTTGTCGTTCATGAAGGATGGGCAGCTTCTAAGTTTCTTCTCGCTGGTGACGACGGTCGGCACCGCACAGACAATAACGACCCAGGAACTGAGGATCGAATGCATGTTCCCGTTGGATGATATCACCGAGATAGAATACGCCAAGCTGATGAAACAGGCCGATGCGCGTCAGCGCCGGACCGTGACGTGAGCGACCACGGCCAAGGCAGAGCGCCGATGGTCCACCATCGCTACTTGAACCGTCATACAAACTTCGCAGTGACATGCTCCTGTCAAAAAAAGCAGGAAGGAAAAGCCCATGTCTCAAAACCATCAGGACCAACTCAGCCGGATAAAGGCCGAAATCGCCGACAGCTTCGATGAAGAGCTGGAAATGCAGATGGAGGAAGACCGGCTGGACGATCTGGTCGCCGAAGGAATGTCGGAAGCGGCGGAGCCGACGCTCGAGCGAAAGACCTACTTCCGGGAACTGTTTCGGCTGCAGCACGAGTTGGTGCGGCTGCAGGATTGGGTTCAGCACACGAAGTTGAAAGTGGTGGTGCTTTTCGAAGGCCGCGATTCGGCCGGCAAGGGCGGCGCGATCAAGCGGGTGACCCAGCGGCTCAATCCACGCGTCTGCCGGACGGTTGCGTTGCCCGCCCCGACCGAACGGGAACGCCATCAATGGTATTTCCAGCGCTATGTCCCGCATCTTCCCACAGCCGGCGAAATGGTGCTCTTCGACCGAAGCTGGTACAACCGCGCCGGTGTCGAGCGCGTGATGGGCTTCTGCACCCCTGATGAACTCGAGGAGTTCTTCCGCTCGGTGCCTGAATTCGAGCGGATGCTGGTCCGTTCCGGAATCGTGCTGATCAAATACTGGTTTTCGATCACCGACGAGGAGCAGGAATTCCGCTTCAAGATGCGTATCCACGATCCGCTGAAGCAATGGAAGCTTTCACCGATGGATATGGAAAGTCGCGTCCATTGGGAGGAATATACCAAGGCCAAGGAAGAAATGCTGGCGCGGACGCACACCAAGGATGCACCCTGGTGGGTGGTGCAGGCGGTAGACAAGAAACGGGCGCGTTTGAACTGCATCGCCCATCTTCTCGAACAAATCCCGTACGAGGATGTTCCGAAACCGGAAATCGAGTTGCCGGATCGCATCCGCCATGCCGATTACAACAGGGCGCCGGTTGCGTCTGAAATGCTCGTGCCGGAGCGCTATTGAAGGCATAACCATACCGGCCTTCCCGGCCGGAGATGACGAGCGGATTTCAGCGTCGCTGACGCTTTCGGCTCCGCCACACCACGTGTGAGCGTGGTGTGGCGGTAGCTCGCGGCCTTTGAATGCGATCAGGCGGCGATGTTCCCGATCTGGTTGAGTTCGTCGACAGCCTCATCCGGCAGAACAAGCGCGGCAGCGGCGAGGTTCTCCTTGAGGTGGCCGACGGACGAGGTGCCGGGGATCAGCAGGACGTTCGGGGCGCGGCGCAGCAGCCAGGCAAGTGCGACCTGCATGGGCGTAGCATCAAGGCGTGCGGCGACATTAGACAGGCTGGACGACTGCAGCGGTGTGAAGCCGCCGAGCGGGAAGAAGGGCACATAGGCGGTGCCCTCGCGGGCGAGCTCGTCGATCAGGCGATCGTCGGCCCGATGCGCAAGATTGTACTGGTTCTGCACGCAGACGATCTCGGTGATCCCGCGCCCTTCGGCGATCTGCTTCGCTGTGGCGTTGCTTAAGCCCAGGTGACGGATCAGTCCCTGCCGTTGGAGATCGGCAAGCACCGTCAGGGGTCCTTCGATCGAGCCTTCGGCAGGGCCATGCACGTCGAACATGAGCCTGAGGTTGACGACGTCAAGCACATCCTGACCTAAGTGACGAAGATTGTCGTGGACTGCCGCCGTCAGTTCTTCTGGCGAAAAGGCCGGAATCCATGATCCATCCGCGCCGCGCCGTGCGCCGATCTTGGTGACGATGACGAGGTCGTCACGATAGGGATGGAGCGCTTCACGGATGATCCGGTTGGTGACGTGCGGACCATAGAAATCGCTGGTGTCGATGTGGTTTACGCCGCTTGCGACAGCCTCGCGCAGCACCGCCAAGGCCGCGCCGTGATCCTTGGGCGGGCCAAACACGCCGGGCCCGGCAAGCTGCATGGCGCCGTAGCCGAGCCGTTTGATGCTGCTGTCGCCGAGATTGAAGGTGCCGGCCTGATCGATGGTGGACATGAACTCACTCCTTTCAAGAGTCGACGCCAAGATAGGCGTTGTCGGCGCGCCTGATAATTCGTTACAATCCGCACAGGCTGTGCGGAGTGGCGAACAGTGAAAGTCGATTTGGGTGATCTGAATGCCTTCCTTGCCGTGGCGCGGGCCGGTGGTTTTCGCGAGGGCGCGCGTGCAAACGGCGGCAGTGCTTCCTTCCTCAGCGAGGCGGTGCGTCGGCTGGAGGCCGAGCTCGGTGTGAGGCTGCTCAACCGCACGACACGCAGCGTCGTGCCGACCGAAGCCGGCAAGGGCCTGCTGGAACGGCTCGGCCCTGCCTTGACCGAAGTGGAGTCCGCACTCGATGTGGTCAACGGATATCGCGACAGGCCGGCCGGTGCGTTGCGGCTCAATGTGCCGGTCAGCGCGGCGCGGCTGGTGCTGCCCGCCATCGTTCCGCCATTCCTCGCCGCCTATCCCGACATTCGGCTGGAGGTGATCGCCGACGAGAGCTTCGTCGATGTGCTTGCTGCCGGGTGCGACGCCGGCATCCGCTATGACGAGCGGCTGGAGCAGGATATGATTGCCGTGCCGATCGGCCCGCGTGTTCAGCGCTTTGCCACCGCCGCCTCCCCTGACTATCTCGACCGCCATGGCCGGCCGCAACATCCGAGCGATCTGCTCGGCCATGCCTGTCTGTTGGGCCGCTTTGCCAGTGGTGTGCTGACGACGCCATGGGAGTTCGAACGAGATGGCGAGGTGGTGCGGGTCGAACCTTCAGGACCATTGATCGTCAGGGTCGGCGGCGCGACCGATCTTACCGTCGATGCAGCGATATCGGGCACTGGGATCATCTGCGTTTTCGAGGACTGGCTGCGCCCGTATATTGACAGCGGCGCTCTCGAGCCAATTCTCGAACCCTGGTGGCAGCGGTTTTCCGGGCCATTTCTCTATTATCCTGGACGGCGGCTGGTGCCAGCGCCGCTGCGGGCCTTCATTGATTTCGTCAAGGCCTCGGCCAAGCAGGCTTGAAGAGCGCTGCGATCCGTTAAAGCTTGACCTCGGCGTTGTCGCCCATATCCGGTTTGCTGTTCGAGACCGCTGCAGCTGCCATTTTGATATAGCTGATGATGGTGCCCGGGCTATCCCAATATTCCGCCGAGGACGGGGTAATCTTGAGGATGCGGATGGAGGGATCGTCGGGATTGTCCCACCACGCCTTGGCCGGCGTTGCCCATAATTCCCTGATCTTCTCGCGATCGTTCTGCACCTCGGCCGTCCCAGACACGGAAACATATTTCTGTCCCTTGGTGTCGGCAAAGGCCAGGCACGCATTTGGCCAGTGGGCGATCTCGTCGTCCTTGTGGCTGGCCACATCCGTCAGAAAATAGACCGCATTCTCCATCTGGGCGGTATAGGCGGACATCGGGCGGGCGCGCAGATCGTCACTGCTGCGGGTCGTCAGCATGCAAAACCCTATTCTGTCGATCAGCTCCCACACCCGTGTCGCATCATCATGCTCGGCCATCGTCATCTCCATCTGTGCAAAAGACGAAATAACCGTCTGCCGGCGCCGATGTTCCCGTGGTTCATCCCGCCAATTCCCGCAATCGATCGACAGGCGGGATGGAATGTTCCTGCTGCCTGCGTTTATCCTCAATGCACGCTTGGGGTTTCCATGACCATGGCGAAGTCCTCAGCGACCAGTTCACTGACGGCGATCAGGACCTCCTCGCGGGAAAAGCCCGACGTCAATGCGCGTTGGATCAGATCCTGCAGATCCGGCTCCACGACATCGCGGCAATCCTCGAGGCGTTCTTCTGAAACGGTGAGGCTATTGAGTTCGTCCATTGTCTGTCCTTTCCGGGGAATGTTGTCGTCGAAGCCTGGGAAGGCCGGCCGGGATGGCCTGTTAACGGGCGGCCGTCCGCTTCGGCCCGGCGATCAGGCCTTCACGCTGCAGCTTCTTGCGTGCGGCTTTACGGTGCCGACTGATCGCCTGCGCCTTTTCCCTGACGCGTCGTTCGGAGGGCTTCTCATAGGCGCGCCGTTCCTTCATTTCGCGGAACAGCCCTTCGCGCTGCATTTTCTTTTTCAAAACCCTGAGGGCCTGATCGACGTTGTTTTCTCTGACGAGTACCTGCATTTCGAATTCTCCTATGTAAGGGACGCTCAGCCGAGCTGCTCGGCGATGAGCGCCCGCAACTCGCGGCGGGTGAGAAGGCAGGGTGATGGCTTCCAAGTCTTGGCAGCGCGGCGGACGGCCACGTCACCCTCACGCGAGTTCACCACCGCAATCGCAGTGGCTGTATTTGTGTCGTTCAAAAAGAAATCCTTATACCGGCCATTGCCGGCTTCATCGATCGTTGTGGATTTGACCATCGCGCTGCCTCAAGGGCATGCGCCGATTCAGCCGATGTACAAGCGTCTCGTTCCCAAGCCGGCGACGGCTTCGATTTCCGCTTTAGCCCTAAAATAGTTGGCGGAGCGCGCGATTGCAACAGCTGACCCCGATGGCTCGGTTTAACGGCCGGAATCATCCTTAGATATATTCATTGCCGATGTTCAAGTTAGCCGGGTATAGATTCGGTCAAATTTTCTTCAATTTGGTGTGAAAACGAAATTATTCGCCCAGGAATTAAGCAACGCCCATATCGGTTACGAAATTAACCTTTCGTTAAATAACCCATTGACTTGCAGTATTAATAGGTTGTTAAAGGAGCCGCTCGCTGAGGTCGAAACTGACCCGTCTATAACAATTTGAGGAGAGAGCGATGGCTTCGCCGATACACGCAACTGATGATAGTGCAACATTTCTAGAAACTGACGTTATTTCCGGAAATCTCCTTTCCAACGATACATCCGATAATGGCCACCTTTTCCTGCGCGCCTTCGACGGCGAGACCGTTGGCGCCAAAAGCGGCAACAGCCAGATCACCGAAATCCATGGCGACTACGGCACGTTCTTCGTCAAGCCGGACGGCAGCTACACCTATGTCCTGAGCGATGCTGCCAAGATTGGCTTCGCCAACGGCGAATCGTACCAGGAAAAGGTTTCCTACAAGATCTCCGACGGCAGCGGTCATACCGACGTCGGCCTGTTCACCCTGAACATTCAGGGCGTAACCCAGGTCAAGCCGATCGCAGTTGACGATGTCTACAGCTTCACCGAAGGCCATGCCATCGGCGGCAACGTTCTGGACAACGACATTGCCGGCGACAACGGCAAGATGTTCCTCCGTCAGTTCCTGACCACGAAGGTCGACGGCAACCCGAGCGCAACCACCGACGTCGCCGGCACCTATGGTACGTTCCATGTCAAGTCGAACGGCGAATTCACCTACGAGCTGACGCACGATATCGCTGCTGGCGATCATGTCACGGAAGTTCTGCGCTACTACAAGATCTCCGATGGTGACGGCCACACGGACACTGCCAAGGTGACCCTCAACATCACCGGCACGGATGCTCTTCCCCATATCGCTTGATCAATAGATCAGCATGACACAACGCCCGCCGCGCAATCGGCGGGCGTTTTTGCATCTCCGCCTCTCTTGATGCGGGGCCTGGCGGCACCTGACATATTCGGTCGATATAATTCTTTTTAGCTAGTTCTTATAAATGCCGGGGAGGCGTAGTCTCGAAGTTCGGAGGATACGCCCTTGACCGAACACATCGAACCCAAGCAAATTGAGACCGATGAGCTGACGAAAGTCTGGTCCGTTACCGAGTTCTGCGCTCGCCATCGAATAGATACCGAGGAACAAGCGCTGTTGCTCAAACTTTTCGGACCGTTCGCGACAGCCTGCGAACTACTCCACAATGCCAGGCGCGCGCCGAGGTTCAGATAAACCTCCCTTCATTCCTTCGATGATCTTTTCACAAATGCCGGCAAAGTCAGCCGGCAAATGAGACTGCGCCAGGAATGTATTGATTGGGTGAGGCTCGTTCGCTTGGCGGATTGCTTTCCCCGATTGCTGAAATGAGTGCGGCGCCGTCCTCTGCGACCGGGGCCTCCCCGAAAAGCGGAAATGACAAGCCGTTTTCACGCCCGATACGACCTCGCGAGACTTTCCCGGCGTTTCCGCCCCGCGGGCGATTCCTGAATTGCTCCTCACTCTCTGCACAAAATCTGCAATCCGGCGCGGCATCTTCCTGCCATGAACCAGAACGACATGCCGCCCCGCGTTATACCTCCCACTTTGCCGGACCGCCTTCGCAACGACGGTTGGTGGCTGACGGAGACGTGCGGGACACAAGGCCCGCCTTCCCATGCGAGTTCCGCAGTCATGCTCATGACGATCGAAAAGCCGCATCTACGAGAGGAGCAGCAATGGACACAACAGATATCCTGACGGAAGCAATGCCGATGAGGCGGGGCAGTGGCCGGATGACCGGGCTGTTGGCGCTCGTGGCGCTTTCAGATTTTCTGATCTTTGGCCATGAACCCGGGATAAATATCTTCCTTTTTGCGCTCGCCGTCTGCGCCGCCACTTTGCTTTCGGCCAGCAAGAGACCTCGGCTTTCCCAAGCGATCATGTTGCTCGGCTTTTCGGTTCTGGCGTCGGCGCCGCTGCTGGAATCGCCTTCGCTTACGGGCATTGCCTTTTGCCTCGGCGCCCTGATGTCGGTTGCGCTCGTCAGCGCCAGGCTCCTGCCGCGTCGCCTGTCCGCCGCCCTGCCCCTGGTTTTCTTCCGTTTCGCCCTTGTCGTTCCCCTGCGGCTTGCCGAGGATATCAGGAAATATCTTGCGACACCGGGGAAACGTTACTCTTTCGCCGGAACCCGACAGAGCATCGCCCTCTGGATCATGCCGCTCATTCTTGCAGCGGTCTTCGTATCTCTCTTTGCGGCGGCCAACCCACTTATCGAGATCGCTCTGCGCAGCATCGATTTTGCCGTTCTGCTGCAGTTCCTCGATCTCTGGCGGATCGGCTTCTGGATGATCGTCGCTATTGTGGTTTGGGCGATGTTGCGGCCGCGCCTCAAGCGCCGCGGTGCGAGGTCGCAGGCCGCCAGGGCCTTCATGATCGTGCCCACCAGAAATGCGCCGCTCGGTTATGCCTCGTTGTTGCGGGCGCTCGTCCTGTTCAACGCGCTCTTTGCCGTGCAGACGCTCCTCGATCTCGTCTATCTCTGGGGCGGCGCAGATCTGCCCGATCACATGAGCCGTGCCGAATATGCTCATCGCGGCGCCTATCCGCTGATTGCGACAGCGCTTCTTGCCGCCGGTTTCGTGCTGGTCGCTATGCGGCGCGGTGGTCCCGGCGATCACAGCCCGCTGATCCGCGGCCTCGTCCACACCTGGATCGGCCAGAATATTCTGCTTTGCCTGTCGTCGATGCTGCGGCTTGGGCTTTACGTCGAGGTCTATTCGCTGACGGAATTGCGTGTCGCCGCCGGTCTCTGGATGGGCCTCGTCGCCATCGGTCTTTTCTTGATCCTGCTGCGCATTCTGCTCAGCCGATCCAACGAGTGGCTGATCGCGATGAATCTCGCCTCTCTGCTTGTAGTCGTCTACATCAGCGCCTTCATTGATTTCCCTGATATTATCGCCCGCTTCAATGTCGCCCACAGCCAGGAAATCACTGAGGAAGGTCCACCGCTCGATCTCGATTATCTCTCCTCGCTTGGCCCTTCCGCCATTCCGGCGATCGATCTCTATCTCCACATGCTGCCGGATCAGCTGATCGACAAGAGGAATCAGGCACTGGCGATTCGGTACTATCTCGTCAGGGACTTCGCGCGGCGCCCGCACGACTGGCGGAACTGGACCTTCCGGGCAGCGCGGCTGGAGACCTATCTTCTGTCTCCTGCAGCCATTGCAAGATAGAACGAGAACGATAACAACAGGCACGACAAACAACGCAGGACTGGTGGATGGCGCCCCGAATTCTCGTCGTCGATGACGAACCTCACATCCGCGATGTGATCTGCTTCGCCCTCGAGCGTGCCGGCTTGACACCGACGGCGGTCCGCAGCGGAACCGAGGCGATGACGGCATTCCGGCGCGCCAACATCGATCTCATCATTCTCGATATCGGCATGCCCGATATGGATGGTCTGGAAGTGTGCCGCCAGATCCGCAAGACATCGGGATTGCCGATCCTGTTTCTTTCCGCACGCGACGAGGAGATCGACAGGGTGCTGGGGTTGGAAATCGGCGGAGACGATTACGTCACCAAACCGTTCAGCCCGCGCGAACTCGTCGCCAGGGTCAAGGCGATCTTGAAGCGCAGCGGCAATGAACCCGCGCCTGAAAGGCGTCACGCCATCTTTATCGCCGGCGAACTCAGCCTCGATCGCCACGGCAGGACGGTCATGTTCGGCGACAGGGCCATCACGATGACGGCGCTCGAATTCGCCATCCTGGACGCATTGTTGTCACGCCCCGACATGGTCTTCAGCCGCGAACGACTGATGGAGGCGGCCTATGGCGCTGGAACCTATGTCGCCGACCGAACGATCGACAGTCATATCCGCAACATCAGGGCCAAGTTCCTGGCGGCCGGCGGCCAGGGGATCATCGCGACGGTTCACGGCATCGGCTTCAAACTCGGCGGTGAAATCGGGAGGAATGCCTGATGCCGGTACCGAAAGTCAGGATGAAATGGCGCCCGACGCTGGCGCTGATCGTCTATGTCGTGCTTCTCGCCGTCATGGCGCTGCCGATCCTGATCGTCATCTGGTTCCGCGCCGTGGAAGTGAGTTCGAACCGGATGGCGCCGGCGGAAATGGTCGCCCTCGCCGTCGTCTTCATATTGACGCTCGGCGTCGCCTATGTGCTGACGCGCACCATCACCGGCCCGATCGACGCCTTGATCGCCCGCACGGAAGAGATCGCCCGGGGCGGTAAGCGGGCGATCCGGCCGCTGGACAGCTATGGAACGCGCGAGATCGCCGTCCTGTCGCAGAGCTTCCTCGATCTCGCCGGAAGACTGGTCGATCGCACCGAATATGTCCGCTCCTTTGCCGCCCACGTCTCCCACGAACTAAAGTCGCCGCTGACGGCGATCCGCGGTGCGGCGGAGCTTTTGCGCGACGACGATGCCGAAAAGGCGATGACGAAGGCGCAGCGTTTGCACTTTCTCGATAATATCGTCGTCGATGCAGCTCGGCTCGACGCGCTGTTGCTGCGGCTGAGGGAGCTTGCCCAAGCAGAAATCCCTCTAGCCGAGGGCAAAAGCAGCATCAGGGACATCCTGTCCTCGCTGCGCCGGCAATTTCCATCCCTCGATATCTCCGGTAAAGGCGATACGGACATATCGGTTGCTCTTCCCCGAGAAGCAGCCGGCATCGTTTTTGCCAATCTCGCCGAGAATGCCTTTCAGCATGGCGCCACGCTATTGGAACTCAGCGCGTCAGCCGATGTCCGGACAACCGTTGTTCTTGTCCGAGACGACGGCGGCGGTATTTCCGAGGCAAATCGCCAACATGTCTTTCAGCCGTTCTTTTCAACCCGCCGCGAACAGGGCGGCACCGGCATGGGCCTCGGCATCGTTCGCGCCATGCTGAGCTCCCATGGCGGTACGATCCGCCTGCTGCCGACGACCGGCGCAGGTGCCGAGTTCGAAATCACCATGCCCGTGTAGTTCTCGCAGGGTTGGGAACACGTGTGCGCAGTCCTGAACCCAAACGCCATCGCCGCATGCGGATTAGCTTCCAGGCTTTATCGCTGTCAACGCAGCCTGCGCGATGACCTCTGCAATGCGTTCGGAGAGTGCCGGGTCGGAAACGGCGCGCGCGAGGGTAACACCGCCACTCAGCATGGCGAGGAGCAGGATCGCCTGGTCTTCCCGCACAATGTCGGATCGGCCGTCTATCTCCGGCAGGCCGGCGGCGACTTCTTCGACGAGGCGTTTGATCTCTGCCGTATAAGCGCTTCGCGTTTCATCGTCCGCACGCATCACATCGGGCGAAAGGCTCGGCAGAGCACAGCTCTCGCCCAGATCGCAGGTTCTTTTATAACCGAGATAGTAGCCGACGAAGGTCGTCAGCCAGTCTTTCGGTTGATTGGTCTTCAACGCGGCGATTCCTTGCCGCAGTTCTTCGAGGCCTTCCAGCACGGCTGTGCGAAAGGCTTCGGCCTTCGACTTGAAATGTCCGTAGAAGGCGCCGTTTGTCACGCCGGCGGCCTTCGTCAGCGCATCGATACCGGCACCGCCATAGCCGTCCTTGCGGAAGATCTGTCCTGCGGCTGCGAGGACGCGGGCGCGGGTTTCTGATTTGTGTTCGGCGCTATAACGCATGAATGCCTCAATAAGAGTGAACGCTCTTTATTGCTTGCTAAGAGAGCGATCGCTGTGTATCTATAAAGAGTGATCGGTATATCACAAGCGGTCACGATTCAAAGAGGGAGATATCCGATGCCTATCACACTCACCGTTCCGGAAGGCCTGCTCTCGCCGGAGGCCCAGGCGCAAGCCTTTGCCGGCTTGACGGACGCGTTGCTCGATGTAGCCGGTTTGACCGGCAATGCCTTCATGACCGCCAATGTCATCGGCACGATCAACGTGCTGCCGCGCGAGCACGTGCTTGCGGCGGGAAAGCCGATCGCTGCGGCATTCGTCGAACTCAAATTGCCGGAGGTCGCGCTGGTAAGCGCCGAAGCGAAACAGGCCTTCATCGAAAAAGCGGCCGATGTCGTCGAACAGGCCGCCGAAGGCCGGCTCAAGCGCGATCATATTTGGTCGAACATCGTCTACGCGCCCGAAGGGGCGTGGGGAATCGCCGGCCACAGCTACAGCAATGCGGATTTCGTCGGCGCCATCCAGGGCACGGCCGCCGCGTTGTAAGGGTCGCGGTGCATGCGCGGAAATCTCAGACCTGATTCAGCAATGCGTCGCCATCCGGCGGCGCGACGGAGCGAGATCATGCAGCTTGCCAACTATCTATTCTTTTCCACCGGCTGCGAGGAGGCGCTGGCCTTTTATGCCGAATGCGGGCTTGGCCGGGTCACGCAATTGAAGCGCCACGGCGCGGACGGAATGCCCATTGCCAGCGAAGCTATGCGGGGCAAGGTGATGCACGCTCGCTTCGAAGGGCTTGGTGTCTTGTTCTTCGCCTCGGACAATCACGATGCGGAGCCGATGCGAGGCTCCGCCCACATGTTGATCTTGGATGACCGCGACAGGACCGACGGGCTTTTCGCCCGGCTCGCCGAAGGCGGCAAGATAACGACACCGCTCGCGGTCCAGCCATGGGGGAGCTATTACGGCAAACTCACCGATCGTTTTGGTGTCCAGTGGATGCTCGACTGCTTGGCGTGAGCATATGCCGCTCATGGGCGATATGCTTCGCTCTCCTCTCAGTGTCTGGCCATTATCGTGTCGTATAGCCGCCATCGATCACCAGCACTTCGCCGGTGACATAGCTTGCCGCTGCCGAGCAGAGGAACAAGGCGGCCCCCGCCACCTCTTCCGGCTGCCCGACCCGTCCCATCGGGGTCATGCTGCGCCAGGTCGGGAACCAGTCGGGATTGGCGATGCCGCCGCGCGACAGATCGGTCTCGATATAGCCCGGCGCAATGGCGTTGACGCGAATATTCTCGGCGGCAACTTCGCTGGCGAGGCTCTTCGTCATCATATGAACCGCCGCCTTGGAGGTGTTGTAGGCGACCTGGTTCTGGGGAATGTTGGAGACGATGCCCGACATCGAGCCGATATTGAGGATGACACCGCCGCCCTGACGCCGCATGGGGGCGAGTGCGGCGCGGCAGGCGCGGAAGACGGCGTCGACATTGACGGTCATGATCTCGCGCCAAATCGCGTCGGAGAACGCGCCGCTGTCGCCATGAATGGCGATGCCGGCATTGTTGACGAGGATGTCGAGCTGGCCCGCCCGTAGGAGCGTCTCCGTGACGAGCGCGTCGGCGGCATCGTCTTTCATCAGGTCGGCGGCGACGAAATCGCAATCGACACCGGCCTTGGCGAGCCTGTCCTCCGCCGCTGCATTGCGCGTCCTTCCCGTGATGAGGACTTTGGCGCCAGCCTCGCCGAGCGCCTCGGCGATGGCAAGCCCGATGCCGCGCGTGCCGCCGGTCACCAGCGCTACCTTTCCATCTAAGCGAAACCTATCGAAGATCATCTCCGTTTCCTTCCGTGATTTTCAGAGCCGGTACAAACGCGTCAGATATCCGTGCTCTGCGGCAGGATGACGAGATCGCGGATCGTGATGTTGCGCGGACGCGTCAGCATGAAGAGCACCGCTTCGGCCACCTCCTTCGGCTCCATCAGGCCGCCGGCGGCAAGTGCTTCATCCAACTTCTCCTGCGGCCAGTCGCTGAGAAGGGCCGTGACGACTGGGCCTGGAGCGACGGCGCCGACGCGCAAGCCATGTTTGGCCACCTGTCGCCTCAGTGTATGGACGAATGCCTGAACCGCATGTTTCGAGGCCGTGTAGATCGGCTCCCAGACGACGGGGATCAAGCCGGCGACGGAACTGGTGAGGATGATATCTCCGGTCCTGCGTTCGACCATGTGCGGCAGCACGGCATGCACCGAGCGGAAGGCGGCATTGACGTTCAGGTTGAGCATCCGGTCCCACGCGTCGGGGTCGCCGCCCAGTACCTCGCCGCCGATATAGGAGCCGGCATTGGCGTGGAAGATATCCAACTGGCCTGCCTTCTTCAGAATCTGCGGCATCATCCCTTCGACGCTTTTCGGATCGGTTAGATCGATGACCAACGGAATGGCGTTCGCGTCGAGTTTCGAGCAGATTTCCTTCAATGCCTCCTCGTTACGATCGACCAACACCACCTGGGCGCCGGCGGCAAGCAGGGCCTTGGCGCATTCGAGGCCGATACCCGATGCCGCTCCGGTGACGGCCGCGACTTTTCCAGACAGATCCTGTCTCATTTTCTTCCTCTGCTTTCTTGATGGGTTTTAGGCCCGGCCGTGCGAAATCCGCGATCGGCGTGCCAACGAGTCGACGATGACGGCGACGGCGAGAACGGCGCCGGTGATCATGTATCGAAGCGATGACGACAGATCGAGAAGCGTCAGCCCGCTGGCGATCGACTGAATGACGATGATGCCGAGAAGGGCTGAATAGGCGCTGCCGCGCCCGCCGAACAGGCTCGTGCCGCCGATGACCGCCGCAGCGATGGCGTTGAGATTGACGTCGCCGGTGCCGGCCTGCTGACTTGCTGTCGCCAGCCGGGCAGCTGAAAGCACGCCGCCGGTTGCCGCAAGCAAGGCGCATATGACGAAGGCGCTCGTATAGATGCGCGAGACGTTGATGCCAGAGCGGCGGGCGGCCTCCCTGTTGCCGCCGACGGCATGCATGGAGCGTCCCCATTTGGTGCGCATCAGCGCATAGTTCATGACGGCAACGAGTCCGACGAAAAGGCCGAACATCCATGGAACGCCGCGCGACTGGTTGAGATAGAATGCGACAGCTTCCAAGGCGGCGGTGATGATGACGGCGCGAAGGAGCAGCCCCCGGGCCGATTTCGCCGACAGGCCGGCTGCCCGCCGGCGCGCCGCCGTGCGGTAGCTGGAGAAGAAGAATGCAATGCCGGCAAGGGCTACCAGCAGATAGGCGATCGGGTCCGGCATGACCATGATCTGGCCGAAACTCACGAGCCAGGAACCATAGGGCAGATTGATCGAACCGGTCGCTCCGAGGATATAGAGCTGCAGGCCGAGAACCGCGAGCAGCCCGGATAGGGTGGAGACGAAGCTCGGCATGCCGAAGCGGTTGAACAGGAAGGCGTAGAGAGAGCCGATCAGAGCGCCGACGACCATGGCGACGAGGACCGCCAGGACCACCGGCCAGCCCTGGTTGACCCAGAAGACGCCGACCAGCGCCGAGGCGAAGCCGCTGACCGAGCCGACGGAAAGATCGATCTCGCCCACCATCAGGATGCAGACGATACCCAGCGAGATGACGCCGACCGTCGAGCAGTCGAACAGCATGTTGACGAGATTGGCGCTGGAGAGAAACACTGGATTGAGCGCTTGGAACACCGTCCAGATGATTGCCAGGCCAACAATGACCGGCAGCGAGCCGAGGTCGCCGGCGCGGATGCGATCCCAAAAGGCGCGGATTGAGCCGGCAAGACTATCGTCATGGCGCACTCTTTCGTCACGCCGGTCGAGGAGCGCAGGTGCTGCCGGTTCATTCTGGATGGTCTTCATCATGGCCTGCCCTCCTCGTTCTGCTGGCTTTGCGCCTGGCGGCGCGACGCGCGGCGGGAGACGGAATTGTTGGATGCGCCGGTGATCGCGCTGACGAGCTCTTCGTTGGAAGCATCGGGCAGCAGAGTGCCGTTGTTGCGGCCGAGCCGAAGGACGACAATGCGATCGGCAACGGCGCGCACATCCTCCATATTGTGGCTGATCATGATGACGGCGAGTCCGCGTTCCCGTACGCGCTCGATCAGATCCAGCACTTCGGCGGTCTGGGCAACGCCAAGCGCTGCGGTGGGTTCGTCGAGCATGATCAGTTTCGGCTCGAGCAGCAGCGATCGGGCGATCGCCACGGTCTGGCGCTGTCCGCCGGACAATGAGGCGACGGGCTCGCGTACGCTTGGGATTCGGGCCGAAAGCTCGTTCAAAAGCTTCCAGGCACGGATCTCCATGGCGACCTCATCGAGCTGGAAAGGATTGAGCTCCTTGCCGAGAAAGATATTGGCGACGACATCGAGATTCTCGCAAAGCGCCAAATCCTGAAAGACGGTTGCAATGCCGAGCCCGAGGGCAGCACTTGGGCTCGGCAGATTGACTGGCTCACCCTCAAACAGGATCGCGCCTGAGCTTGGTTGGTGTACACCGGCCAGGATCTTGACCAGCGTCGATTTGCCGGCGCCGTTGTCGCCGACGAGTGCCACGACCTCGCCGGCATGGACATCGAGTTCGATATCGGTGAGTGCCGACACCGCCCCGAAGTTCTTCGATATTCCGCGCAGGCTGAGGACGGGCTGGCGGGAAGGGTCAAGAGTATGAGAGGTTTCAGACATCGCCTGGCCTTTGGAAAAAGCGAAACGGCAAGCGCGACCGGCGGACCGGCCGCGCTTTACCTTGGTTCGATTACTTGGTGATGCCGAGCTTCTTGCAGCCGTCGGCGTAGCGGCCGGTGCACAGCTCCTCGGCGGTGTTGATCTTCTTGTCGATGATCTCGGCCTTGAGGTTCTCGGCAGTGACGACCGCAGGCACGAAAAGCTGTGCCGGCGTGTCGTAAAGCGTCATTTCGGCCTTCGGCGTTTCTCCAGCCAGGAGCTTGACGGCAACGTCGGCAGCGGCAGCCGCAACGATTTCGCTCGGTTTGGAGATCGTGTTGTACTGATCCCCCGATATGATCAGCTGCAGTGCAGCGATCGTCGCATCATTGCCGGTCACCGGCGGCACGGGATCGACACCCGCTGCCTTGAAGGCTGCAATGGCGCCGCCACCGGTGCCGTCATTGGCGGCGACCACGCCGACGATCTGTTTGCTGAAGCGGGTGATCTGACCGGCTGCCCATTGCTGGGCATTCGCCGGCTGCCAGTTCGGCGTGTCGAATTCGGCAAGCGTCTTGTATCCGCCACTGGCAAGACCATCATGAATACCGTCCTTGATCAGCCCGGCAGCCGCGTCGGTCGGTGAACCGTTGATCTGCAGGATGCCGCCGCCATCGGTCGGCACTTTCTTAGCCTTCAGATGCTGGACGAGCGATTCCGCGATTGCCTTGCCGATCGCCTTGTTATCGAAGGAGACGTAGAAATCGGCTTTTCCCTTCGGGATAGGACGGTCATAGGCAATGACCTTAACGCCCTGGCTCTGGGCGAGCTGGACGAGAGACGCGGCGGCTGCCGAATCCACCGGATCGAGCACGATAACCTTGGCGCCCTGGGTAATGGCCGAATTGAACTGCTGCTGCTGTTTGGCAATATCGGCATCGGCATTCTGATAGAGAACCTTGCACGCGGCGCAAAGCTTCTTCATTTCCGCGACGAATCCTGGATGGTCGTGCTCTTCGTAACGGGTCGAGCCCTGGTCGGGCATAAGGAATGCGACCGTCGCATCCGAAACGGCGTTTTGCGCGAAGGCGGACGTGCCGCCGAGCAGGGATAGGACAACTGCTGTCGCACCTGCCACCTTGGTTGAGAATTTCATCATTTCCATATCCTCCCGTTGGAAAAAAATTGTGTAGCTTCTTCGTTGCAGTGTTTCGCTGTGGCCGTTCGGCTGAGCGAACCGCCACGCCTGTCCCGGCGGTTTGCCGTTTTCTGAGGACAAGCGTCTCCTCTCGCGAACCGCTCACTGCGCGCTCGCGTTCAATCAATGTCAGTTTTCGTTCCTCCTCCTCGTCCTCCCTATCGCCGTCTTCGGCGAAACGTCGTCCTATTCCCGGGTTCCTGTTCGCTCGGCTGGCTCAGGCCGCTTTCGCTATGTTGATATTGTCGCCCAATAGCCGCCGGAAACGGGAAGGCGTCATGCCTTTTTCCGCGAGAAATTGCCGGTTGAAATTGGACAGATTGTTGAAGCCGACCTCGAAGCAGATGTCGGTGATCGATGCATGGTCGTCGCTCATCAAGATCTGACAGGCGAGGTTGATGCGCAGTCGCTTCACATATTGCACCAGCGACATGCCGGTATGGCGGCGGAAGGCGCGCGAAAAGGCCCCGGCCGATTGCCCGGCAATCCTGGCGAGATCGGCTTCATCGAAGGATTTGGTCAGATTTTCCCTGATGTAGGCGAGTGCCTTGTTGATGCCGGCCGACATGTAGCCCGACGGATCGGGCAGATAGTTCGGGCTGGCAAGAAACTGGGAATCCTGCGCCCGGCTGAGCAGGCCGACGATCATCATGAAGAGCTCGATGCGACGCACTCCGTGAGCCTGCTGCACCTCGTTCATCAGGGGAGCAACCTGCCGGCTGGTCTCGGCGCCGAAGAGCACGCCGCGGCGGGAGGCTTCGAGAACCGGATCGAACGGGCCGAGCTCGGCCAGCACCTTCATGGTGTCGCTGATGAAATTCTCGCTGAACTGGATGAGCTGGCATCGAAGCGGAATGCTCGATCCTTTCGGGACATCGCTGATCCAGTTATGAGGAAGATTAGGCCCGGCAAGCACAAGGTTGCCTGGCTCGAACTCGCCGATGAAGTCGCCAACGAAATATCGTCCGGTTGTCGCCACGACGAGATGAAGTTCGTATTCCGGATGAAAATGCCAACGAACCGTATGATAGGGATAGCCATGGGCCTTCGTTGCGAAGGATTCGCCCGGTCTGATCTGAATGACTTCCAAGTCAGGTTCCATTGTTTCCTCCTCCGAGGACGGGTGGTAAGCCCGCGTGCCAAATTCCCTTTTTGGCTTTATTGTTAAGCGGAGTGTAGTGGGCACGTCTCACGCCCGCCACCACGATTCCCAGGCAAAACTGATACTTTTTTGACGATCGACGCTTCGCAGCTGGCGGAAAGACGACAGCAATCGGCATTGCACATCATCCGAGGACATGCTTCAGCCGGCCAAGGCGGCAATGACGTTTCTGACCAGTGCAGAGGAGGACAGCCGGCTCGTGGCACAGCTCGGGGCGCCGATCGCGCCGACCCGCACGGAAACGCCGCCGCGCGCATTGGCGATCGCAAACATCGACTCGTCGGTCAGATCATCGCCGATGGTAATCGGGCAGCGGTTCCTGAAAGGGTCGGACTGGAAAAACCGTTCCAGCGCATCGCCCTTGCTCGATCGTGCGGGACGCAGCTCGAAGACCATCTTGCCGAGCTGCAACGCCCAGTTCGACCCTGCCAGCTCCGCATAGTGGTGCATGCGGTCCTCGAGTACCTTTTCATATTCGGGCGCCAGCCGGTAATGGGCGGCAACGGCGGCGCCCTTGTCCTCGATCAAGACTCCCGGATAGTGCTCGGCTTCCGCAGTCAGCGCGTGCTTCAGCGCCTGAAACTCAGGTGTCGCCTCGACCGTCTGCATTCCCGCGGCGCTCCTGATTTCCGCGCCATGAAGGCCTGCCGTCGGAAATGCAAAGGGTTTGAACAGCGTGTCTGCATAAGCAAGCGACCGTCCGGTGACCAGTGCCAAGGCGCCGCCAAGCTTGTTCGACAGGCGGTGAAGTTGCCCGGGAAGCGCCTCCGGAACTTCGATCGCGTCCGGCGTGGGCGCAAGATTGAGCAGCGTCCCGTCGATATCGAGAAACATCGCCCAATGATCCGGCTCTTCCAAGACCAGTGAAAGCATTTCCTGGGTGGCGCTATCGTCCTGCACGGGATTCTCCAAACGCTGCAGTCATTGAAGCTAGGTCGCCAAGCGACGAGGGCAAGGTGAGCTTTCAGACTCCGGAACATCAAGCGGCTGGTCCGCGTTGTATCTCGCCGCCCGTTCGAGCACTCGCGCCGTAGAAGGTATTTTGATGGCCAAAAGCAGTTCCGAGCCCCGTGATGCGCTCAATGCCCCACTGGCACATGGCGCGTTAAACCTGCCATTGGTGACGATCGACGACTACAACAACGAGCTGCGTGACAAGAATGGTTTCGTTGGCGACAACGCCAACAAGAAGACTTTTCAAATGAAGCTCGACGATTGGAGAAAACGCATCCGCAAGGTCGGAGACGACCCGATCGGCAAGACCGCGACGCCGAAGCTTTCCAAGAAGAAGATTGATGCCTTCCTCAAGGGCGACGATATGGAGGCAGCGGCATTGATCATGGGGGCGGTGGAAGACTTCGCTCAGGACTTTGCCGACGTGATCGGAAAGTTCCTTAAGGACAAGCGCTGGGTCAAGACGGAACGCATCGTCGTTGGCGGCGGCTTCCGGCAGAGCCGGTTCGGCGAGCTGACCATCGCCAGGACCATGGTTATTCTCAAGGCGGCCGGCATAGACGTCGAGGTCGTGCCGATCGTTCACCATCCTGACGAGGCTGGACTGATCGGCTCGGTCCACCTGATGCCGCGCTGGATGTTCAAGGGCCACGAGGCGATCCTGGCCGTTGATATCGGCGGCACTAACGTTCGCGCCGGCGTCGTAAAATTCGGAAAGGACGACGCGCCGAACTTCGCGGATGCGAGCGTATGGGAATCAGCCATCTGGCGTCATGCCGATGATGAGCCAAGTCGCACCGCAACCATCGAGAAGTTGGCCGCGATGTTGCACGAACTGATCGGCAAGGCGGAGAAGGCCAATCTCAAACCTGCGCCCATCATCGGGATCGCCTGCCCCGGCATCATCAAAGCCGATGGCTCAATCGAACGCGGCGGACAGAACCTGCCGGGCGGAAACTGGGAAAGCGACAGCTTCAACCTTCCCGCCGCGCTGATGAAGGCCATTCCTGAGATTGGTGACGACAGCACATTCGTGATGATGCACAACGACGCCGTCGTGCAGGGATTGTCGCAGATCCCATTTATGACCGACGTGTCGAGGTGGGCGGTACTGACGATCGGTACGGGTCTGGGCAATGCGCATTTCACGAATCGAGAGGCAACGAAGGCGCGATAGGCTCCAACTCCACTGCCCGGGGCGAACCAACCAAAAAAGCCCCGACAGGAAAGAGTGCCCGTTTGCGGAAGATGGAGATGCGATTTGGTCAACCGGGTTAGCGGCAGCTCTGGAGGCCCCTCCCCTTTTTCGCTTGGGAAAAGATGGTGATAACTGCCACGGGTTGTTCTCGGCGGGTTCAAATTGCGCTTATCTCTCCGGCGTCACACAGGCCATGCGCAGACGAAAGATGGATCATGAACTTCAAGGGAATAAGCGCTCCGCTCAATGCTGTCCGTCTCGAACAAATGCTCGGGCTCGTTCCGTCACGCCGCGATCCTGAAACCCGTGATGCAAACGACAAATCTTCCGGCAATGAACCCGCCCGCGGGCTGGAGGCCGAAAACCAGTACCGTTCGCCTGCCTAAATGAGACGATCTGTGCAAGGTGACGGAAGCTGTTCGCGATGCGTCGGCAATGGCGTTTAGCGCGCAAAATTACCCGATTTATCAGTATTGCGTGAATGCCGACCGAGACCGCGATTGCTGAGAAGCCAAGATCGCCAGTCAGGCGCATGAAATCAATACCAACGCCACGGCGATCATGGCGGCGGCGCACGAGCAATCAACTGCGTTCGGCCTTGATGCCGACGGCTTTAAAGTCTGCCTCGCTTCCAAACAGCGAAGACATCGCCGACCGTTGAGACGCGGCACTGTTCGATTCGATATCCCTTCATTGAAACGGTCAGCAAGCCCCAAGGCGATCAGCCTCGGTGGCAACAGGAAAATGCTGCGCTGCCAAAAAAATCGCCACGCATTTCACTGCGCGTTTTTTCGGCAGTACCCATTGACAATTCATCCTTCATGGCACTTGATACATTATTCCAGTAAAACAGACATACGTCCATTATACTGGAATAATGGGAACCATCCATAAGGGGAACGCCATGACCATTTCCTTTCGCACCGGCGTGATGTCGCTGGTCGCCGCCGCCATGTTGTCCACGCCTGTGCTGGCCGACGGCAGCAAGCTCGATGAAGTGCTGGCCCGCGGCCACCTCGTCCTCGGCACGGGCAGCACCAACGCGCCTTGGCACTTTAAGAGCGCAGACGACAAGCTTCAGGGCTTCGACGTCGACATGGGCCATATCATCGCCAAAGCTCTCTTCGGCGATCCTGAGAAAATTGAATATGTGAACCAGTCCTCCGACGCCCGCATCCCGAACATTACCACTGACAAGGTCGACATCACCTGCCAGTTCATGACCGTTACCGGCGAACGCGCCCAGCAGGTTGCCTTTACCATTCCCTATTATCGCGAGGGTGTGGGCCTGATGCTCAAGGCGGACGCAAAATATGCCGACTACGCCGCTCTCAAGGCGGCTGGTTCTTCCGTCACCATCTCGGTTCTCCAGAACGTCTACGCCGAGACAATGGTGCATGCGGCATTGCCGGAGGCGGCCGTCGATCAGTATGATTCCGTCGACCTGATCTATCAGGCCCTGGAGTCGGGACGCGCCGACGCCGTCGCCACCGACCAGTCGTCGCTCGCCTGGTACATGACCCAAAATCCGGGCCGCTATAAGGACGCTGGTTACGGCTGGAACCCGCAGACCTACGCCTGCGCGGTCAAGCGCGGCGACCAGGACTGGCTGAACTTCGTCAACACCGCCCTGCATGAAGCCATGACCGGCGTCGAGTTCGACTTCTACGCCAAGTCCTTCAAGACCTGGTTCGGCAAGGATCTGACGCCACCGCAGATCGGCTTTCCTGTTGAATTCAAGTAACGGCCATGCGGAGCGGGACTGTTCTCCCGCTCCGCTGCGCAGGATGATTTCACGCCGGGTCGTCCTGAAATCTGAATCCTGTTTTCAATTAAACAGTGCGAGCATGATGTCATAAGAAAACCGCGCACAATTTTCGGCATCATGTTCAGTCTGAAAGGGCGGCCCGTATGGGTTACACGTTGAATTTCGGCGCCGTCTGGCGCAATTTCGATTTCCTTTTGAGCGGGCTCGCGCTCAGCCTCGGCCTTGCGGTGATCTCGATACTGATCGGGGCTGCGATCGGTCTCGCCGTGGCATTCGCGCTGACGTCCAAAAGCCGCTTCGCGGTCGTGCCTGCACGGCTCTATGTCACGGTAATCCGCAACCTGCCGATTCTCGTCCTGGTGCTTTTCGTCTTTTTCGCGCTGCCGCAGATGGGCTTGCGCCTCGACAAGATAAAAAGCTTCGTGCTGGTCCTATCGCTCTATTCCGGCGCCTATCTGGCCGAGGTGTTCCGCGCCGGGCTGTTGTCGATCCCGAGAGGATTGACGGAAGCCGGCCTCGCCATCGGCCTGACGGGAATGCAGATCCGCAGCTCTATCATCGCGCCGTTGATGCTGCGTAACGTGCTGCCATCGTTATCCTCGACGATCATCTCGCTCTTCAAGGACACCTCGCTCGCCGCCGCCATCGCCGTGCCGGAGCTGACCTTTGCTGCCCGCAAGATCAATGTCGAGAGCTTTCGCGTCATCGAAACCTGGATGGTCACATCGGCCCTCTACGTCGTGACCTGTTTCCTCATCGCTGCCGTGATGCGCTTCGTCGAGCGCCGCCTGGCCCTGCCGAGATAGACCTGATGACCCACACCTTTCTCGAACAACTCTGGATCGCCCGCTACGTCATCATCAATGGCGTCGGTGTGACCGTATCGATCTCTCTGCTGGCCATCCTCGCGGGTTCCGTCCTCGGCGTTTTCGTCGGCCTGGCGCTCGTCTATGGCGGCGTTGTTTTACGTGTGGCCGTGCGCGCCTATACCGATATCATCCGCGGCACGCCGGTGCTGGTGCTGGTGCTGGCGAGCTACTATGTCTCTGCCGCTGTCGGTCTCGATCTCGGGCCGTTTTCAGCCGGTGTGCTCGCCCTTGCTATCTTCTGCTCCTCGCATGTTGGCGAAATCGTCCGCGGTGCGCTTCAGGCGATCCCGAAGGGGCAGACTGAAGCCGCCAAGGCGATCGGCCTGACCTTTACCCAGACCTTCACCTCGGTGCTGTGGCCGCAGGCCATGCGCCAGTGCCTGCCGGCCTGGGTGAATACCGCCGCCGAGATGGTGAAGGCCTCGACGCTGCTCTCGGTCATCGGCGTCGCGGAGCTTCTGCTGCGCACGCAGGAGATCATCTCCCGCAATTTCATGAGCCTCCAGTTCTATTTCCTGGCCGGCGGTCTCTATTTCATCGTCAATTACGGCATCGAGCACTTCGGCAAATATGTCGAGCGCAAGACCGCCCTGCCGTCCTGAGGAGTTCCCCCGATGGCCAACACCATTCTCGACATCAAAGGCCTGCGCAAGACTTACGGCATCCACGAGGTTCTCAAAGGCGTCGATTGCGCCGTAGCGGAAGGCGAGGTCATTTCCATCATCGGCTCGTCCGGCTCCGGGAAAACCACTTTGCTGCGCTGCGTCAACATGCTGGAGGAATTCCAGGGCGGCACGATCAGCCTCGATGGCGAGGAGATCGGCTACCGCGCCGAAGGCGCTACGCGGCGCCGCAAGAGCGAGAAGGAAATTGCACGCCAGCGCGCGCTGACCGGCATGGCTTTTCAGCAGTTCAATCTCTTCCCGCATATGAGTGCCGCTGAAAACGTCATGCTCGGTCTCGTCAAGGTGAAGAAAATGACGAAGCCGGAAGCCCGCGCCATCGCGGAAAAATGGCTCGATCGTGTCGGCCTCGCCGCGCGCACCAACCACTATCCCGGACAGCTTTCCGGCGGCCAGCAGCAGCGCGTCGCGATCGCCCGCGCCATCGCCATGTCGCCGAGGCTGATGCTGTTCGACGAAGTGACCTCGGCGCTGGATCCGGAGCTGGTGGGCGAAGTGCTGCAGGTCATCAAGGGGCTTGCCTCCGACGGCATGACCATGCTGCTCGTCACGCATGAAATGCGCTTCGCCTACGAGGTTTCATCGCGCGTCATCTTCATGAACCAGGGCGTTATCTGCGAGGAGGGAGATCCGAAGGAAATGTTTGTGCGGCCGAAGACCGAACGGCTCGCAGAATTCCTCAAAACCTCGAGTTTCAACTAATGCATGTCGCCCGGAAGTGTGCAGCGGTTCCGGGACAACGACATGCATAAAAACAAAGGGCAAAAGCGCGTCGCATGCATCAAATTTGATGCGACGCGCTTTAGACGAAAAAGAGGCCGCGTGGACCATCAGCGTTGCTTACCTGCATGGCGCCCGATCCAAGGCGAGTTTCGACGCGCGGCCGCTCCGTCTTCAAGAAAGAAATCTGCCAACAGGGCAACCGATCGAGGGAACTGTTAGTCCTCGTTGCCAGTGGGCGCCGGCGGCAATGACGACCGGACCAAATGTCGGGACGAGGAGGTGCGGGCGCGCGCACAAATTTCGGTCAATCTGCATTCCCGGCAGGCAAATTCCCGGCCAAGCCTTCGAGACATCTTGAAAATCCTGAACGCAGGATTTTGGCATATGCTTTGCTTTCTCTCTTTTATGCAAGATAGCCACACACCCGAGACCGCGCAGAAGTCCATCGAGGCAACGATCGTCTCCGGGATCCTTTCGGCAAAGATTCGGCCCGGTACGCGTCTCAGCGAAAACCAGCTGGCCGCGCTCTTCGGGGTGTCCCGGACCCGGGTCAGGGAAGCCATGATGCGCTTGGAGACACGCGGCACCGTGCATGTAAGTCCCCGGCGGGGTTGGTTTGTCGTTGAGCCGTCCGCAGAAGAGGCAATCGCTGTCTATGAGGCACGGCGTGTCGTCGAGGCTGGATCGCTGCGCGGCATGCGCGTGCTGACAGATGACGGACGCAAGGCTCTTGCCGCAACATTTGAACGAGGAAAAAAGCGCAATGGCTGCCGCCGATCGCCAGCGCTTGACCTATTTGATGGGCGATTTCCACATCCGCATCGCCGAATTGAGCGGGAACGCCATCATCGTCGATATCCTTCGCGATCTAACGGCGAGGACGATCCTCATTTCGATGCTCTATCAGTCTGAATTTCACGCAGCGCAATCTCATGACGGGCATTGCCGTATCTTCGAGGCCATGCAGGCGGGCGATTTCTTCAGAGCTGCGGCGCTTTCTGTCGAACATCTTGATGAAGTGGAAATGGGCCTCGACCTCACCACGCGCCCGGACCCGCTCTCGGAACTGCGCAGCTCCCTCTCACTCCCTCCCAAGACCGTGTCCTCCTCTCCTCCATCGTTAAACTTCAAAACCACAACTCCAAAGGAGCAATGAACACATGCTGACAAGACGAGCACTCATCGGAATCGCGACCCTGGCGGCAAGCTTCGGCTTCAGCTCGCCGTCTCACGCCGATACTCTCTCCGACATCATGGCACGCGGTACGCTGCGCGTCGCTGTGCCGCAGGATTTTCCGCCCTTCGGCAGTGTCGGCACCGATATGGCGCCGATGGGCTATGACATCGATATGGCCAATCTCATTGCCGAAAAGCTGGGCGTCAAAGCCGAGCTCGTGCCGGTCACCAGCGCCAACCGCGTTCCCTATCTGCAGACGAACAAAGTCGACTTGGTCATTTCCAGCCTCGGAAAAAATGCGGAGCGTGAAAAGGTGATCGATTTCTCTGTCGCCTACGCCCCCTTTTTCAACGGCGTTTTCGCGCCGGCCGATCTTTCGGTCGCCAAGGCGGAAGATCTCGCCGGCAAGAGCATCGGCGTTACGCGCGGCGCCGTGGAGGACTTGGAGCTGACGAAGATCGCGCCGGCCGACGCGACGATCAAGCGTTACGAGGACAATAACGGCACTATCTCGGCCTTCCTGTCCGGCCAGGTTGACACTGTCGCTACCGGCAACGTGGTGGCTGCTGCGATCCTCGCCAAAAATCCCCCCAAGCGCCCCGAGCTGAAGTTCCTCATCAAGAACTCGCCCTGCTACATCGGTCTCAACAAGGAGCAGACGGCTCTTCTGGAGAAGGTAAACGGCATTATTGCTGCCGCCAAAGCCGATGGCGCGCTGAACACCATATCGCAGAAGTGGCTCGGCACCGATCTCCCGTCGGATCTGTAAGGAAACCGGTTTCACGGACGTCATCCCGCACTGGCTGGCGGGATGACATCCGCTCCGTCACCGCAAGAGGGGAGAATTTCTTGAGCTACCATTTCGAATTCGGCTGGCTGCTTCAATATTACCCTGAGATCATCAAGGGCATACTGATCACCTTGGAGCTTATCGCGGTCGGCGGAGTGCTCGGCATTTCGCTCGGCATCTTCTGCGCCTGGGTGCGCGCACTCGGCCCGATCTGGCTGAAGCCTGCCATTGCCACCTATGTCGAACTGATCCGCAACACGCCGTTCCTGATCCAGCTGTTTTTCATCTTCTTCGGGTTGCCATCGCTCGGCTTCCGGCTTTCCGAACTGACGGCCGCCAACCTCGCGATGGTCGTCAACCTCGGCGCCTATAGCTGCGAGATTATCCGCGCCGGCATCCAGGCAACCCCGAAGGGTCAGTTCGAAGCAGGCGAAAGCCTTGCCATGACGCGCTTCGAAACTTTCCGCTATGTCGTTCTCGTGCCGTCACTGCAGCGCATCTGGCCGGCGCTGTCGTCGCAAGTCGTCATCGTCATGCTCGGCTCATCGGTCGTGTCGCAGATCGCTGCCGAGGATCTGACCTTTGCCGCGAACTTCATACAATCGCGAACCTTCCGCGCCTTCGAGGCCTACATCGTCTCGACAACCATCTATCTGATGCTGGCAATCCTGCTCCGGCAGGTGCTGGGGATCGTCGGCGGCTTTATTTTCCCGCGGAGAGAAGCACGATGATCGAGTTCACATTCTGGGATATCCTGCGCAACCTGTTGCTCGCCACTCGCTGGACGATCCTGCTTTCGCTCGTCTCGTTCGTCGGCGGCGGTGCGGTCGGACTGGGATTGCTGTTCCTGCGCATCGGCAAGCGCAAGGCATTCAAGGTGCTCGCGAAATATTACATCGAACTTTTCCAGGGCACCCCGCTGCTGATGCAGCTCTTCATCGCTTTTTTCGGTCTCGGCCTTTTCGGCATCGATGTGCCGGCCTGGCTTGCTGCTGGGCTGGCGCTCACCCTGTGGAGCGCCGCCTTCCTCGCCGAAATCTGGCGAGGCTGCGTTGAAGCGGTCGCCGGGGGGCAATGGGAAGCCTCAGCCAGCCTTGGCATGGGCCGGCTGCAGCAGATGCGTTACGTCATCCTCCCGCAGGCGTTGAGGGTCGCCATACCGCCCACGGTCGGCTTCTCCGTGCAAATCGTCAAGGGAACAGCGCTGACCTCGATCATCGGCTTCGTCGAATTGTCGAAAGCGGGCACGGTGGTCACCAATGCGACCTTCCAACCCTTCATCGTCTACGGGCTCGTCGCCCTTATCTACTTTGCCCTTTGCTGGCCTTTGTCAAAAAGCAGCCAGATCCTGGAAAGGAAGCTTAATGTCGCTCATCGAAATCACTGAAGTCCGAAAGAGCTTCGGAACCACAGAAGTGCTGAAAGGCATCAATCTCGATGTGGAGGTGGGCGAAGTCATCGCCATTATCGGCAAAAGCGGTTCGGGCAAATCGACACTGCTTCGCTGCATCAACGGCCTGGAGACCATCACCGACGGCTCCATCTCCGTGGCCGGTGCGCAACTCATCGGTGACGAGATGCATCTCAAGGCGCTGCGCCTTAAGGTCGGCATGATCTTTCAGCAGTTCAACCTGTTTCCCCACCTGACCGTTGGCGGCAACGTCATGCTGTCTCAGACCGTGGTCAAGAGGACTTCAAAGCCCGATGCCGAAGCCATCGCCCGCAAGATGCTGGAGCGCGTGGGGCTGGCCCACAGGTTCGACGCCTATCCCGATGAGCTCTCGGGTGGTCAGCAGCAGCGCGTCGCCATCGCCCGCGCGCTCGCCATGCAGCCGAGCGCGCTTCTTTGCGACGAGATCACCTCGGCGCTGGATCCGGAGCTGGTTGCCGAAGTTCTGGCCGTCGTGCGCGAGCTTGCCGCTGAGGGAATGACGCTGCTGATGGTAACGCACGAGATGAAGTTTGCCCGCGACGTCTGCAGCCGCGTCGTCTTCATGCATCAGGGCCGGGTCCACGAAGTCGGCGTCCCGGAGGAAGTCTTCGCCAATCCACAGACTGCAGAACTGAAACAGTTTCTTGGCGTCAGCTAAGACGCAGTGACAACAGCCACCGTGGTGGACGCGCATTTCGCGTGCTGCGTTTGTGCCTCGATTACTCGTTCGGTGCGAACACCCGTACTGTTCCAGCTGCCGCCAACCCGATATAGGCGCCTTGCCCGCATCCCATATCGGCGAGCGATGCCGCCTGAGTTTCTCGGCAATGATTTCAATTGATGCCGGCCATGCGCTGCCGAGCGATCTTGCAGCGTTTATCCAGGTTGACGTGAGAGTAGGTGAGGTTCATTGCGCTTTCCTTGCGGGTGATAAATCATTACCCGTCGCAAGTCAGGCTTCATCCTTGACCCCACCCTTCAAAAGCAACCAATGAATCGCACCAACATCAATTTTGCTCCTCCTATCCTCTCGTGCAAACAGCAGAAAACCTTCTCATGACTAATCCTGTCTGCGTCTATTCATTGCCCGGAACGTGTTTTTTCGATCTGGCTCCGGCTGCAGGCGGCGAGCCTTATCGCATTTTCCTGTCCATTCCGGCGGAGAGACCGCCAGCGGAAGGATGGCCGCTTCTGGTTATGACCGACGGCAATGCCACGTTCCCCTTCGCGGTGGCCAGTCTGGTCACGCAGGCACCTTATCCCACCGGCACGAATGTCGGTTGGGGGGTGATCGCGGCGATCGGTTATCCGTCGGACGAGCCTTATGATGCACTCCGCCGGTCTTGGGACCTCGGCCCTCCACCGGTCAAATCCTATCCGCCCTTCGTTGAGGGCGGTCCTCCGGTTGTCATCGGAGGGACCGGTAAACTTCTGGATTTCATCGAGAACGAGTTGATAGCGCGGATTGCGGAGATGGTGACCCTGGATCCGATGCGCCGATCGCTTTTCGGGCATTCCTTCGGAGGCCTCTTTACGCTCTATGCCCTGTTCGAGCGTCCGGGTCTGTTTGCCAATTGGATTGCGGCCAGCCCAACCATCTATTGGGAGAACAGTGAAATCCTCAACAATGAGGCGCAGCGTCAACTCATCCCGGGAAATTCCGCCTTCCTGCATTTGTCCGCCGGAGAATACGAAGGCGATGAACTGGCACCCTTTCAGTATCGGAACGAGGATGCCGCCATACGCCTGGAGAAGAGGAAGATGGAGCGGACGATCCTCCTGGCGCAGGAGATGGCGGAGCGATTAAATAGCACGGCCGACGGGTTGCGTGCCGAATTCGAGCTTTACGCCGGTGAGACCCACATGTCCGTTCTTGCGACCGCCGTGAAACGTGCGGTCAGCATCGCGTTCGCGGTCGGAGGATCGACCGACAGGTGAGGTTCTTTGCAAGGGTTTCGTCGGCGATCTGTTCCCGGCCACCGCTGCCGGCCTTCGGTCCGGCGCCTATGGCGAGGTATGTACGCCATCGAGCATCTGCCGCGCCTCGGCCCTTGGCGCGGCGACGGAATGACGCTTGACGAGCGAGCATTCGAGCTTGGCAATCGGATAGCGTTTGCCGGGCATGGTTTCCGGGTTGAGATGTTCGATCGCCCATTGCCCCATGGCAAGATGTGGAAGGACCGAAGTCGTCAGCGGGGGGACGAGATGCCGTGAAATTTCCTCGTCGTCATAACCCACCACCGACATGTCCTGGGGAATGCGAAGCCCCGCATCCTTGAGCGCTTCATAACACCCGATGGCGGTGCGGTCGTTCTGACAGAAGATCGCGGTCGGCGGCTCTTTCAGAGCAAGCAGCTTCATCGTGGAGGCATAGCCGGCACCGGCCGACCAGTCGCCTTCGATGACCAATTCCGGATCGAAGGGGATATCGGCGGTCGAAAGCGCGCGCCGATATCCGGTCAGGCGGTCCTGTGCAGCCTGCATCCAGATTTCACCGGTGATCGTCGCGATGCGATGGTGCCCGTGCGTGATCAGATGCCAGGTGGAGCTCTGCCCTCCGGCGATCTCGCTCGGCACCACCGCCGGAAAGGCATGGTCCGCCGTATAACAATTCAGCAGGACCGTCGGGATGTTGAGCTTGCTGACGTAAGAAGGAAGCTCTACCTGGCGGGTATAGATCGTCATATAGATGAGCGCCGAAATGCCTCCGCTCGTCAACGCCTTGATGGCTTTCGGCTCCATGACGGGATCACTGAGTGTCTGGGTTACCAACAGGACATTGCCGGCGTTCCATGAGGCTTGCCGCGCGCCTTCGATCGCAACGATCGCTTCCGGGCTGGTGGCGAGTTGATCCACCGCGAAACCGATCACATTGTCCAGCCCCGAATAAGAGGCTTTCGTCGTATAAGTCGTTCCCGTGTAGCCAAGTGCGCGCGCCGCCTCCCATACGCGGTCGCGGGTCTGCTGTGAGATACGGGTGCCGGGTGTATCGTTGAGAACGAAGGACACGGCCGCCTGCGAGCAGCCGGCGGCGGCGGCGATATCCATCATCGTCACGCGGGCAGGCTTGTCCGCGGCGGGCTTATTGCTCTTTTGGGTCGTGGGTTGTCGCATTCGCGGAAAACTGTCTTTGCCTGGATTTGCCGTTTTGGTAATTACTATTAGCATCCATCTGAAAGCGCTGGCAATTGCATCAATTGCTGCAACGCCGCCAGTTAATGGTAATTTCCAGTACAAAATCGCGTCCGTGTCGACGCACGATGAAATGTTTTGATCTGGATTGATAATACTATTTACTAATTAAAATTCTTCTATACCGTCACGGAGCGATCGGAACCAATGCCACTCGTCGCTTTGCGGCGGCCCTGGGAGGGGGCGCATCCGGCCGGCCGTAAGTCGAAAACGGGCCCATGCACTGCGGCCCCTCGGGAGGTGTATTATGAAACAGCTGAAACGCAATGCAGCCTTGTTCTTCGCCGGGTTGATGCTGAGCGCGGCCCCGATTGCCGTATCCCATGCCGCCGACAAACCGACGCTTGCATTCGTCGTCAACGGAGCGTCCGACTTCTGGAAAGCCGCAGAGGCCGGTGTGAAGAAGGCGCAGGCCGAAATGCCGGACTATCAGATGGAGCTGAAATACCCTGAGCAGGCATCGGTTGCCGTTCAGCAACGCCTGATGGAAGACTTGGTCAGTGCCGGCGTCAAGGGTGTCATGGTCTCCGCGGTCGATCCCAAGACCCAGACGGAGGGCTTGAGCAAGATCGGCTCGCAGACGGCTCTCTTCACGACCGATAGTGACGCGCCGCAGACCAACCGCGTCGCCTATATCGGCTCATCCAATGTCGACGCCGGGATGCAGGCCGCCGAAATCGCCAAGAAGGCGATGCCGGACGGCGGCAAGTGCATCGGCTTCGTCGGCCTGCTCGGCGCCGATAATGCCAAGGAACGTATCCAGGGCATGAAAGACGGCCTGAAGGGCACGAAAATCGAGCTGACAGATGTACGCGGCGACGATATCGACCAGACGCGTGCAAAGAAGAACGTCGAGGATGCACTGGTGGCGAGCCCCGACGTCACCTGCATGGTCGGCTTCTATTCCTACAATACGCCGCGCATCTATGAGGCGCTGCGCGACGCCGGCAAACTCGGCCAGATCACCGTCGTTGGCTTTGATGACGATCCGATCACGCTGGGCGGCGTCAAGGAAGGCACGATCGCAGCGACCGTCGTGCAGCAGCCGTTCGAGTGGGCCTATCAGGGTATGAAGCTGATGGCCGCCTACCTCAAGGGCGACAAATCCGGCGTACCCAGCAACGGCTTGATCATCATCCCGACGGTGGTCATCGGCAAGGATGACGTTGACAAGTATGCCGCCAGCCTGAAGGCTATGTCTGGAAAATAGCCCTCCTTCGCGGCGGCGGCACTCGCCGCTGCCGCGATAGGCGTCTTATTCCGACACAGCATTAGCTGCCATGGACAGGCGATGAACCATAGCTCCGACATCACGTCACCGGACCCGCTTGCAACGCCGTTCCTCTCGCTTTCCGGCGTTGGCAAGACCTATCCGGGCGTCGTGGCGCTTGAGGGCCTGTCGCTCGACATCATGCCGGGAGAGGTCATCGGCCTCGTCGGCGAGAACGGGGCTGGAAAATCGACGCTGATGAAAATCCTTGGCGGCGTGATCGCACCCGACCGAGGCACGATCCTGCTCGACGGTGCGGAGCTTCGTTCTCTGACGGTGGAATCGAGTATCTCATCCGGCATTGCCTTCGTGCACCAGGAACTCAATCTCTTTGAAAACCTCGACGTTGCCGCCAACATCTTCCTGGGTCGCGAACCGCTGAAGGCGGGACCTTTCAAACTCGTCGATCGCGATCGGCTGCGCGACATGGTGAAGCCGCTCTTGAAACGCGTCGGGGCTCATTTTTCCGCCGACACACCGGTGGCGTCGCTTTCCCTTGCCGAGCAGCAGATGGTGGAAATCGCCAAGGCGCTGTCGATCAACGCCAGGCTCGTCATCTTCGACGAACCCACTTCCAGCCTGCCGCTGGCCGAAACCGAGCGGCTTCTGAGCATTATCAAATCGCTGAAAGCCGACGGAATCAGCGTCATTTTCATCTCGCATCGCCTCCACGAGGTAGAGCGCGTCGCAGACCGGGTCGTCGTCCTGCGGGACGGTACGCTTGTGGGCACGCTCGCCAGGAACGACATCGGCCACGACCAGATGGTCAAGCTGATGATCGGCCGGGTGCTTGCGGCCCGGACCGCAAAACCGCAGCGCTCGCCCGGCTCGGTTGCGCTGAAGGCAAGCGGCGTGCGCACTGAAGCCTATCCCGGCCGTCCCGTTGATCTGGAGATCAGGTATGGGGAAATCATGGGGCTTGCAGGCCTCGTCGGGTCGGGCCGCACCGAGCTTGCAAGGGTATTCTTCGGTATCGACCGGAGCTACGGCGGAACCATCCTGCAGGACGGCCGGGAAATTTCGGTCCGTTCTGCCCGTGACGCCGTCGCTCGCGGCATCTTCCTGGTGCCGGAGGATCGCAAGCGCAACGGCATTCTTCTCGATTTTCCGATCGCCCAGAACATAACCCTTTCCGATCTTCCCAGGCTTTCCAGCCGCTTCATGCTTTCTGCTGAACGGGAGACGGCGGCGGCCGAAAAGCAGCGGGTTCGCCTCGGGATCAAGGCGCCCTCCGTTTCGACGCGAACCGGCACTCTGTCCGGCGGCAACCAGCAAAAGGTCGTGCTTGCCAAATGGTTGTCGATGAGCCCGAGGGTGATGATCTTCGACGAGCCGACGCGCGGCATCGATATCGGCGCGAAGAACGAGATCTACGGCCTGATGCGAGCGCTTGCCGATGCCGGAGTGGCGATCCTGATGATCTCCAGCGACATGGAAGAGGTGATCGGCGTTTCCGACCGCATCGCCGTCATGCACGAGGGCCAGATCGCCGGCATATTGGAAGAGGACGCATTCAGCCAGGAAAACGTCCTTTTGCTTGCGGTCGGCAAAAGGGTAAAATAGCGGCTGCGGCAATACAAATAGGTATCGGGGAATGGATCTCGAATGATCAAGAAAGATCTCGGACTGCTGCTGTTGATCGTCGTCGTCGGCATTGTCGTCGCCGTCATCAATCCGCGCTTCCTGCTGCCGATCAACCTGGCCAACACCGCCAACCTGATCGGCCTGTTCGGCATTCTGTCGATCGGTCAGGCCTTTGTCATCATTACCGGCGGCATCGAGCTTTCCGTGGGCTCACTCGTCGCTCTTCTCGGTGTGCTGTTCGTCGATTTCATCGCCGTCCAGGATATGTCGTGGATGCTGGCGCTGCCGCTCATTCTCGTGCTTGGCGCAGTCGTCGGTGCCGTCCACGGCTGGTTGATCACCCGGCTCAACCTGCAACCCTTCGTCGTCACCCTCTGCGGCCTGCTGATTTATCGTGGGGCAGCGCGCTTCTATACGGCCGACGGAACGGCGGGCTTTGCTTTTGGCCAAAATTTTCCGGACCTCGAATTCCTGACCGCCGGACGGTTCTACGGCGTTCCTAACACCTTCACTGCCCTCGTGATCATTGCCGTGGTGATGTGGATCATGCTGCATCGCTCCGTCTTCGGGCGTTATCTCTACGCGATCGGGAAGAATGAGGAGGCGGCCCGCTATTCCGGTATTCGGACCAGCCGCATGATCATGTCGGCCTATGTCATCTGTGGGCTGCTGACGGCGCTTTCGGCGATTTATTTCGCCATGTACACGCGCTCGATCTCGCCGGCGAGCCATGGCCAGTTCTACGAACTCTATGCGATTGCCGCGGCCGTGCTCGGCGGCTTCTCGCTCCGCGGCGGCGAGGGATCGATCGTCGGCGTCGTGCTGGGCACGGTCCTGCTCCAGGAGCTGCAGAACCTCGTCAATCTGCTCGGCATCCCGTCGTCGCTGAATTTCGCCGTCATGGGCGGCGTGATCCTCATCGGGGTCCTGATCGACCAGCAATGGCACGCCATCCGCGCAAAGCGCCGCGTCGTTTCTGCCGCCCGGCAGACCGAAACCCGTCATTCGAACGAAGGCAGTTTGCCGGTGGCTGCCAATCAGGATTAGGTCATCCGCTGCAGATCACGCTCGCTCATCGCTATCAATGCCATCTGCAATCTCCGCCGTCATCAAAACGGGCAGAGTGTGGCATTCCAACTTTGCAGAAACAGGACATTCTAACTTTGCGGCTACAAATAATGTCAAAGCTGATTAGAGATGCGACGCCGCCAGCCAGTTAGAGATGCGACACCGGCACTGTGGATCAGCCCCCGATCCGACCGGCTGGGCCGGGTTGCAAGGGAGGAGCGGGGCGGGTGAGGGAATTGCCTCTTCGGCTTCAGCTTTGAGACTGTGAATGCCAGTTCATTCGGCTGCCTCCCTACGAGCCAATGCCGCCTGGCGTGCCGCTGACAATGACATCGCCCGACTCCATGCGCGTGAAACTGGAGCAATATTCGATCTGCCGTGCGATGTCGAAAATCATCTGACCGAGGTGGATCCTTGGGTGGATGTCAGACTGAGTTGAGGAAAGCTTAGCCCACCGCATCAACGTGCGAGCGTTAGCCAATCGCCGATCGTTGTCCCAAAACGTTGCATGGAACGTGTTGTGGGGATGGCGGGGCGCTCAGTTGCTATGGTCTTTCTCACTTCACGCGGGCTGAGCCCGAATTCATGGCTGAACGCGCGCGTGAAATTGGCTGCAACGTCGAAGCCGGCGGCCTGGGCAATCTCCGAGATCGGCCTGTTGTCGGTCGGGTTGGTAAGATCCGCATATGCCTGCAGCAATCGACGTTTGCGAATGTAGTTGAAGACGCCCCCGCTCGTTTCGAACAATTGGTAGAGCCGCGTTCGCGAGATGCCCAGCGCACGGCACATGACGTCAGGCGTCAAGCTATCTGAAAGAAGATTGAGGTGAATATAGCGATGCGCCCGCTCCATCAGCCCCATATTGGTCTGTTCCTGACCGCGATCCAAACTTGTGGATGATGCAGCGCATGCAACGACCATATCGCCGATCGTCCGTATGATCCGCGGCACCTCCTCCACCGTCAAATTGCCCAGGTTCGCCTCCAGGCCGTTGATATAGCTGACGAGCAATTCAGCGAGGCTACCGGAGGGGGCGATGTTGTTGGCGCTCTGCAGAAGAGGCGTATCACGGGTCAACAGTTCATAGGGCAAGAAGACGAGCACAGCGACTGAATCGGTCATCCGCCCGCGGTATGGGTAACCAAGAGACCTGAAAAATATCTCACCCGGGCCGGTCTCCGTTACATGGCGATTGGCCTCGGTCCAGGCCCGGCCGCTGCGAAGTACGCCGACGTTCCAGTGATCGATTGGGCTCGATCGCAGCATGGCCTGATCGCGAACATAGCTGCATGCCTGCGTCCGCTGCTGGACGATGAGGATATCGCCGAGATGCCAGCCGGTCTGTTCCGCGAGAAAACCGTCGTCCTCTGGTTGTCCGTCCGGCAGATGAATATCCACAAGCGGCGCCATATGTGATCGCCAGGACTGGAATTGTTCTTTCGGCGGCAGGTCTCGCGTCGAAAATCGCAAGGGCACCAATGCAGGCGGAACGTCCACCCGATGTTCTTTCTGCGAGGACGGTTCGCGCGGCCAGCGCCGCCGCTCGAGGTGGGCCGGCCATTCCTGTCCAGCAGCGGGGTCATCTCCAGACTCCGTAACCATCCAATTCCTCCAGCGCATAAGCCGATCCGGGCTGTTGAAACTGAGGCAAAAAATCGTTTTCGCGGCTGAAACGTCCGCGCAGCCCATCCGACAAAACCGAATCGACTGAAGTCCTACGTGCATAAGCTACTTATCATATTCCTTTACGAGCAGAAATGGACGGACCGATAATTTTCGGGATGCGGCGATAACGACAATTGCGTCCTGTTCCTGTATCTAAATGAGCAAGGGTTAGTTCCGAAGGACGTTCGGAAAGCCCAAATACTCACTTGCCAGTGCAATGCAGTTTCAAAGCACTCTCAACGTGAAACGACACTAATTCACAACAAAATATGCAAGCAGAGGAGGATAGGTCGTGAACTATCGGGGCAATATTCGTGCGCGCTTTGCGCGAGCATCGGCTTACGACAGGAATTCTTCTCCGCATAACCCTCAGGCGCCGGGAAAAATTCCTATCGCCAATAGTGCGGGTTTCCTCTGCTCACCTTCGTGCGAGACGCTCCTGATGCCGGAAATCGGCAAATAAGGACGCGAAGGGGTTGCGCGCAGGCCGAGGCCGTCTGTGTCGATGCGTAATGAGGCCGAGGCTTGCACGCAACCCTTACCATATCCACCCATTGGCGAATTTTGTAACGCTGCCCATTTCTATGGCAGATCGGAGGCTAAGATGACCACCGCATGTGATGAGAAACATATCGAATTGAAGCCGATTTCGAGCTGCAGACGAGAGGTCGAAGTCGCGATGGTGGAAATGCTCGTCACTTTGCAGAAACGTGGATGGTCGGCTGCGGAATTGGCATTGGAGCTCGCAGATGCCTCCGAAGATCTCGTCATGCTGATCGCGACCAAAAGGGTTCGACCGCATTAGAACCGGATGATTTTAGACCGACCCAGCCTAAAATCTGAATCCTGTTCTAGATTAAAGAGTTAGAGCATGATGTCATGAGAAAACCGCTCACACTTTTCGGCATCATGCTCTAGAAAAAAGATCGCGTGGAATTATGCTGTTTCTGACTGAATGAGATGGCAGCACTGTCAGGCGCGGCGCAGTGATTTCCCACTCCATCATCACCCATCACGTCAGTCGCCGCGCCGGAGATGGCTTGACCATATTGGTCAAAGCGGGAGAAACTCCCCGGCTTCGCCCCGTTCAAAGCGGAGCTCGGACAGGTCACTCAGCGACGAAGGAGCGTAAGTCGCAGCGGCGACAAGCAAGCCTATTGCCTGCACCTGTATTTCGAACTCAGCGGCGCTGCTCGCGACAGCATGATTGTCAAACTCTACACCGGTCAATATTCGCGGGATATTCGCGACATCGACAAGGTTGCCGTCTCTCTTAATCTGTTGTTGCGGTCATTCGGGTGAACGCGCACCTTGTAGCCCGGCTCATGCGAGGGTTCGTCGCGTCTTTGACGAAGTTGGCCCCGCTTGATCGCCTTGAAGGGATCCGAACCGGCGGCCAAAAGCGCCGACAGTAGATGTTGCGGTACAAATTTTGGCTGTGCCGCACGTCGACGAATGTCGGGAACTCTCGATCCCGATGCGTGGCCAGTTCCTATTGACACATTTCCCAATTCTGGGAAATGTGCCTCCAGTGAATCAATTGCGGCCAGCGGCGATCAGGGCGTGCGCGGCATCGCGGAGCAAACCCGTCGCCTCGCCGGGTTCGAAGACCTGCATGCTGACAAAAGCGCCGTTGATCAGCACCGCGAGTTGCCCGGCAAGCCGGTCGGGTGCAGCAACCGCCAGTCTCCCGGCGATGGCCATCAAGCGCCGCCGCATTTCATGCATATGGGCTTCGGCGACTTTGCGGGCGGGGTGACCGGCTTCCGGGAACTCGGCCGCCGTGTTGATCTGCGGGCAGCCCCGGTAATTATCCCGCCCGACCCTTTCGCCGATCCACTCGAAATGGGCGTCGAGTTCGGCTAAGGCGTCATCCGCATGCCGCTCGGTTACCCTATCCCAGGTGTTCCAGAAATCCAGGTCCTCGCGCTTCAGGAAGGCCGCGATCAAATCGTCCTTTGTGCCGAAATGGCGGTAAAGGCTGGTTTTGGCGACACCTGATTTTTCCACCACCAGATCGACGCCCACGGCGCGTACACCGCGCCGGTAGAAGAGTTCCGATGCAGTCTCGAGAATTCTATCCCGTACCTCATTCACGGCCGGGGCGTTCGCTGTGTTTTTCGTCATTCGCTCATCTCCAATTCAGCCACACTAGCAGAAAGCGGATTGACACGCTACAGACCTGTATGTTTTATAGCTACAGACAGGTCGGTAGCGCAGGAGAGAGCAATGACCATTCATCAAACCGACAACACTGGAACACTCCACGCCGTGGTGGCAGTCCTTGGAGCGAACGGCCATACCGGCCGGTTTGTCGTCGCCGAACTGTTGCGGCGCGGGCTGACGCCGATTGCGATCGGACGGAGTGCCAGACGATTGGCAGAGGCGGGCTTTCCGGAACGCGGCGTCGAATGCCGCGAAGCAGCGATAGAGGATGACGAGGCGCTGGACAGCGCGTTCGCAGGAGCGGCGGCGGTCATCAACTGCGCCGGCCCGTTCATGGACACGGCCGACGCGGTCGTGCGTGCCGCGCTCCGGGCCGGCATCCATTATCTCGACGTAACGGCTGAACAGCCGAGCGTACAGGCCACATTCGACCGGCATGAGGTTGCGGCCCGGGAAGCGGGCGTAGCCGTCATCCCGGCCATGGGATTTTACGGCGGATTGGCAGACCTGCTGGTGGCAGCCCTGATGGACGAATGGCTGCATGCCGACACTGTCGAAATCCGGGTTGCGCTCGACAGCTGGCTGCCCACGAAAGGCACGCGCGTGACCGGGGAGAAGAACACCGCGCAGCGCCTGGCCGTCAGCGGCGGGCAGCTTGGACCCGTGCATCAGCCGCCGGCCGAGAAGGTATCCCTTTTACCGGCCCCGTTCGGCCAGCAGACATTCGTCGAGCTTCCATTTTCGGAAGTGCCGCTGATCGCCCGCCACGTCCGGACGAAGGAGTTGCACACCTTTCTCAGCACGACAGCCCTGCGGGATGTTCGGGATCCATCGACGCCCCCGCCCCAGGCCATCGATGAAACCGGACGTTCGGCGCAGCGCTTCGCCGTTGAGGTGATCGTCACGCAAGGCGACCTGCGCCGCCGGATTCTCGCCCAGGGACAGGACATCTATGCCGTCACGGCGCCGATCATCTGCGAAGCGGTCCAGCGTATCTTGTCCGGTGATATCCGCGATACCGGCGCAAAGCCGCCGGCTGCCATTTTCCATGCCGCGAGTTTCCTGGGCGCTCTCGGCCCCAATCTGTCGGTTGAGACATCAGAAACCTCAGATTTTCAGAAGGGCCATCCATAAACGGCGTGAGGGACCGCAAGTCTCCAGCGTAATCACGGAGCCCGTTGCTGCACAAATCCTGCGGAGCCACCCGCTTTGATCTTCCCGAACGATCTATGGAAGAAGTCCCTCGCAAAAGTTGGGCATTTTGCGAGGGACCTCTGCGACACTCACAATCGGCACGCCGCCCAAAGCGACCCACAGGGCATTCATCTTAATTTAGGCGATTGCCGCCTGTTCCAAACAAATGCACCTTCGACAGGTCAGGGGCGATCGAGATTTGTTGTCCCGGCTTGAAGTCGACCCGTTCACGCAGAAGCAGCGTGATATCGGCACTTCCAAGCCTAGCGTTGATGTGGGTTTCCGATCCGGTCGGCTCGACGACGACGATGGTGGCCGGCACGCCGTCCTCGCGGATCGCCATATGCTCCGGGCGGATGCCATAGGTGACGGCGTCCGCCTCTTGCCGGCCGGGCGGCAGAGGCAGGCTGGTTCCGCCCAAAACGAAGCTGCCGTTCCTGACTTCACCTTCGAACAGGTTCATCGCGGGCGAGCCGATGAAAGAGGCGACGAAGGTGTTTGCCGGACGGTCGAAGAGCTCGAGCGGCTTGCCGATCTGCTCCACGCGGCCGCTGCGCATCACGACGATTTTGTCGGCCATGGTCATGGCTTCGACTTGATCATGGGTGACATAGACGGTGGTGGTCTTCAGTCGCTGGTGAAGCTCCTTGATTTCCGCCCGCATCGTCACACGCAGCTTGGCGTCGAGGTTCGAGAGCGGCTCGTCGAAGAGAAAGACCTGCGGGTGACGGACGATCGCGCGGCCCATGGCGACGCGCTGGCGCTGGCCGCCCGACAGCTGTTTGGGCAATCTGTCGAGGAGAGGTCCGAGCGCCAGGATGTCAGCCGCCTCCTTCACCTGCTTTTCGATCGTCGACTTGTTCTGGCCCTGGAGCTTCAGAGCGAAGCCCATATTCTCCGCGACGGTCATGTGCGGGTAGAGCGCGTAGCTCTGGAACACCATAGCAATATCCCGCTCTTTCGGCGCCACGTCGTTCACGACCCGGCCGCCGATGCGGATTTCGCCGTCGCTGATCTCCTCCAGCCCTGCTAGCATTCTGAGCAGGGTAGACTTGCCGCAGCCAGAGGGACCGACGAGCGTGACGAATTCGCCGTCCTCGATATCGACGGAGACGCCGTGGATCACCGGAACGGCGCCATAATGCTTGCGGGCTTCGTCTATCGTAACCGATGCCATGTCGTTTTATCCTCCAGCGATTAAAGACCGAGCTGCCAGATTTCAGCGGCGATTATATTTCCCTCGGATGCGGTCAGACGCGCAGCACTTACCCCCTTGACGCCGGGCAGCCGCTTGGTTCCCGTCCAGCGGCCATCGTCGGCGAAGACCTCGATCGAGCCTGCATCGAGGAAGATCCGGATGGTCGATGGGCGTGCGCCGGCGGCGATATAGCGGGGCGATGCCTTGGCATTCGCCACCGAGAAGGGAATGCTCAGCCCGGCCTCATCCAACTGAACCGCGACCGTCGCCTCGGAATGTTCGAGATCGAGGCGGAACGCATTGCCGGCTTGCCTGAGAGTGAGAAGGATTTCGACGGAGCCGTTGGCAAGATCGACGGTCCGGCCATCGAGAAAACCTCCGGCATCCAGTCGCCGTTGCCGCAGGCTTTCGACACCTGACACCGGCGGCGTGATCAGCGCCCCACTTTGCAATGCCAGCCGGCGCGGCAGGGTCATCGCCGTCGGCATGTCGATCTCTCTGGAAATATCCGTCCAGTTCGCAAGCCACGCGATGCCGATCGGGTCGCCCTCGTCGACGAAGGCCTGGAACGCGTAGGCGTCGGTGCCGAAGTCCAGTTCCTGTTCGAATTCCATTGAGAACCGTTGGCCATCGAAACGGCCGACAGTCGCAAGCGTCATGTTGCGCCGGCCCGTTGCCGGGTCGCGGCTGGTGAGCAGACCGAAGATCAGGGCCCAGCGCGTCGTCGGATCATTGGCGGGACCATCGAGCGGCACCATGCAGGGGCACTCCGCCGCCGTCATCCCGAAGCGGTTCTCACGGTGAAGCATGCCGAGGAAGTTCCATCCCGTCGCCGCAGCCGGGTCATCGGTTTGGTAGAGCAGGATAACGCCGCCCTCGCGGTCTCGCGTGCCGAGCAACATCTTCCATTGGCCGTCGGGCCCGAGGAAGACATAGGGATCGCGGAAGTCGGTCGTCAGACCGAGCCCGGCGGGACGCGCCGGCAGGATCAGGCTCGCCGGCTCGACATTGACAAGATCGCGGCTGGTGGCCGTGAACTGAACCTGTTCCTCCGGTTCCCGATCCTTCATATGCTCGGTGAAGAAAATGCGAAGGCCGGCTTCATCGCCGGGAAGAGCGATCGCGGAGCCGGAAAATGCCCCGCCCCGCCCGTCGGCCCGCGCAGCGAGTTCATCCGAAGGGAAAAGAAAGATCGGCAGATGCTTCCAGCGAAGATAGTCCTCCGAGACCGCATGACCCCAATGCATGTTGTTCCACCGAAGGCTGTGGGGATAGTGCTGGTAGAAGAGGTGCAGCTTGCCGCCGAACCTTCCAAACCCGTTGGGATCGTTCATCCAGCCGAAAGGCGGGCGGAAGTGATAGCTGCCGGGGACCTCGGGTGTGGCATTGGCAGGGCTGATATGCAGCAGCCGGACGCCTTCTTCGAGAACGTGGGGCTGAAGGAAGGCATAGAGGACCGAGACGTCGGTCGTCATGGGATCGTAGGAGAAAGCAGCCTCTCCGCCTCTTTCCAGCGTCAGCAGCCGAAACTCAAACTCATGCGGATTTGAAGTTTCGACAGCACAGGCCGGATTCCCATCGACATGTGCCGTCAACCTTCCCGGAGCGTCGCCATGCGACGCCCTGATCCAGGCATGAATCGTGGACCCTGCGGGCAGGAAGGCGCTGATCGTCTCCAGCTCCGCTTCATCGGACGGAGAAGTCGCTTGGCTTGTCATCAATTCAACCTTTCACGGCAGAGCCGATAAAGGAACTCACGAACCAGCGCTGGAATGCGAGGTAGAGCCCCAGGATCGGGATCATCATTAAAACGGAGGCTGCCATCGCACGATCCCAGTAGATGCTGTCCTGCCCGAAGAAGGTCGCGATGGCGACGGCGATCGGCCGGGCATAGTCCGTCTGCGTCACCAAGATCGGCCAGAGATACTGGTTCCAGGTCTCGATACCCATGAGGATCGACACGGTGGCGAGTGCAGGCAGGCTGAGCGGCAGGAAGATGGAACGATAGGCCCGGAAAAAAGATGCGCCATCCATCTCGGCGGCTTCCAGCAATTCCTTCGGCAGTTGCGCGAAGAACTGGTAGAGCAGGAAGATATAGAGGGGGCTGGCGATCCACGGCACGATCTGCACCGCGAAGGTATCGGACATTCCCGCCCGCGAGACCATGATAACGAGCGGCATGATGATGCTTTCCTGCGGGATCACATAGAGTGCGATCACGATCGACAGGATGACGGCGCGGCCCCTGAGCGATCCCCAGGCCAGGACAAACGCCGCCATCGAATTGACAATCAGGCCGGAACAGACCGTCGTGACCAGAATGATCAGCGAGTTGATGAGGTAGCGTCCGAAGGCGAGTTCACCCGAGAGGTGGCCGACCTCGGCATAGTTGTTAAGCGTGGGGTTCGAAACCCAGAAGGCCCGGAAGCTGCCCATATCGGCCAGAATTTGGAACCGGTCATCCTTGAGGCTTGCCACGACCAGGAGCAGCAATGGAGAGACGATCACCAATGCGATGATGAAAATGCACGTCGTCTGGATGATACGAAGAACCTTTACGGCGGAACGGGGCCGCGCTGTGCGGGCCTGCGGGATCGAGAGTGCGATATCAGACATCGAAGCGCCTCAGCAGCTGGCGCTGGATCAGCGCGATGACGAGAACGATCACGAACAATATGACCGAAACGGCGGATGCGTAGCCCATCTTCTGCTCTTCGAAGCCGGCGCGGACCATGTAGTGCACCACCGTTTCGGTGCTGCTTTTCGGTCCGCCCTGCGTGAGGATGGCGACCTGGGTATAGAGCTTGAACGCCTGGATGGTGGTGATCACCAGGACAAAGACATGGGTCGGCCGCAGGCCGGGCATGGTCACATGCCAGAAGCGCCGGAAAGCGTTCGCACCGTCGATCTTGGCGGCATCGTAGAGTTCGTCCGGAATGCCCTGGAGGCCGGCGAGATAGACGATCATCTGGAAGCCGTAGGCCTGCCAGGCCGAGAGCAGGACGAGCGAGAACATCGCCCATTGCGGATCGCCGAGCCAATCGATCGGCTGGATCGCTCCGCCTGAGAGAAAGCCGAGGATTTGGTTGAACGGCCCCGTGGGATATTGGAACAGGGTGCCCCAGATGACGCAGACCACGACCATCGAGGTGATCGCCGGCAGGAAGAACATGCCGCGCAGCAGATTGCGGAACGGCAGCTTTTGATGAAGCAGCAGCGCCGTCGCGAAAGCGAGGCCGCACTGCGCTGGAATGATCCAGAAGGTGAAGCGCGCGACGTTCCAAAGGGCGGTCCAGAAAAGATCGTCCTGGAAGATGCGGATGAAATTGTTGAACCAGACGAACCGGACGGGCGTCGGCCGCGGCACCAGAGGCTGGTTGGTCATTGCCGTCCAGAATGACAAGAGGAACGGCAGGATCAGAAAGAGGGTCAACAGGATCATGGCCGGCGCGAGCATGGCGGCTTCCTGCATCAGCCGTCCCTTGTTATGCCGGCGCGCCGGAGCCTTTCGGACGGATGTCGAAGATGTCGATTGTTGCATGACCATGCAACTCCTCCTTTCCAAGCCTAAAGCATGTCGCGCAAAAGTGAGCAGCGGCTTTGCCGCAAACGACATGCGTAAAAACAAAGAGCTAAAGCGCGAGGAGCGAATCTGAAAGATCGCGACGCGCTTTAGATGCCGGTCGCGCCCTGCGATATCTGCCTGAGACATCGCAGGGGTTCGCCTATCGGCAGCGATCACGCTTATTGCCCGTCGCCGAATGGCGGATAGCCGTCATTGTCCTCGATATCCTGATCGATTTTCTTGGCGGCTGACGTCAGCGCCTCCTTGGGATCGCCGCCATTGAACACCTGGTCGACGGCCTGCATGAAGGCCGAGGTGATTGTGGGATAGGCAGGATGTGGCGGGCGGGCGACGGCCGTCTTCGATGCCTGCTCGAAGGCGATCGCCATCGGGCCGCCAGTGGCATAGAGCGGAGATTCGGCAGCGAAGCTCTTCAAGCCGGGATAGCCCGACTGGCTTGCGGCGAAGGTCCGGAACTCCTTGTCCTTCAGCAGGAAGCTGATGAACTTGCCTGATATCTCGGGATGCGTCGAGGTCTTGGTGACCGCCCAGATCCAGGTGCCATTCGGGCTCGCGCCCTTGGCGCCGAACTTTGGAAGCGGCAGCACGACGATGTTGTCCTTCATGGTCGCGGCGGCCTCCGCATAGACCCAGTGTCCGCCGAGCGCCAGCGCCGCCGGATTGCCTTCGGCAAAGAACTGGTTGGTTCCGGCCGACTGCGGCACGACCCAGCCGTTCTTGACCCATTTCTGCATCATGGCGAGAGCATCGACGCAGGCGTCGCTATCCAGCGTGCCCTCGGATTTCCAAGCCTTGCGGTCGATGAGATCGCAGCCGGCCGATTGCAGGATCGGGCCATAGGCATAGGTGATCCATTCGGTCTTGATGCCGTAGCCGCGGAAGGTATCGATCGGCCACTTCACGCCGTCGAGCTTGGAAAGCTTTTCGAGATAGGTTTCGAATTCTTCCCGAGTCCAGGCATCGTCGACGGATTTCGGGATGCGGGCGCCGATCGCTTCGAGATATTTCTTGTTGCCGTAAAGGACGACCGACGAGTCGGTCAGTCCGAGTGCATAGAGGTCCTTGTCGATCGGGTATGTGCCCTGGGCGATATTGGACTCCGTCATATCGTCGAGGAGGTCCTTGTCGATCAGCGGCTTGATGGGTTGAAGATAGCCCGACCAGACGTAATTGGCGAGGAACGGCGCATCGAGTTCCATGACGTCGGGCAGTTGTTTGGCCATGACGGCCGCGCTGAACTTCTCGTTATAGGCATCGTGCGGCGCATAGATGAACTGCACGTCGACATCGGGGTTGGCCGCCTCGAACCGCTCGGCGACCTTGCCATAGGCGGCGACAAAGCCGGGATCGCCCTGATGCATGACCTGGATTGTGGTTTTCTCGGCTGCCTGCGCCCATGGCGCGGTCAACGCCGAGGACAGGATCAGAGACCAAAGTAAACGTTTACCCATTAGAATTCCTCCTCAATTGGATGGGCCTATCTCAATTTATACGGATGCCCGCTCCACCAGCTGGAACGGCAGTTTCTGCACCCCGACCGGGACCCGGTCTTCGGCAAGCAGGATTTGCGCCGCCTGGCGGCCCATGGCGCGGTGCGGCAGCGCCATGGTGGTCAGCGGCGGGTCGAGACGCGAGGCGATCTCGACCTGGTTGTCGAAACTCGCAATGGCGACATCGTCGGGAATGGCCGCGCCTGTCCGGTGCAGCGCGGCATAGACCTCCATGGCCACGCGGTCATTGCCGCACAGGATGGCATCGGGGCGCCGGGCGCCGCTCATCAGCTCATGCACATGTGTGGCCACGAGGCTGTGCGCCCGGTCGCTGTAGATCGCCTTGCTGACGGCAGGCAAGACGATGGCGCCGGCTCCGTCGATGCCCGCATGATCGAGCGCCTGTCGGAAGCCGAGTTCACGAAGGTCCCCGGCGAGCAGCCCCGGCAGATTGATGAAGGCGATATTGCGCCGGCCGGCATCGATCAGATAGTTGGTAATCTCGAGCGCCGCCCCCGTTTCATCCGGCACCAGCGAGGTCACGCGGTCGTTGGCATCACGGCAGTTGATCATGACTCCGACCGTGTCGGCAAATTCGGGCGGCAGGTCGACGCTCTTGTGATACATGGCGGCATAGGCAATCGCCCGCGGGCGAAAGCGGCGCATCTCGTCGAGGATCGACGCTACGCTGCGATGGCCGCCGAGCGTCATGGCGAAGACGGCCATGTCGGCGGCGCGCACGGCGCCATCGAGCCCCCTAATGATTTCGGTCGCGAAAGGCGAGGTGATCAAGTCGTCCGCGACCAGGCCGACAAGTGGCATCCAGCCTTGCCGCATGCTGCGTGCGGCGAAGTTGGTGACATATCCGAGCTCCGCGGCGATCTCCTTGATCCGCTGGCGGGTGTCTTCCGACATGCGCGCCGAGCCGCCATGCAATGCACCTGACACGGTCTTAACGGAGACACCTGCACGGGCGGCTATGTCGTTGAGTGAGGCGGTCACGGGATCTCTTTTGGGTTATCGATTACCCAAATTGATATCGCGCGTTTTGCAGTAAGTCAAGTTATGATGGAATCGCTGACGCAAATGCCGCCTGCCGGGGGGGCGGCTCGCGCAATAACCCCGCCGAAGCGGGGTTTTTTGTGGTGAGGCCGATCAGTTGTTATGGGCCGCGCAGGCCTCATCCATCGGTGTGGCGTTGCTGCTGCCGCCCTGGGTCTGGAGATTGGCGGAGTTGTTGACCGGGTTGGGGCACTTGGTCTTGTCCATTTTCATCGTGCCGCCGGTCGTCGAATTGGTCATGGTGGAATCGGTTGCCATCGGCTTTTTAGTCTTCGGGTCGCTGGTTGCACCACCACCCTGATCGGCCTGGTTCTTGTCGATCGTGGCACCGGCCGGCGCCGGATTGGATTGGGCGAAGGCTGAAGTGGCCATGCCGAGGGCGAGAAGCGAAGCTGCTACGAGTTTCATACGCATGTGGTGTCCTCCTTGGGGATCTTTGCGTGCTTGGCCTATCCACAACCTCGCCGGCACAGCATTGTTCCGCTGCTGCGGATAAATGCACGCTACCGTTCGGAAGCCGGGCCGGCCGAGGGTTGAGCGTCAGCAGGAAGGTGGGCGGCGCACCGCTCACATACAGAGTTGAGGCTATTTCGCGTAAAGCGCGCGCGAGCGTTCGAGATGCTTGAGCAGCGCTATTTCCGAGCCGTCCACGTCATTGGCTTCAAGGCGGCCGACGATTTCGTCGTGTTCGGCGAGCGTGAACTTTTCCTTGCCGGTCCAGATCAGCATCTCGGTATGATATTCCTTCAGCCAGGCGAGCATCGCTTCGCTGACGGCGACGTAGATCGGATTGCCTGAGATCTGGGCGATGCGGGTGTGAAATTCCATATCCGCGTCGATGAACGCTTCGGCCCTGCCGAGCGACATGCGCTGGCGCTCGATGATATCTCTGAGGTCGCCGATATCATTTGCCGAGGCGCGCTGGGCGGCCTCGCGTGCCATGCCGCGCTCGAAGAAGATGCGGGCGCTCTTCAGATGTTCGAGCGAATCCGCCGATTGCGACAGCATGATCTTGGCGGTGAGGTCGACCTGGCGGAAGATCGACTTTGCCGTCAGCCTCAGGACCTTCGCCCGTTCGCCGTGCGAAATGCTGACGAGTCCCTTGTTGGCAAGCGACTGCATGGCCTCGCGGATCGCCGGTCGGCCGACGCCGAAGCGCTCCATCAGCACCCGTTCGGACGGCATTTCATCGCCGGGCTGAAGCTCGCCTGAGGTGATCATTCGCTCAAGTCGATCAAACACTTCGTCGGACAATTTGCGGCGGACGATCTGTTCGAGGGGCTGGGTCATGAGATCTCGCTGGCTCAAAATGTCTCCTCCTAACAGTTTTCCGGACCAAGGACAAAGCTTGCGGCCGAAAATTTGCGCGCCTGAAGATTCCGCTTTTCAACAGTTGGAATACTCATTATACCAGATCACAAGTTGACGCCATGACAATCTGCGTGGCGAGGAGAGAGCCGTCCGTTCATGATGATTACCCTGACCTACCGCATCGAAACGCCCGGCAGCGTCGAGGCGATGGCGGACAAGATCGCCAGCGACCAGTCGACCGGAACCTTCGTGCCCGTCCCCGGTGAAACCGAAGAGCTGAAATCGCGTGTTGCCGCCCGGGTGCTGGCGATCCGTCCGCTCGAAGACACGCGCCATCCGACCTGGCCCGAGGCCGCGCCCGGCACGCTGCTGCACCGCGCCGACGTCGACATCGGCTTTCCGCTGGAAGCGATCGGCACCGATCTCTCCGCCCTGATGACCATCGCGATCGGCGGCGTCTATTCGATCAAGGGCATGACCGGCATCCGCATCGTCGACATGACGCTGCCCGAGGCTTTCAAAAGCGCCCATCCCGGGCCGCAGTTCGGCATTCCGGGAAGCCGGCGCCTCACCGGCGTCGAAGGCCGGCCGATCATCGGAACGATCGTCAAGCCGGCGCTAGGGCTGAGACCACACGAGACGGCCGAACTCGTCGGCGAACTGATCGCATCGGGCGTCGACTTCATCAAGGACGACGAGAAGCTGATGAGCCCGGCCTATTCGCCGCTGAAGGACCGCGTCGCGGCGATCATGCCGCGCCTACTCGATCACGAGCAGAAGACCGGCAAGAAGGTGATGTATGCCTTCGGCATCTCGCATGCCGATCCCGATGAGATGATGCGCAACCACGACATCGTCGCTGCGGCCGGTGGTAATTGCGCCGTCGTCAATATCAATTCGATCGGCTTCGGCGGAATGAGCTTTCTGCGCAAGCGTTCCAGCCTGGTGCTGCACGCGCATCGAAACGGCTGGGACGTGCTGACGCGCGATCCGGGCGCCGGCATGGATTTCAGGGTCTATCAACAGTTCTGGCGGCTTCTCGGGGTCGACCAGTTCCAGATCAACGGCATCAGGGTCAAATATTGGGAGCCGGACGACAGCTTCGTCTCTTCCTTCAGGGCCGTCAGCGCGCCGCTGTTCGACGCCGCCGATCGGCCGCTTCCGGTCGCCGGCTCCGGTCAGTGGGGCGGACAGGCGCCGGAGACCTATCAGCGCACCGGCCGCACCGTCGACCTCCTCTATCTCTGCGGCGGCGGCATCGTCAGCCATCCCGGCGGGCCGGCGGCCGGCGTTCGCGCGGTGCAGCAGGCCTGGCAGGCGGCGGTCGCCGACGTGCCGCTGGAGGTCTACGCGAGAGATCATCCGGAGCTTGCCGCCTCGATTGCGAAATTCAGCGGCGGCAAGGGCGCGTGACCGATATGGACGGACGTCTCGTCAGCTATTACGGGGATGATTTTACCGGGTCGACCGACGTCATGGAGGCGCTTGCCTCGAATGGTGTCGAGACTGTGCTCTTCCTCGACATTCCGACGCCGGAATTGCTGGCGCGCTTCAAACACTGCCGCGCGATCGGCCTTGCGGGCACGAGCCGCAGCGAAACGCCGGCATGGATGCAGGAACACCTTGCGCCCGCCTTCGATTGGCTGAATTCGCTTGGTGCTTCGATCTGCCATTATAAGGTCTGCTCGACCTTCGATTCCAGCCCGGGGATCGGCAACATCGGCAAGGCGATCGAAATCGGCCGCACGCGTTTCGGGCAGTCCATCGTGCCTGTTATCGTCGGCGCGCCGCAATTGAAACGTTATACGGCCTTCGGCAATCTCTTCGCCGCCTATCAGGGCCGCGTCTTTCGCATCGACCGCCACCCCGTCATGAGCCGCCATCCCGTCACCCCGATGGAGGAGGCCGATCTTGCGCTCCACCTGTCGAAGCAGACCTCCCTCCCCGTCCTGCTCGCCGATCTCGTCGCGATCACGGCGGCAGACGCCGACCGGCGGATCGACGCGCTGACATCGAATGGCGAAGGGATCCTGCTCCTCGATGTCGACTCCGAGGCGACGCAGGCGGCGGCCGGCCGGCAAATGCTGCGTCTCGCCGGCCGTTCGGGACGTTTCGTCGCCGGTTCGTCGGGGGTCGAATATGCCCTGCTCGGCGCATGGCGGCAGGCCGGCCTGATCGGCGGGGACAGTGCCGAATTTCCCGATGCCGGCCCGGTCGATCGCCTCGCCGTCGTCTCCGGCAGTGTCTCGCCGACGACCGAGCGGCAGATCCGCACGGCTGCCGAGAACGGTTTTGCGAGCATTGCGCTCGATCCGCTCGCGCTGGTTTCCGATGGCCAAGGCGCCGTGGATGCGGCCGTGCAGGCGGGTGTCCGGAAGCTGAAAGAAGGCAAGAGCGTCATCCTCTACACGGCGCTCGGGCCAGCGGCGGACCGCGGCGCCGATATCGACAGGCTGCCGGGCGCGCGTCACCGGTTGGGCAGCGCACTCGGCACGATCCTGCGGGGGCTGATCGAAGCGGAAGGCCTGTCGCGCGCCGTCGTCGCCGGCGGCGACACCTCAAGCCACGCGCTCCGGCAATTGAAGATCGACGCGCTGACGACGCTTCTGCCGCTGCCTCAGACGCCGGGTTCGCCGCTCTGCCTCGCACATGGCGACTATTCGCCGACCAACGGCCTGCAGATTGCGCTGAAAGGCGGCCAGGTCGGAACGGACGGCTATTTCGCGCAGATCCGCGACGGAAGGAAGAACTGATGGTCGTCTGGGTCGGCACCAGTTTCAAGATGAACAAGACGGTGGAGGAAGCGCTCGCTTTCGCGCACCGCCTCGCAGCGACGGATGCGGAACGCGATACCCGCGTGCAGCGCTTCGTCATTCCCGCCTTTACGGCAGTACGCGAGGTCAAGCGCCTGCTGGCCGAGACATCGGTGAAGGTCGGCGCCCAGAACATGCACTGGGAAGATGCCGGCGCCTGGACCGGCGAAATTTCTCCTCTGATGCTGAAGGACTGCCAGCTCGATATCGTCGAACTCGGCCATTCCGAGCGCCGCGAACATTTCGGCGAGACCGACGAGACCGTCGGCCTCAAGGTTTCCGCCGCGATCCGCCATGGCCTGACGCCGCTGATCTGCATCGGCGAGACGTTGCAGGAGCGCCAGGAGGGTCGGGCCGATGCCGTCCTGCGGCGGCAGGTCGAGGCCGCCTTGCGGGGGGCCGACACCGAGGCCGGCGAGGCTTCGATCCTGCTTGCCTATGAGCCGGTCTGGGCGATCGGCGCCAAGGGTATACCGGCGACCGCCGACTACGCGTCGGAGCGACACGGAAAGATCGCCGAGGTGGCGAAGTCCATTGTTGGACGTGCGGTGCCGGTTCTCTACGGCGGCAGCGTCAATCCGGAAAATTGCGAGGAACTGATCACCGAGGCGCATATCGACGGCCTGTTCATCGGCCGCTCCGCCTGGGGCGTCGACGGTTACCTCGACATTCTTCGCCGCGTCAGCGCGGCGATCGAAAGGTGATTTCCATGCCCGAGGGCGATGAAAGGAAACTGCTATGAAGATTGCAATTGGCGCCGACAGCGCCGGCAAACCGCTCCTGGATGTTATTGCCGCCCATCTCGCCGGCAAGGCGGATCTCGAAGTTCACGATCTCAGTCAGGCCGGCTTCTACGCCGATCTCTCCCAGCGTCTGGCGCAGACGATTGTCGACGGCGAACATCAGCGCGGCATCCTGTTCTGCGGCACCGGCATCGGTGTGTGCATTTCCGCAAACAAGGTGCCGGGCATCCGCGCCGCGCTGACGCACGATACCTATTCGGCGGAACGCGCGGCGAAATCGAACAACGCCCAGATCATCACGATGGGGGCGCGCGTCATCGGGCCGGAACTGGCGAAATCGATCGTCGACGTCTGGCTTGCATCCGAATTCGACCCTGACGGCCCATCGGCAGGCAACGTTGAGGCGATCGACCGGCTCGACGCCGAAAAACATGGGTCTTGAACAACTAAAGTAATGATATGGTGATTGACTCATCATACCAGTTTATGATCCTATCCAGAACTGAAAAAGTGAGGAAAACATGACCAAGATTGCTCTCTTCGGCGCCGGCGGCAAAATGGGATACCGGCTTGCCAAAAATCTCAAAGGCTCACGCTTCCAGGTGCGCCATGTCGAGGTGAGCGACGCGGGCAAGGCGCGTTTGAAGAACGATCTCGGTCTCGATTGTCTGCCTGTCGAGGCCGCGCTCGACGGCGCTGATGTTGTCATCCTCGCCGTGCCGGATACGGCGATCGGCAAGGTCGCAGCCGGCATCGTCGACAAGCTCGCACCCGGCACGATGGTGGTTGCGCTCGATGCCGCCGCTCCCTTTGCCGGCCACCTGCCGAAGCGCGACGACCTCACCTATTTCGTCACCCATCCCTGCCATCCGCCGATCTTCAACGACGAGACGGATATGCAGGCCAAGAAGGACCATTTCGGCGGCCTGTTCGCCAAGCAGCACATCGTCTCAGCGCTGATGCAGGGGCCCGACAGCGCCTATGCACTCGGCGAGGAAATCGCCAAGCTCATCTGGGCGCCGGTCATGCGCTCGCACCGGGTAACGGTCGACCAGCTCGCCATGCTCGAACCCGGCCTTTCCGAAACCGTCTGCGCATCGCTGCTCGTCGTCATGCGCCAGGCCATGGACGAATGCGTGGCGCGCGGCGTGCCTGAACAAGCAGCCCGCGACTTTCTGCTCGGCCATATGAACGTGCTCGGCGCGGTCATCTTCAAGGAGGTCGACGGCGTGTTCTCGGACGCCTGCAACAAGGCGATCGAGTTCGGCATTCCGGCGCTGATGCGCGACGACTGGAAGAAAGTGTTCGAACCGCAGGAGATCGCCGAGAGCATCCGGCGCATCACCTGAACCGGCCCGGGGAGGCAAGTCCCTCCCCCTCTACCGCCCCGGAGACGGGGCAACCGCTCCGGGGAGAACGGGGCTTCATTCACAACGGGAGGAAAAAATGAAACTGACGCGCAGACTAACACTTGCAGCCTTTGCCGGCGCGCTGGCGCTCGGAACTGCCATGCCGGCCTTTGCGGCCGACCTCATCGCCATCATCACGCCGGCACATGACAATCCCTTCTTCAAGGCCGAAGCCGTCGGCGCCGAAGCCAAGGCGAAGGAACTCGGCTACGAGACCCTCGTCATGACCCATGACGACGACGCCAACAAGCAGTCGGAAATGATCGATACGGCGATCGGGCGCGGCGCCAAGGCGATCATCCTCGACAATGCCGGCGCGGACGCTTCCGTCGCCGCCGTCAAGAAGGCGAAGGATGCCGGCATCCCCTCTTTCCTGATCGACCGCGAAATCAATGCGACCGGCGTTGCCGTCGCCCAGATCGTCTCGAACAACTATCAGGGCGCCCAGCTCGGGGCGCAGGAATTCGTCAAGCTGATGGGCGAGAAGGGCAATTACGTCGAGCTGGTGGGCAAGGAGTCCGACACCAATGCCGGCATCCGCTCACAGGGCTATCACGACGTCATCGACGATTATCCGGAGCTGAAGTCCGTCGCCAAGCAGTCGGCCAACTGGAGCCAGACGGAAGCCTATTCGAAGATGGAAACCATCCTCCAGGCCAACCCCGATATCAAGGGCGTCATCTCCGGCAACGACACCATGGCCATGGGCGCGATCGCAGCCCTTCAGGCAGCCGGCCGCAAGGACGTGATCGTCGTCGGCTTCGATGGCTCCAACGACGTGCGCGACTCCATCAAGTCGGGTGGCATCAAGGCGACCGTGCTGCAGCCCGCCTATGCGCAGGCCCAGTTGGCGGTGGAACAGGCGGACGCCTACATCAAGAACAAGACGACGCCGAAGGAAGAGAAGCAGCTGATGGATTGCGTTCTCGTCAATGCCGACAATGCCGGCAAGCTCGAGACCTTCGCCCTGACGAACTGATCAGCGCCAATTGCGGAGGGTGCAGCGTTGCGCCCTCCGCAATGCATTTTGCAAGACGTCGAGGTTCATCGCATGTTGAGAATGAAGGGCGCCCTGCTGGCCGCCGTCGTGGCGGCGGCCTTGCCCGGCTGCAAGATCATCAAGACGCCGACTGCAGAGGAGAAGGCCGCGGCAGCGGCCAAGACCGCTTTCGACCCGAATGCCAAGGTCGAGGCGATCTGGCAGCCTGACGTCGTGCCGTATTTCGAAAAGCGCGCCGGCGAGCTGAAGGACGTCATGCAGCTTGCCGCCTCCAACCCGGATGCCGCCGGCGAGAAATACGGCAATACTCGCAAGCAGAGCAGCTCGCCCTGGACCTATGCGGTGAAGATCACCGGCACGGTCGTTGCGGCCGACACGGCGTCGCGCGCGGCAACGCTTGATCTCGACGCCGATGGCGACGGCAAGGCCGATGCCAAGGTGCAGATCGGGCCGGCGCTGCGCGGCACCGCACTGCGCGACACGCTGGACTTCGTCAATTTCAATGAATTCAAGAACCAGATCGAATGGGCGCAGTTCGGCAAGGCGTTCAACGAGAAGGCTAATACCGCTGTTCTCTCCGCCGTTCCGCGCGACGGCCTGGCCGGCAAGACGGTGACGGTGATCGGCGCCTTTCCGCTGCCGAAAAGCGGCGAGCTTCCGCTCGTGACACCTTCGGAACTGAAGGTGGGCTCATGACAGCGGCAGAGGCACAAGAGGACGACATCATCCTGCGCCTCGACGATGTGTCGAAGGTCTATTCGGGCATCGTCGCCGTCAAGCGCGCCAATCTGGAGCTGCGCCGCGGCGCGGTGAACGTTCTGGTTGGCGAAAATGGCGCCGGCAAATCGACGCTGATGAAAATCATCGCCGGCGTCGAGCGCCCGACGCTCGGCCGCATCATCCTGGATGGCAAGCCCATATCCTTCGACAGTCCGGCCGACGCGCAGGCCAATGGCATCGGCATGATCTTCCAGGAGCTCAATCTCTTCGCCAACATGTCGGTGGCCGAAAACATTTTCACAAGGCGCGAGATCACCCGCGGCCTGCTCGGCATCGATCACAAGGCGCAGGTCGAAAAGGCCAATGAATTTCTGCGGCGTCTCGATGCCGGCATCGAGGCGGATACGATGGTCGAGGATCTGCCGATCGGCCAGCAGCAACTCGTCGAGATCGCCAAGGCGATGTCGCTCGATGCCCGCATCCTGATCATGGACGAGCCGACCTCCGCGCTTTCGGCGGCGGAAGTCGAAATCCTGTTCAAGGTGATCGCCGAGCTGAAAGCCCAGGGTGTGGCGATCGTCTATATCTCGCACCGACTGGAAGAGCTGATGCGGATCGGCGACTACATCACGGTGCTGCGCGACGGCCAGATCACCGGCCATGCCATGGTGCGCGATATCGACACGCGCTGGATCGTGCGCTCGATGATCGGCTCGGACGCCAAGGATTTTGCAAAATCCGTCGAGCATGCCGTCGGGGCTGAGGTCTTTCGCGCCGAAAACATCAGCCTGGCGAGGCCGACCGGCGGGCTTGCCGTCAACGATGTCTCCCTGTCGGTCAAGGCAGGCGAGATCCTCGGCATCTACGGCCTGATGGGCGCCGGGCGCAGCGAATTCTTCGAATGCGTGATCGGGCGCCATACGCATTCGACCGGCAGGATCTTCATCGACGGCAAGGAAGTGCGCGCCCGCGACACCACGCGGCGCATCCGCCGCGGCCTTGCTCTGATCCCGGAAGACCGGCAGCGGGAGGGATTGGTGCAGGTGCTCTCCATCGCCTCCAACCTGACGCTTGCAAGCCTTTCGCGCTTCACCCGGCTCTTCCATATCGACAGCGGCGCGGAAAAGAACGCCATTCAGGAGGCGATCCGCGATCTCTCGATCAAGGCGCCCAATCCAGATTTCGAGATCACCTCGATGTCCGGCGGCAACCAGCAGAAGGTCGTCATCGGTAAGGCACTGATGACCAATCCGAAGGTGCTTCTGATGGACGAGCCGAGCCGCGGCATCGACGTCGGCGCCAAGGCAGACGTCTTCCGCACCATGCGCCGGCTGGCGGCAAACGGGCTCGCCATTCTGTTTTCGACCTCCGACCTCGAAGAGGTCATGGCGCTTTCCGATCGCATCGCGGTCTTGAGCAACGGCCAACTGGTCGCTGTCTTCGACAGGGATGAGGCGACTGAGGAAGCGATCATCGCGGCTTCGGCCAAGGGACACGGACATCAAGGGAAACTCGCGTCATGATGGCGGCTACATCTACCACTCTTGCGCCAAAAGGCGCCAACGGCTCCGTGCTTCTGACATTGATGAAGCTCAGGACCTTCATCGCGCTTTTCGCCGTCATCATCTTCTTTGCGATCTTCGCGCCGAACTTCACCTCGACAGCGAACATGATCCTGATGTCGAAACATGTGGCGCTGAACGCCTTCCTGGCGATGGGCATGACCTTCGTCATCATCACCGGCGGCATCGACCTCTCCGTCGGGTCGATCGTCGGGCTGTGCGGCATGGTTGCCGGCGGCCTGATCCTCTACGGCATCGAACTGCCAATCGGCTACACCATCTATTTCAACCTCTTCGAGATCGTGCTGATCACGCTGTCGATCGGCCTTATCATCGGTCTGATCAACGGCCTCTTGATCACCAAGCTTAACGTTGCGCCATTCATCGCGACACTCGGCACGCTCTATATCGCCCGCGGCCTGGCGCTGTTGTCGTCGGATGGTCAGACCTTTCCGAACCTCGTCGGCCGGCCGGAATATGCCACGACCGGCTTCGACTTCTTCGGCGCGGGACGCATTCTCGGCCTGCCGGTCTCGATCTGGATCCTGATCGTGCTGGCGCTTGTGGCCGCCTATGTCGCCCGCTCGACGCCGATCGGCCGCCACATCTTTGCCGTCGGCGGCAATGAGCGAGCCGCGCGCATGTCCGGTATCCGCGTCGATGTCGTGAAGATCTTCGTCTACATGTTCTCCGGTCTTTGCGCCGCCATCGTCGGCGTCGTCATCTCCTCGGAACTGATGGCCGCCCATCCGGCCACGGGCGAGAGCTTCGAGCTCAATGCGATCGCGGCAGCCGTGCTCGGCGGCACCTCGATGTCGGGCGGCCGCGGCACGATCGGCGGAACGATCATCGGCGCCTTCGTCATCGGCATCCTTTCCGACGGGCTCGTCATGATGGGCGTTTCCTCCTTCTGGCAAATGGTCATCAAGGGCCTCGTCATCATCATCGCCGTGGTCGTCGACCAGGCGCAGCGCCGCCTGCAGCAGCGCGTCACCCTCATGCAGATGGCAAGGGCAGGTTGAGATGACCGAATTGAAAGGCGCGTTGATCGGCTGCGGTTTCTTTGCGATCAACCAGATGCACGCCTGGAGCGATGTCGACGGCGCCAGGATCGTCGCGATCTGCGACCGCGATCCGGAGCGGCTTGACATCGTCGGCGACCAGTTCGGCATCGAGCGCCGCTATAGCGATGCCGAGGCCTTGTTTACCGATGGCGGCTTCGATTTCGTCGATATCGCCACCACCGTCCAGAGCCACCGCGCGCTGGTGGAAATGGCCGCCGGCAATAAGGTGCCGGCCATCTGCCAGAAGCCGTTCGCCAAGACGCTGTCGGATGCGAAGGCGATGGTCGAGGCCTGCCGCAACGCCGGCGTCGCCCTGATGGTGCACGAGAATTTTCGTTGGCAGACGCCGATCCAGGCGGTTCGCAAGGCGCTCGATGCCGGCGCGATCGGCACGCCCTTCTGGGGCCGCTTCTCCTTCCGTTCGGGCTACGACGTTTTTTCCGGCCAGCCCTATCTCGCCGAAGGCGAGCGCTTCATCATCGAAGATCTCGGCATTCATACGCTCGACATCGCTCGCTATATCCTCGGCGATGTCAGCTCGCTGACGGCGCGCACCAGGCGGGTCAATCCAAAAATCAAGGGCGAGGACGTCGCGACCATTCTGCTCGATCATGAAAATGGCGCCACCTCGGTCGTCGATGTCAGCTACGCCACCAAGCTTTCCAAAGAGCCGTTCCCGGAGACCCTGATCGAGCTCGATGGCACCGAGGGCACGATCCGCCTGAGCCAGGGTTATGGCCTCGAAATCAACAACGCCGAGGGCACCACCAAAATGGATGTCTCTCCGAAGCTGCTATCATGGGCCTCTCGGCCCTGGCACAATATCCAGGAGAGCGTCTACGCGATCCAGCAGCATTGGGTCGACCAACTCAAGCGCGGCGCGGATCACTCGACGTCAGGCGTCGACAATCTGAAGACCTTCGCCCTTGTCGAGGCTGCCTATGACAGTGCTGCCGGGGGAAAGACCATCGACGTCGGGGCGATGCTGCAATGACGGGCGATGCCTTCCAGCTTTACGGCACCCATGCTCTGGAAACGCCGCCGGTTCGCCTGACGGCCGGAAAGCTGGCCGCCGATCTCGCCGATGGCAATCTCCGCACCATCCGTTACGACGGTGTCGAGGTGCTGCGGGCGATTTCCTATCTCGTTCGCGACCGGGACTGGGGCACCTACAGCCCCGAGATCGCCGATCTCAGGATCGAGCAGGGCGACGACCATTTCGAAGTCGCTTATCGGGCACGTTGCGAGGCATCCGACGGAACGAGCCTCGTCATCGACGTCCGCATCATCGGATATCAGGACCGGCTCGATTTCGAGGCCGAAGCCACGAGCGAGACCGGCTTCGAGACCAATCGCTGCGGCTTCTGCATCCTGCATCCGATCGTCGGTGTCGCCGGTTCAGCCGCGACGGTCGAGCATGTCGACGGCCGGATCGTCGAGACACGCTTTCCCGATGTGATCGAACCCTGGCAGCCGTTCCAGGATATGCGCGCTATTTCCCATGAGGTCATGCCTGATGTGACGGCGGAATGCCGGATGGAAGGTGACACCTTCGAAATGGAGGATCAGAGGAACTGGTCCGATGCCTCTTACAAGACTTATGTCAGGCCGCTCGCCCTGCCCTGGCCTTATCGGATTCCCGCCAACCAACCGGTTCGGCAGAAGACGTCGCTGATGATCAGGGACGCCAGCCGTTCCGCAGCGGTCTCAGCCGCGACGTCGAGCGATGTCATAAGGCTCGAACTTGGAACACGGACCGGCACCATGCCCGATATCGGTGTGGTCGTTACGCCGCAGGAGGCCGATGCGACCCTCTCGGCTCGGTCCCTCCTGTCGGAGATCGCGCCGCGCGAGCTTCTCTTCCATTTCGATCCGAACGCGGGACATGGCGTCGAAGCGCTGCAGAAATTTGCCGCTATCGCTGCCGACCATCCTGGCCGTACGACGCTGGAGATCGCGCTTGCCTGCAAGTCGTCGCCATCAAGCGAAGCGGCCGAGATTGCCCGCCAGATGCAGCGCGCGGACTTCGAGCCGGAAGCGATCCTGATCTCGCCTTCCGTCGATCGGCAATCGACGCCGCCTGGCAGCAAATGGCCGGACTGCCCTCCCCTCGAAGAGATCTATGCCGCGGCCCGCGCCGCCTTCCCCGGCACTCGCATCGGCGGCGGCATGCTGAGCTATTTCACCGAGCTCAACCGCAAGCGCGTGCCATCAGGCGAGATCGATTTCGTCAGCCATTGCACCAATCCGATCGTGCATGCGGCCGACGATCTCAGCGTCATGCAGACATTGGAAGCGCTGCCCTTCATCACGCGATCCGTCCGCGCGGTCTACCGCGACAAGCCCTACCGCATCGGCCCGTCGACGATCCCGATGCGGCAGAACCCTTATGGTAGCCGCACCATGGACAATCCTGCGGGCGGACGCATCCCGATGGCCAATCGCGACCCGCGCCACAACGGGCGTTTCGCGGAGGCTTTCGCGCTCGGCTACGCGATCCGGGTGCTGAATGCCGATCTCGAATGCCTGACGCTTTCGGCACTGACCGGCCCTTTCGGCCTGATCGCCGGCCCGGATGAACCGGTCGAGCAAGGCGGGCGGCGGCCGCTGTTCAACACGGTGCGGACCTTGTCGGCCCTCGCCGGCGCGTCCTGGCAGGAATGCGTCTCGTCTTCGCCGTCCGAAGTGCTGTCCTTCGTGGCGCGGGATGCCGCAGGCGCCAGGATCTATGTGGTCAATCTGACCAGCAAAGAGCGAAGGGTCGACGGCGGTGCTCTGGATAAAGAGCTGCGGCTCGCGCCTTTCGGGACGGTCGTCTTGCCGCTGGCGGATTGACCTCCGGCGATACAGCCGCATCTATGCAGTCGGAGCTCGTTCTGGGGAGGATCGGCGTGAAGACGAAAAAGCTTATCAATGCAGGCGCAGATGCCGTCGATGAGATGCTGCAAGGCGTTCTCGCGGCCCATCCCGAGCACCTTTATGCCGTGGACGACATGCCGCGCGCCATCATTGCCAGAAACGGACCGCGCAAGGGCAAGGTCGGGCTGGTGATCGGCGGCGGGTCCGGGCACGAACCGACATTCCTCGGCTATGTCGGCAAGGGGCTGGCGGATGCTGCCGCGATCGGCAATGTCTTCGCCTCGCCGCCCCCCGATCCGATCATCGCCTGCGCCAAAGCCGTCGACGGCGGCGCCGGCGTGCTCTTCATGTACGGCAATTATGCCGGCGACGTCATGAACTTCGACATGGCCGCCGAAATGCTGGCGCTTGACGAGATCGAGGTGCGCACCGTCCTGACCACCGACGATGTCGCGTCCGCCCCCGCCGATCAGAGGGACAGGCGGCGCGGCGTGGCGGGCAATGTCTTCATCTTCAAGGCCGCTGGTGCTGCCTGCGATCTTCTCTATTCCTTCGACGAGGTCGAGCGCGCCGCCCGCCATGCCAATGCGCGAACCTATACGATGGGTGTGGCGCTCGCGCCTTGTTCGCTGCCGCAGACCTTGAAACCGAATTTCCTGATCGGCGACGGCGAGATGGAGATCGGCATGGGCATCCATGGCGAGCCCGGCATGGCCCGCGAGCCGCTGAAGGCGGCCGACGCGGGGACCGACGAACTGATGGACAGCATCCTCCGCGAGATGAAGGCAGAACGGGGCGACCGTGTCGCCGTGCTCGTCAACTCGCTGGGCTCCACGCCGATGATGGAGCTCTACATCATGATGCGGCGCGTGAAGGTGCGGCTCGACGAGGCGGGGCTTGTCATCCATAGCTCGCTCGTCGGGAATTACTGCACGTCGCTCGAAATGGCCGGCGCTTCGGTGACGCTCATGCACCTCGACGACGAGCTTCAGCGGCTGATCGACCATCCCTGCGATTGCGCCATGTTTACGAGGTGATCGATGCTGATCACGACGAAAGACCTGCAGCACCTCTTTATCCTTATCGCCGAGGACATCGCCGCGCAGCGCGATCATCTCTGCGAGCTGGATGGCGCCATCGGCGACGGAGATCACGGCCTTGCCATGGACGCCGGCTGTGAAGCCGCCGCCAAGGCGATCAGCGGGCTCGATGCCGCGCAGACTGCGCCGACGCCTGCCTTCAACGCTGCTGCAAAGGCATTTCTGAATGCGGTCGGCGCGTCATCGGGCCCGCTCTATGCCACCGCCTTCATGCGCGCCGGCGCTTCGGTCAAGGACAGGTCTGACCTGAGCGATGACGATTTTGTGCGGGCTTTCGCGGCGATGGCGCAAGGCATTCAGGAACGCGGCAAGGCGGAGCCCGGCGAAAAGACCATGGTCGACGCCTGGAAGCCGGCGACCGATGCGGCGCTCAGGGCCTGGGCGTCGGGAACCGCCCTTCCTGAATGCTTCGACATGGCGGAGCGGGCAGCGCGCCAAGGCTGCGAAGCGACCCGGGAGATGACAGCGGCCAAGGGACGGGCTTCGCGGCTGGGGGATCGAGTGATTGGCCATATCGATCCGGGTGCCGCCTCGGCCGTCATCATCATCGCTTCCATTGCAAAATTCATCCGGCATCGCGATGGTTATCTCATCATACCAGTTGACATGTAAATGATCATCTGCGACAAGGGGCCGGCTTATCAAGAGGAGGACGGTAATGCTGACCCTATCTGCGAAATTGAAGACTGCGAGCATCGTCGCGATGGCTGTGGCGTCTCTGGCTGCAACTCCGGCTGTTGCCGAAGACATCACGCTCTGGACCCTCAACTTCGACAACAACGCCGCCAACGGCGCGCTCAAGAAGGTTGCGACGGATTTCGAAGCGGCAAACCCCGGAACCCATGTCGAGATCGTTCAGCGCGCCGTCGACGAACACAAGACGGCCCTGCGTGTCGCGGCCGGTTCCGACAAAGGCCCCGACATTTATTTCAGCTGGGCGGGCCTCGGCCTTGGCGGCGAATATGTGAAGGCCGGTCTCTCCCTGCCACTCGACAAATATTATGCCGAATATAAATGGAACGACGAATTGCTGCCCGCCGCTGCGGCTTTCGCCGACCTCTATCCCGGCGGCAAGCACGGCGTTCCCTTCACCTTCAAGGGCGAAGCCGTCTATTACAACAAGAAGCTTTTCGAACAGGCCGGCATCAAGGAAGAGCCGAAGACCTATGAGGAACTTCTCGCCGCGGCCGACAAGCTGAAAGCCGCCGGCATCCCCGCCTTCACCTTCGGTGGCACCGTCAACTGGCACGTCATGCGCCTGATGGACGTCATACTCGAAACCAAGTGCGGCGCCGAAAAGCATGATGCACTGAAGGCTATGACGCTGGACTGGACCAAGGAACCTTGTGCGACGGACGCCTTCGCCGAGTTTGCGAAGTGGACGAAGGATTATACGCTGCAGCCGTTCATGGGCATCGACAACAAGCAGTCCTACAGCCTCTTCACCGCAGGCCGCGCGGCGATGATGCTCGAAGGCGACTGGTTGGTCAGCCAGCTCAACGGCTCCGGCGCCAATCTCGACGATTACGGCATCTTCCCCTTCCCGACCAATACCGAGCGTCTCTATGGCTTCGCCGAGTACAACTACATCAGCACCAAGAGCAAGAATCCTGATATAGCCGCCAAATTCCTCGACTATTTCCTGTCGACGAAGGTGCAGCAGGATCTGCTCGGCCAGTTGAGCTCGACCTCCGTCAACAAGAACGTCCAATACGCCAACCAGAAGCCGCTCGAGGCGGAATGGCTGGAGATCTTCCAGAAGTACGGCAAGGTCTACATGAACGGCGATCAGGCCTTCCCGCTCGATGTCACGACGGAATATTTCCGCGTCATCAACGACGTCGCCTCCGGCAACACCGAGCCGGCCGACGCGGCCAAGCAGCTGCAGAGTTTCATCGCAAGCAGAACCTGATTCCTCCCAAGCGCCAGTCGATCGATCCTTGAGTTGATCGGCTGGCACATTCTTTCGTGAGCTGGCGCAAACGCCCCGCCAGCGCATCGGTCGAAAATCGGAATCGATTTTCGAAAGGCACGATGCGCAGATTCAAAGTGCTGCAGCGTCCTTTGCGCGTCTGAAGCACGCGCGGCGCTGTAGGAGGAAAGCATGTCACTTCGACAATCGACACATGATCCGCGCATGCAAGCGGCCATCCTGCTCGTGCCGGCGTTGGCGATCTATGCGGTCTTTGCGCTCTACCCGATGCTCAACGTCGTCATCCTGAGCTTCCAGAAGTGGAACGGGCTGGATGCCAACCGGCAGTTCGTGGGCATTGCCAACTATTCGGCGATCTTCACCCGGGACCCGGTCTTCTGGGTTGCCTTCCGCAACACGGTGATCTGGACTTTGATGAGCCTGATCTTCCCGCCTGTCGTCGGCCTGTTGCTGGCGCTCAGCCTCAATCAGAAGATCTTCGGCCGCAATGGCCTGAGGGCGATCTTCTATCTGCCCGTCATCATCGCGCCGATCGCCGTCGCCACCATGTGGAAATGGATGTACGATCCCTTCTTTGGCCTGTTCGCCCAGCTGCTGACCTCCTGGGGCATGCAGAGCTGGATCAAGGACTGGCTCGGCAACAGGGATATCGCCCTCTATTCTGTCTTCGTCGCCTATCTCTGGCAGACGGTGGGTTTCTCGATGGTGCTGTTCCTGGCCGGCCTGCAGAGTGTCTCGCAGACGCTGGTCGAGGCCGCGCGCATCGACGGCGCCGGCCGCTGGGCGGTGTTCAAGCATGTGACGCTGCCGGCATTGCGCCCGACGATCACCATCGTTCTCGTTCTTTCGATCATCTCCTCGCTGAAGGCCTTCGATATCGTCTACGGCCTGACCGGCGGCGGGCCGGCGCAGTCCACCCAGATGCTGGCGCTCTGGGCCTTCACGCAGGCCATGCAGATCTTCGATTTCGGCCGGGGTGCGGCGATCTCCGTCGTCCTGCTGCTGATCACCATGGCCGTCGTCATTCCCTATTTGAGATGGACCCAGAAACACGAGGAGGTCGAATCGTGACAGCAGTGCCGAGCGATACCGCCGCCGTGCATCTCGAAGTCCAGCCGTCGTCGATGAAGCGCGATCCCGTTCTGATCGGCCTCTGGATCACGCTTGTCGTCGTCGCCCTCGTCTGGGTTGCGCCCTTCGTGTTCATCGTCTTTACCTCGCTGAAGACGCCGGCGGCGGTGACGAGCACCGGCGCCTTCATGCCGCCGACCGAGCTTGCCTATGACAATTACAGCGCTGCCTGGAGCCGCGGCAATTTCGCCAACTCCTTTCTGAACAGCGTCATCATCACCGTCATCAAGGTGCCGCTCGGCCTGTTCCTGTCGGCCATGGCCGCCTATGCTCTGGCCAAGATCAAGCTGAAGATCAGCAAGGCCCTGCTGCTCGTCGTCGTCTTCGGCACGATGATCCCCTTTCAGGTGATGCTGGCGCCGCTCTTCACCCTGGTCAATTCCTTCGGACTGATCGACACCTATCCCGGCGTCATCCTGCCCTATATCGCCTTCGGCGTTCCCTACCAGGTCTTCATCCTGCACGGCTTCTTCAAGGGCATTCCCAAGGAGCTGTCGGAAGCAGCCCTCATCGACGGCGCCACCCACTTCACCATCTTCCGGCGGATCTTCCTACCGGTGTGCCTGCCCGTGCTTGCCGCGCTGCTCATCCTCGATTTCGTTTCCACCTGGAACGAATTCGCCATGGCGCTGGTGCTGCTGCAGGACCAGCACATGTGGACCTTGCCGCTCGGCTTGATGTCATTCCAGGGGCAGTTCTCCAGCAATTACGGCCAGCTCAACGCGGCGATCGTCATGACCGTTCTGCCGGCGACGATCGTCTATCTCATGTTCCAGCGCTACTTCGTCTCCGGCCTCACCTCCGGCGCCGTCAAGGGCTGATCGCGAAATCTTATCTCACGAGGAGAGACAGAATGTCTGATGCAACAGTCGAAAAATGGGGTGTGTTCGAGGCCGCCTTCGAGGGGCCTGCCGGCGGCAATCCCTATCTCGACGTGGCATTCGATGCCGTGTTCACCCAGAAGAGCCGCGATGTGCGCGTGCCGGGCTTCTATGACGGCAACGGCACTTATCGCATCCGTTTCATGCCCGACAGTGAGGGTGAGTGGTCGTTCAAGACGCGCTCCAAGACTGCGGCCCTCGACGGCAAGACCGGTGTTTTGACCGCGACCGCACCTTCGGCCGGCAATCACGGCCCGGTGCGCGTGCGCAACAAATTCCACTTCGCCTATGCCGACGGCACGCCGTTCCTCTCCTTCGGAACAACTTGCTACGCCTGGACGCATCAGCCGCTCGACATGCAGAAGCAGACGCTGGAAACCCTCAAGACGGCGCGTTTCAACAAGATGCGCATGGGCGTGTTTCCGAAGGACTATCCCTATAATGTCAACGAGCCGCTGCATGCCTGCTTCGAACGCGGCACGGACGGCGGCCAAGATTTCGACCGGCCCAACCCCGCCGCCTTCCAGCATTTCGAAAAGCAGGTCGCGGCGCTTTGCGAACTGGGCATCGAGGCCGATATCATCATCTTCCACCCCTATGACCGCTGGGGCTATGCCGACATGTCGGCCGCGCAGGATTTCCGCTATGTCGAATATCTGGCCGCGCGTCTTTCCGCCTACCGGAACGTCTGGTGGTCGCTCGCCAATGAATATGATTTCCTCATCGACACCAAACCGATGGCGCAGTGGGACCGCTACTTCCACATCCTGGAGGAAAACGATCCCTACCAGCACCTGCGCTCCATCCACAATGGCGACGTGACGGCGAATTTCGATCATCGCAAGCCGTGGGTCACGCATAGCTGCATTCAGAACCCCGACGTCAAGCGCACCCAGGAATGGCGCGATGCCTATGGCAAGCCTGTCGTCAACGACGAGCCGGAATATGAGGGCGACATCCTGCAGTCATGGGGCAATCTCCATGCCGGGGAACTCGTGCATCGCTTCTGGATCACCATGGCGCGCGGCGGTTATGCCGGCCATGGCGAGACCTATTCGCATCCCGAGGATCTGATCTGGTGGGCCAAGGGCGGCGAGCTGCGCGGCGAGGCCTGGAAGCGCATCGGCTTCCTGCGCGATCTGCTGGAGGCCGACGTCAAACATGGGCTCGAGCCGCTCGGCATCATCGGCGAATGGCCCTGGTCGCGCGTATCGGGGGCGCGTGACGGCGACGGCGATTTCCGGCTGATCTATTTCGGCGAACATCAGCCGGTCGTCTGGTCCACCGGCCTGCCTGTCGATGGCGACGATTACGATGTCGATATCATCGACACCTGGGAGATGACGATCACGCCGGCCGAAAAGGTGGCAGCGCCCGTTCCGCATCCGACCCGCCACGGCTCGGTCGTGCGCGGCGGAAAGCCGGACGCGGCCTTCGGCGTCAAAATCCCGCGCAAACCGTATCAGGCGCTGCGCGTGCGCCGGCGCGGGAAGCACTAATCAAGGGGTCCAAAATGTCTGGCTTGAGCATCAGAAACGTCAAGAAATCCTTCGGCACGGTCGATATTATTCATGGCGTCGACGTCGAGATCGCCGATGGTGAATTCGCCATTCTCGTCGGCCCCTCCGGCTGCGGCAAGTCGACCTTGCTGCGCATGATCGCCGGGCTCGAAGACGTCACCGCCGGCCAGATCAGCATCGACGGCCGGGTGGTGAACAATCTGCAGCCGAAGGATCGCGATATCGCGATGGTCTTCCAGAACTACGCGCTGTACCCGCAGATGACCGTCTCCCAGAACATGGGTTTCGCGCTGGAGCTTGCCGGCGCCAAGCGGCCTGAGATCGAGAAGAAGGTCGGCGAAGCCGCCGCCATTCTCGGTTTGCAGCCGCTTCTCCACCGCAAGCCGGCGCAGCTTTCCGGTGGGCAGCGCCAGCGCGTCGCCATGGGCCGCGCCATCGTTCGTGATCCCAAAGTCTTCCTGTTCGACGAGCCGCTCTCCAATCTCGATGCGAAACTGCGGGTGAAGATGCGGGCGGAGATCAAGGCCCTGCACCAGCGGCTGAAGACCACCATCGTCTACGTCACCCATGACCAGATCGAAGCCATGACCATGGCCGACAAGATCGTCGTGCTGCATGGCGGCCGCGTCGAGCAGATCGGCAGCCCGCTCGAGCTCTATGACAGGCCGCGCAACATCTTCGTCGCCGGTTTCCTCGGCTCCCCCGCCATGAATTTTCTCGAAGGGACGATCGACGATGGGGGAAAGCCGGCATTGGCGCTGTCCAGCGGTTCGCGCGTGGCGCTGTCGCGGGCGCCGGCCAATTCAGCCAACCGGCCGCTGACGCTCGGCATCCGCCCGGAAGACATCGCCTTCGGCGGCGAGAACGGGGTGGATGCCGTGATCAAGGTGGTCGAACCGACGGGATCGGAAACCCATGTCGCCGTGGAAGTCGACGGCCGGGAGCTGACATGGGTCGTGCGCGAACGTGTCGAGCTCGTCCCGGAACAGCCGGTGAAGCTTTCCTTCGAAACGTCCAAGGTTCATTTCTTCGACCGGCAGACGCAGCAGCGATTGAACGCCTGATGACAGTTTGCGCGCAATCGGCGAACGCGAAACCGGTGTCGAGTGCGCTGGACGATGCCTCATCGTGGCAGACGAAATGGTGACTTGTCACCTCGAAATCTCGCCGATAGGTTGTTGACTAGAGCATGAGGCCGAAAAGTGAGCGCGGTTTTCTCATGACATCATGCTCTAACTCTTTAACTGAGAACAGGATTCAGATTTTAGGCCAACTGGGCCTAAAATCATCCTGTTCTAGCGACGAGGTAGCCAAGACATGCACATCCGAAAAGCCGTCTCCTCCGACGCCGAGGAGTTGAGCGCTCTCTTGAACGAGATCATTCGGACCGGCGGAACGACAGCGCTCGAGACCCCGCTTTCGGCCGCCGAATTCGCGGACTGGTTCATCGAGGGCGAGTTTCCGCTTGTCTGCCATGTTGCAGAGCACAATCAGGCGCTTGTCGGCTTTCAATCGCTGAGCTTATACGGCGATCCGCCGAAAGGCGTCGCCGACATTGCGACCTTTGCCCGCATGAACCCAAAGACCGCGGGCGTCGGCAGCGCGCTTTTTCCCGCGACCCGGGCGGCAGCGAAAGAGCTCGGGCTGGAATTCATCAATGCGACCATCCGCGCCGACAATATCAGCGGACTTGGCTATTACGCGAAGATGGGCTTTGAGACCTATGACAGGCTGGTTCAGGTTCCGCTTCAGGACGGAACGCACGTCGACAGGATCAAGAAGCGTTTCAGCGTAAACGCCATGGGTCGCGCGACGCCGCACGGCTGAATGCCTCGACGGCGCTCTGGGAAGCTGTTGAGGCCAGAGGCCGCCCGGCTCGGAATGATGCTGGCTTGCAGGCCAGCTTTGAGGTGCGTTCGTTTATGGCCCGCCTGTATTAAGCGTATGACCTAACAATGTAGTTTTCTGCAATGGAAGCTAATTAGCGCTTAACTTCCGTCACGAATGCGGAGTCTTGAGGATCTGTCCGCTATCTGTATTAACCAGATATCGGCAGATATGGATCCGCTTGATGTAAAGGCGTAGCAAAACGGAACAGATCGGAAGCCATGTCCGGAGATGAGTCATGCCGACTGCGATATTTACGCTCGACGAACTGGCGGTGGTCCGCCGGGCTTACGCCCATCAGGTGGCGGCAACCGCCGGAATAACGAACCCGCGGATCGAGGCCGCCTTTGCCGTCGTGCCACGCGAAAAATTCCTCGGTGCGCCGCCATGGCAGATCGCCAATCTGGGTGGCGGATATCGCCCGCTGCTTTCCTCCGATTTGGTTCTGGCCTATCAGGATGTGCTGTTCGCCTTGCAATCCGACAAGGGCGTCAACAATGGCAGCCCGTCGCTGCATGCGCAGCTCCTGGCTGAACTGGACGTGCAAATCGGCGATCGCATCGCTCATATCGGTGCCGGCACTGGCTATTATAGCGCCATTCTCGCGGAGTTGGTGGGTGCGGCGGGTCATGTCTTTGCCGTCGAGATGGATCCGGATCTCGCGGGTCACGCCCAAGCAGCGCTTGCCGATCGGGCCAATGTCAGCGTCATCATCGCCGACGGCAATCAATGGCCGCAGCAGGAGGTGGATGCGGTCTATGTGAATTTCGCCGTCGGGCGTCCGGCGGCACCCCGGATCGAAAGGTTGCGACCCGGGGGACGTCTGGTGTTGCCGCTTGGCGTACCGCGCCAGGGCCGACCGTCGAGTGGCGGCCGTCATGCCTCTCATGGCGCCGCGCTTCGTATCGAGCGCGGCGCAAGTGGATTTGCGGCGCGCTGGATCAGTACTGCCTATTTCGTCTGCGCCGATGGTGGATTGACGATCGACGAGAACGAGATTGAGGCGCTGACGGCTGCATTCAAGCGCGCGGCATCGAGTTCATAAAAAGCCTGCTCTGGAAAACGGACCCGCGGGTAGGGCGCTGCTGGTATATCGGCGACCAATGGGCGCTCTGCTATGACGATCCCTGAAGCATTCCTTCCAGAGTGCCGACTGCTGCATCTCCGTTGCGAACAGCGACGCAGCCCACCACGCCGAAGATCTCGATGCCCCTCGCCCCTTCGCCCGGCGCGATCAGCCGGCCGCAGGTTTGATCAGCGACGACATCGCAACACCCGAGCATCCGGCGGAGATGGTATGGGCGATGACACGTTCGGAGTGTCGACCTTAGATCCGGCCTTCCCGAAGCTTAGCGCAAGCTCGCCAACGGCGCCTCTCCCCAGTTGAAGCGGGAAACTCTGCTGTTGAAATTTGCTGTCGATGATCTTCGAGATCGAGCCGGAGGCGCCGAGTATTCGAGCCGCGGCCATGCGGCGAAAGTTCATATGAATTGCGCACCACCGCCGGCGGCAAGGCGGCAGCTTCGGCGCAGGTTGGCGACGCAGGCAATGAACTTTGCCGCCGGCTCCGCCGATCCCGTTTGAGGACCGGATCGATAGGAGCGGAAGAAATGGAGGATGTGGCCTGTCCGGCTACTCCAGTGGTTTGCCGAAACAGCGAAAGCCCGGCGCGGGAGAGGCACCGGGCTTCGATAGTGAGCGACAGCCTGGGAGGAGGAATGACTGTCTGTCGGACCCAAGCGGCTCGGAGGGGTGAAGCGCTTCGGTCCATCACGAGGTAGTGCCGCGACGCGGCAAATTCAAGCTTGGCGGCTGGGTGGCAAGACGGGTGACGCTGCAAGAGGGTCGAATTGGGCGCAGCTTTTGATTATTGCTCGCGGCCGGATTCGGCGGCGTTGTCCGCGGACAACTTGCGCTGCGCCGCCACTCATTCCCGAAGCGAGCAGGTCGCTGCGTCCTTTGAGGCGTTTGCGGGGAGCGCCTCAGGCTCAATTGGACGACTGCGTAAGGTGAAGTGTTCTCGAGAACTTGTTCTGTCTCGATGGTCACCGGGTTGTCCGCGGACAACCCATTTACGATCAATCCCATATTCTCGACGCTCAGGCTTTTGCATAGCTGATCCTTCCTCACCTTTAGCGCGCGGCGCCGACGCTGCTCCTTGCATTTCCCTCGACGTCGGCGCACCCGCATCGCCCGTCGAGGCCCCGAGCGGCGCGCTTCAGGGTGAGGCTCTCGGGGGTAGTATCGGAATCTTCAACGCCTGAAATTGAGACGCAGGAAATCTACCGCCCCTTGTTGGGGGCGCATCCTCCAGCGTGCGCCTCATCTTGAGACACGCAGGCCGACAGCCGGAGCCTCGAAGGACGTGCTCAGCGCCGTTCCTCGCACTCCTTCGGCGTCGGCGCACCGGCCTCGCCCTTCGAGGCCTCTTGCGGGGCGCCTCAGGATGATGCTCTCGTGTGCGGTGGCGCGGGTTCTTCAACGCGCACTATTGGAGCGCAGATCCGCAGTGTCCCTTGTTGAGGACGGCACCCTCAGGGCGTTCCTCATCCTGAGGCGCGCAGGCCGACGGCCGGAGCCTCGAAGGGTCCGCTCCAGCGCTGCTCCTTGCATTCCTTCGACGTCGGCGCGCCCGCCTCGTCCTTCGAGGCGGTGCGCCTCGGGATGAGGCTCTCGTGGGCCACGGCACGGCATTCTCCAGCGCTCGTTGTTGGGCGCAGATTCCTGGCGTCTCCTATGGACGGCGGCACCCTCTAGGCGTCCCTCATCCTAAGGGGCACAGGCCGAAGGCCATTGCCTCGAGGGAGACGCCGCAGCGCTGCTCTTTGCATCCATTCGGCGTCGGTGCGCCCCTCGCATTTCGCTGCCATGCACACCAGTTGCGGGGCGTGTTGAATAGGCTTTGCGGCCATCGTCTGATTGGAAGTTGTCCGCGGACAACGGGCAATCAGGCAAGCGGACCTACATCCGAGTTCAGGGATTCGCCTGGTGACGCGCCAGGCCTCGTGCCGGGAAGAGCCTTTGGCCGAGGTCTGACCCGGCCGAGGCTCGGCTGTCGCACGCCCGTGACGAAGCGATCGCGTGCATCGTCGGACGTGCATTTTTCATCGGTCGATGCTTGGAGATATCGAGCCGATTGCCCTTCCGCCATGTGACACCGCATCCATCGCGCGATGGCTGGTCGAGGCGCACGGCAGTCTGGCCGGCCTCGCCATGCGGCCGAACCGAATGACCATGAAGCAGGGGAGGGGCTGGTTCTCAAGCAGCGCCGACCCGGTCTGCAGACGAGACTTTCGGGGGCGTATCGTGAATGCGTTGTCCGGCTGCGACCGAGGTATTGAGATCTCGATCTCGATCGCGGGCAGGCAATGCTCCGGCTTCGGCGGCGGGCAACATGGATGATGCCGGGCAGAAGCACCTCCGCGTCCGGTTCCCGATATTCGCGGTCGATAACGAGAGCAGCTATTGCAGGGGATTGCCACTGGCGTTATTGTTTTGTCGATCGCTGACAGGCGCTGTGGTCGCAACATTGCAGACGCTTGGAGCCAGAATTCGCTGCCTTTGAGACCGAAACGATGGTTGTCGGGCAGGCTTGTCGAAAAGACCGCCCAGTCAGTAACGAAACTAAAGTGCGAATTCACTTCCATAACTGGAAGTGATAATAACGAGATCAATGGCTTAGAATTTTGTAAGCTGCACCATACCCCCCGCCACCAGGCGATAGATTCCCCCGCAGCGACCGGTTTGACAAGCCCGAATCGGTCAAAATTGCCGTTACTCGACAGGCTCGAGGAACGGAATGATTTTGCCCCCCGCTCGAATGGTCGCGGGAGGCAGCGGCTTGCATCCTTTAGCGGCACTCTGCGTTATCCCCGCACCAGAGCGGAGAGCATCCTCATGCCAGATGTGCTTCACCTCAAGAAGATGTCGATCGCAGCGGCGATGGTGGCTGCGGCGATCGGCGCACTTGCGTTGATGCAGGCAACGGAGCGCAGTTCCGTTCCCCCGAGTGCCGAACCCCGCCGCGCGGTTGACGATCATGGCCGCAGCGCCGCGACGCCCGAGGCTATTCCGCTCCGCGGACTTCGCGATGTGTTCTGGCGCGTCTACCATGAAGTCCTGAACGACCGGGTCACACTCATTGCCGCGGGTGTGACCTTTTATCTGCTGCTGGCGCTGTTTCCCGCCATGGCGGCTCTGGTGGCGCTCTACGGGCTGGTTGCCGATCCGATCACCATATCCGAACATCTTCGCGAATTGGCCGGCCTCATGCCGCCGGGAGCGTTCGATCTACTTGCCGATCAGATCAAGGAACTCGTCAATAAGCGCGACAGTGCACTTGGCATCACCTTTTTCGTCGGTCTCGGCATCGCGCTATGGAGCACGCATAGCGGCACGCTGGCGATCTTCGATGCGATGAACGTCGCCTATGAGGAGAATGAAAAGCGCGGTCTTATCCGGTTGAACCTCGTCGGACTCTGCTTCACCTTGAGCGCGATGCTTCTGACGGTGGTGATGGTGGCGCTTGTCGGCGTCATGCCGGTCGTGCTTTCCTATCTCTGGCTCGATCAGTTCAACGAGCACATGGCCCTTCTCCTGCGGTGGCCGCTGCTGCTGCTGGTCGTCGCGGTGGCGGTTACCTCAGTTTACCGCTTTGGCCCCAGCCGGGAGCCTGCCAAGCTCCGGTGGATGACGTGGGGCGCCGTTCTGACGACGGCCGCCTGGGCGGCCATGTCGCTTGCCTTCTCCTTCTATCTCGATCATTTCGCCAATTATAACGCGACCTACGGCACGCTCGGTGCGCTGATCGGCTTCCTCATCTGGATCTGGCTTTCCGTCGTCATTCTCGTCATCGGCGCGGAACTCAACGCCGAATTGGAACATCAGACCGCGAGGGATACGACGACGGGCACGCCGCTGCCGATGGGCGCGCGCGGCGCCTATGTTGCAGACACTTTGGGCGAGGCCGTCAACTGATCATTGAGGAGCATCATCAATGACTGCGCCTCACCTGTGGTTTTGATGTATTTTATCCTTCCGCAGCCCCGACAGAGGAGACGATCATGACGGCCCCGCATCCTTCCAAAACCCATATCGGCAATCATGCACTGCATCCCGAAACGCAGATGCTGAATTACGGCTACGATCCCGAACTCTCGGAAGGGGCGGTCAAGCCGCCGGTATTCCTCACCTCCACCTTCGTCTTCAAGTCGGCCGAGGATGGCCGCGATTTCTTCGATTACGTCTCGGGCCGCCGCGAGCCGCCGGCGGGGAAAGGCGCGGGTCTCGTCTATTCGCGCTTCAATCATCCCAATAGCGAGATCGTCGAGGACAGGCTCGCCGTTTACGAGCGGACGGAAAGCGGCGCGCTGTTTTCCTCAGGCATGTCGGCGATCGCCACGACCTTGTTCGCCTTCGTTCGGCCGGGCGATGCGATCCTGCATTCGCAGCCGCTTTATGGCGGCACGGAAACCTTGCTGGCAAAGACGTTCCTCAATTTCGGCGTCGGCGCCGTCGGCTTTGCCGATGGCGTCAGCGAGGGATCGGTGCAGAAGGCGGCGGAAGAGGCGATGGCGAAGGGCCGCGTTTCCGTCATCCTGATCGAAACACCCGCCAATCCGACCAACAGCCTGGTCGATGTCGCGATGATCCGGCGCGTGGCCGAGACGATCGGCGCAAAGCAGGGGCATACGCCGATCATCGTCTGCGACAATACCCTGCTCGGCCCGGTTTTCCAGCGGCCGATCGAACACGGCGCCGATATCTCGCTCTATTCGCTGACCAAATATGTCGGCGGCCATTCCGACCTGATCGCCGGCGCCGTTCTCGGCCGCAAGGCTGTCATCAAGCAGGTCAAGGCGCTGCGCGGCGCGATCGGCACGCAGCTCGATCCGCATTCCTGCTGGATGCTCGGCCGGTCGCTGGAAACGCTGCAGCTGCGCATGGAACGGGCAAACAGCAATGCGCGGGCCGTTGCCGATTTTCTGCGCGATCATCCGAAGGTCGAGAAGGTCCACTACCTGCCCTATCACGATCCGGATTCACCATCCGGCCGGACCTTCGCCGCGCAATGCACCGGCGCCGGCTCCACCTTCTCCTTCGACATTCGCGGCGGCCAGCCGGCCGCCTTCAAGTTCCTGAACGCGCTGCAGGTCTTCAAACTTGCGGTCAGCCTCGGCGGCACGGAATCGCTTGCGAGCCATCCGGCCGCCATGACGCATTCCGGCGTGCCCGCCGATGTCCGCCAGCGCATCGGCGTGCTGGAATCGACGATCCGCCTGTCGATCGGCATCGAGCATCCGGACGATCTGATCGCCGACCTGGAGATGGCGCTGCAGGCGGCCTGATACGGCGGGGAAATCGATGCCCGGCGGCGCCGGGCATCGTGGGGACGTCACTTGTCGTCGGTTGTCAGTTCCGTCTCGTCGGTATTCAGCACGAAGACCGCAAGCAGGCGGGCCGGCTTTGTCTTGCTGGCATTCTTGCTGACGGCGTGATGATCGCCCGGAAATTCGGGAAAGCTTTCGCCGGCCTTATAGACCTTCTCCGGCCCGTCATTCACCTTGCTGGTGATCGCCCCTTCGAGAACGGTGGCGTAGATGAAGGCCGAGGCCGGGTGCGTATGGCCGGGCGACGAGCCGCCCGGCCCATATTCGACGAGCACCGCCCGCATGCTCTTGCCGGGAACATTGGGAAGCTTCTGGTCGAAAACGACGCGAACCTTCGCGTCGCCGCCTGCAGCATAAGCCTGAGTGCCGGCGGCAAGGACAATGGCGAACGCGGCCGCCGAGATCATTTTCCTGAGCATGTGTGGTCTCCTGCGTTGATGGGACGTGGTCTCGCTGTTAGGCGCTCTTTTTCTGCGGCGGCTGCCGGCTGAGCCAATCGTCGAAGCGGATCCGGCCGAGCCGCGCCTTGGGACCCGTTACCAGCGAGTTATCCTCAAGCTCGACGCCGAAATAGCGGGCGTGGGGATCGGCCGTCACCTGGCGCGGATCGTTCGTCGCTTTCAGGAGGCGCGTCACGATGTCGGTGAGGCGGATTTTCTCCGGTCCACCGATCTCGATCGTACCGCTCAGAGGCGCGGCGAGCGCCACCTCGGCCATGACATCGGCGACATCGTCCGAAGCGATCGGCTGCACATAGGCCGGCGACAGATGCACCATCTGGCCGACGGTGCCCGACTGGGCGATGCCTGCCATGAATTCATGGAACTGGGTGGAATGGACGATGGTGTAGGGTATGCCAGAACTTTTGATCAGCTGTTCCTGGGCCATCTTGGCGCGCATGTAGCCGCTGCCCTGAAGGCGCTCCATGCCGACGATCGAGAGCGCGATGTGATGCTTCACGCCGGCGGCGGCCCCTGCCTTGAGCAGGTTGCGGCCCGAGGTCTGGAAGAATTCGAGAACCGCCTTGTCCTCGAAGGAGGGAGAGTTGGCCAGGTCGAGCACCACTTGGGCGCCGGCAAGCGCTTCGGCGAGCCCTTTGCCGGTGATCGTGTCGACGCCCGAATTCGGCGAGGCCGGCAGAACGTCGTGTCCCTTGCTGCGCAATCTTTCCACGGTCTTCGAGCCGATGAGGCCAGTGCCGCCGATAATGACGATCTTCATGGGTAGTCTCCTTGACCTTGCGAGGATTTCCTCTGTTGACTTGAGGTGGCTGCCGAAATCGCGCCCTCGGCGAGGCAAGCGATCGATCTAGGGACCGTCGCCGCGGGGATTTTCCGGCGCGGCCGGCCGGAACCGACGGGCTGCAGAATGCGCCGGATCGCGGCCCCGAACCATTCTCCCCCAGTCGCGGTCACCCTATGCGTAGGCAGTAGCCGGGCTCGCCCTGCGCTCGATCCATCCGGCCGAAATGGAGGAGTTTCACGTCATCCGGGATCGGCCGAACCTACCCTCGGAGCAGATAGGCGAGCCTGATGGCACGGCGTATCCACTGTCGGGCAAGCCGTGGCTTGCGTCATCAACCCTCTCGATGGAGACGAGAATGATCAAGCGTTTGAACTTCATAGCCCATAAGAACAGCGGCGTTGACGGTCTGGTCGCCGTCGAAGCCTGGATCGCCAAGAGCTTCGACCCGAAGCTGCTCGAACTTGTCAAAGTGCGCGTTTCCCAGATGAACGGATGCGCTCACTGCCTGCATATGCACCGTCAGGACGCCCTGAAGCTCGGCGAAACGGACGACCGGCTGCTGCTTCTGAATGCGTGGCGCGAGTCGCAGCTCTTCACCCAACGGGAGCGGGCCGCCCTCGCCTGGGCCGAGGCGCTCACAGAAATCGCGAAAAGCCATGCGCCTGATAATGTTTATGAAGATGCGCATAGCAATTTTTCGGATGACGAACTCGTGGCCCTTTCGATCGGCATTGCGATGATCAACGCCTGGAACAGGCTGGCGATCGGCTTCCGGCTTCAGCACCCCGCGGATCACAAGCGCATCGCCGCCTGACGGGATCGCAGCATGAAGAACGGACCGGGCGAAGAGCTTCGCCCGGCTCAGTTTGCTAAAAACCTGGTTTGTTACTCGGTGTCATGTTTGGTGGCGACGACACACGATACCCTTATGATCAGGAAAGCGTGGCGGTCTCGAACATGGCGGTCAGCCCGATGCCGCCGCCGATGCCGATCATTGCCAGGCCGGTCGCGCCGGCAGCTGAGCCGCTTTTATGGGCGCGGATCAGCTGGCTGTAGAGCCGGGTGACGAGGATTGCACCGGATGCGCCGAACGGATGACCCAAGGCAATGGCGCCGCCATTGCTGTTGACCGCGTCCGCGGAAACTTCGAGTTGATCCAGCGATGCCAGAACCTGGGCCGCGAAAGCCTCGTTGAATTCGATGGCATCGACGGCGGCGAGCGAGAGCCCGGGCTGACGCTGAAAGAGCTTTTTGGTCGAGGCAACCGGACCGATGCCAAGCAGGTTGGGGTCGACACCGGCCGCCGCGCTGTCGATGAAGGCGAGGCCCTTGTCGATGCCGAGACTTTTCGCCATCCCGCGGCTCATGACCAGCACCAGGCAGGCGCCGTCATTCACAGGGCAGGCATTGCCTGCTGTCACCGAACCGCCGGGGAGAAAGACCGGCCGGAGGTTTGCGAGCGCCTTGAGCGATGTGGATGGGCGCGGGCATTCGTCGCGTTCGACCAGTCCGTGGCCGGTGGAGATTTCGACGATCTCGGGCCGAAAGATGCCGGCATCGGCCGCCGCGGCGGCGAGCTGGTGACTGCGGAGCGCGAATTCATCCTGTCTCTGCCGCGATATGCCGAATTGACGGGCGACGTTTTCGGCGGCAATTCCCATCTCAGGATCGCCGACGGCATCAGGCGAAAACCGGGCGCGCCCATAAAAGCGCGGTAGTGCCCCATTGGCTTTTGGTCGTTCGACACGCCATGGCGCGGTGCTGACGCTCTCGACGCCGCCGGCCAGAAAGCAGCAGCCCGCTTTCGCCTGGATCAGGCGGGCGGCCATGATGATCGCTTCCAGGCCTGAACCGCATTGCCGGTCGATCGTCACACCCGGAACCGCCATGGGCAGGCCTGCGGCGAGTGCCGCCAGCCGCGCGATGTTGCCACCACCGCCGGCGGCGTTACCGACCAGGACGTCGTCTATAACGTCGGGCGCAATTGCCGTTTCGGAAAGGATCCGACGGATGATCGGCGCGAGCAGGTCTTCCGCCGCAACTGTCGAAAGCGATCCGAAAGCCCGCCCGATCGGCGTGCGGTAAGCGGCAACCACGACCGGCTGCCAATCCTCGTCAGGCTGATAGGCGTAGGACAAGATCGTCTCCCGAGATCACAGCCGTTTCCACGTGCCCCCTGGCAATCTTGCCGCTGCTCGTCATCGGCCAGGATCCGATATGGTAGAATTGCCTGGGGATCTTGTACCTGACGAGCTTATCCGCGCAATAATCGGCCAGGATTTTTGGATCTGTCGCCTCTCCCGACACGACCGCGACGATCCGCTGGCCGTAATAGGCATCCGGCAGCCCGAAGACGACGGCATCGTCGACCCCCGGGCAAGCTTTTAGGGCGCTTTCGACTTCGGCGGGATAAACATTATTGCCGCCGGATATCATCATGCCGCCTGCCCTGCCGATCACCCGCAGCATGCCGTTTTCATCGAGTTCGCCGAGGTCCCCGACCGTCGCTCCCGCCTCGGTGACCCGGAATGCCTGACCGTCGTCACCCCAGAGATAGCCGTCGGCGATCAGGTCGCTCCTGACGAATATGGTTCCCGGCACATCGGTCCCGACGTTGTTTTCATCAGGGTCGCGAATGGAAATTTCCACGCCGGGATAGGCTTGTCCCACCCGATCGATCGGAAAATCGACCGCGCCGCCGACGAGCGTCGAGACCGTCATGAAACCGATTTCGGATGCGCCGTAATATTCCCTTATGCGCGCCTTCGGAAAAAGACGGCGCATGGATTCGACCCCGTTCACGTCCAATTTTGCGCCGGCGGTCAGGACATCGCGCAGGGATGTCAGAGCCGGTTTGGCGGCCCAGGCCCTGGCAATGCCCGCTATATGGGTGGGCACGGCGACCAGCCGCTCGATCTCTTCGGCCGAGAGCGTGCGCGCGACGGCCTCGGCATCCCATTTCCTCACCGAATAAAAGGTGCCGCCGGCATCCAAGGCTTCGACCAAGGCGTAAAGCGCCAGCCCATGCGCCAGCGCTCCCGGGCATAGGGTCGATGGCGCGTCTTCGAGCTCGAAAACGAGACGGCCCCGGTCGAGGCTGCTGCGCCATTGCTCGCGCGAGCGATAATAGGCTTTCGGCTCGGCGGTGGTGCCTGAGGTAAAGCCGATCAGAAAAATTCCCTCGGCATCATCAGGCAGGTCGCCTGCCGCTGCGCCAACATCAAAGGGTTCGGTTCCGGCGACGACGACGGGAACGCCGAACCTGCGGCCGATCTCGGCGTTCGGCCCGGCATCGTCGTCGACAACAAGCACGTCCGGCGCCAGCCGCTCGATGATGCGCTCGATCCTCTCCGGCGGCATCATCGGGTCGATCACTGCGCAGGCATTCGGGATGGCGGTGGCGGCGACAAAATACTCGGCGAAGCCGATATGATTGCCGAGGCTGAGCGCAGCAAGCTTCTCCACCGAGGGCAGCTCGAGCTTGCGGCGGCTCGAGCGCGGCAATTCCTGGAGAAAACGGTAAATCGCCTTGGCGCGCGAATAGAGCTCGCGGTAGCTCAAGGAGCGGCCGTCGATCACCAGGGCCGGTTTATCCGGCCTTTCCGTTGCATGTCGAAGAAGCTGCGCATGGATCGGCATGGACACCCGCTGGTTTGAAGATCTGCCGTCAGCCCAAAGCGGCTCTGGTCGCTTCCGGAATCGGCGTCGGGCGGCCGTCGGAAAGGCCGACGCAGACCCAGACAAGGCCGGCCGAGGCGCAATGGGCGCCGTCGCGCTGGCGAAAGAGCTCGAGCGCGAAGGAGAGGCTCGTGCGCCCGATTTTCCCGACGGCCACCTTCGCTTCGACGACATCGTCGACGTCGATGGGGCTGTGAAAAATGATTTCCGCCTTCTTCACGTGATAGGCGACACCCGAGGAGGTGTGGCGGAAATGGCTGAGAATTTGCCGGTGCCGCAGGAATTCGACGACGGCATCCTCGCAATAATCGAGATACACCGAATTGTGGACATGACCATAGATGTCGATGTCTCGCATCGAGACCCGGAACGATGCTAAAGGCCTGTCGTCAACACTCATTCGATCACCGAAATTTCGAAGGCGTGTTCTAACCGCTGTTGTCTGGGGGATGCAATGCAATATCAGGCGGTCGTGCGAAAATTCGGGCCGGCCGAGGAGGTCGTTGAGATCGAGCGGGCCGCACTGCCGGTGCTGCGGCGCGACCAGGTGCGCGTGCGGCTGCTTGCGCGGTCGATCAATCCGTCCGATATCATCACCATATCGGGCACCTATGCCGGACGCACCACCCTGCCCTTCATTCCCGGCTTCGAAGCCTTCGGGGTGGTCGAAGCGTGCGGCGAAGAGGTCCATGGGCTTGTCCCCGGCACACGCGTGCTGCCGGTGCGCAGCGTCGGCGGATGGCAGGAATACAAGGATACCGATCCCAGCTGGTGCCTGCGTGTTCCGGACGAGCTGTCCGACTTCGAGGCTGCGACGAGCTATGTCAACCCGATGACGGCCTGGCTGATGCTGCACAAGAAGATCGGGCTGAGGCCGGGCATGCGCATCGCCATCAATGCCGCTGCCTCTTCGATCGGATCGATCCTGATCGGTCTGGCCAATGCCGTCGATGTTGAGCCGGTCGCGATCGTCCGCAGCGAGGAATCCCTCCAGCGCCTCCGCGGCCGCCTCGAGGCCGTCATCGTCGACAGGGCGGACGGCGACCTGGCAGCGGGGATGGCTGGCCGGCATGGGCTCGACGCGGTGCTCGACTGCGTCGGCGGCACGCGCGCCGGCCTCCTTGCCGTTGCGCTCAAACCCGGCGGGCATTTCGTGCATTACGGCCTGCTCTCGGGACAAAGCATCCCGCCGTCTTTCTGGTCGTCGCATCCAGATGTCGCTTTTTCCTTCTTCCATCTTCGCGAATGGGTTCATTCCGAAGCCATGGGCGACGTCCAGCGCGCCTATGCCGAGGTGGCGGCGCAGATCGCCTCGAAGGTCATCGCGACCGAGGTGCGGGAGGTTTTTCCCTTGGAAAATATCCGCCAGGCGCTGCAATCCGCCCTTCCCTTCCGGACGGGCGGTAAGGTGCTGCTCGCCTGACACGCGAGCGCGCAAACCGCCGCCGACGGCCAACGCCCCTTCAAGATAAGGGTGGATCGACCCACGGCCGTTCCGACTTCGGCGTCGCCAGCCCGTGTCTGGCGAGCTCCAACGTCAGAATGCGAGTTTCAAGAAGGTTGAAGATGCGCAGGACCGCCTCGATCGCATCGAAGGGTTTCGTCAGGAAATCCTTGGCGCCGAGGGACAGCGCCCGCCTGCGCGTCGGCAAGGTCGCGTCGGCGGTGAGAACCAGGATCGGCTTCGCCGAGCCGTCATGCAGATCGAGCGCCACCCGTTGCCGCTCCTGCTCCTGTGCCCGGATCAGCTGCGCGACCAGGGCGGCAAGCTCGCTGCGCTGCCGTTCGAGATCGCCGAGCAGCGCCTGCTTTTCTGCCGCCTGACGTTCGAGATTGCAGGCGTCGGCGAGCTGGCCCGCCACCACCTCCAAGGTCTGCCGGTCGTCGGCATCGTATGCGCGCGCCCTCGAAGGACCGATGAGCGTCAGATGGAGAGCGGAACCATCCTGCGAGGCAAACAGGATGCCGTCGCTTTCCGAGCTCCTCGATTGCCCGACCGTAAGCTGCACGGGCGCCTCTCCCTGCAAGGGCGGAAAGACGAGCCTGGCAAGCGGCGCTCCGGCGAAATCGGCAAGCCGGGACAAGACCTCTGGGGCGGCCGTTTCGAAGGCGTGTGTGTCGAGAAGGTTCCGCACTTCGATGATGAAACGCAGACGTGCCGCCCGCGCTGTAAAGGGCTCTCATCTCCGCGACATCAGGCGAATGCGCCGTATCTGTGTTATGCTCCAGACCCAACGGGACTGCTCCTGAAATGAATGACGCGGGCACGATAGTCATTCCGGTGGGAATGTCATCTATGCCGTTCGGCAAATCGGATCGGAGCCACCCGGCAGATGGGGCCGCAGCGCCGGCCGCTTAGATATTGGTCATGCGGTTGACCGATGCGATGTCCGCCGGAGCCGCCATAAAGGAAAGTCAAACATGCGTACGATCATCGCTGCCGCCCTCGTCCTCGGTTTCGTTCAGGTCCAGTCGGCGGCAGCGGCCGAAACGGCGACTTGCGCGCCAGTCAGCGAGGAGGAAGTGGCAAAGCTTTTCGACCGCTGGAATACGTCGCTGGCGACGCTGAGCCCGCAGGAAGTCGCAAAGAACTATAGCGAGGATTCCGTGCTTCTCGCCACCCTGTCCGACAAACCTCGCCTGACCCAGGCGGAACGGATCGATTATTTCGAGCACTTCCTGGCGAAGGAGCCCAAGGGCCACATCGACAGCCGCGACATCAAGACCGGCTGCAACTGGGCAGTCGATACCGGCACCTATACATTCGCGCTGAAGGACGGTTCGAAGGTGCCGGCCCGCTATACCTACACCTATGAGTTCAAGGATGGCACCTGGCTGATCACCTCGCACCACTCGTCGATGATGCCGGAGAAGTAAGGTTTCATCGATTTATTGGTCCGGCAGGGAGATCCCGTGTTCACCCCACACGGGGTCTCCTACTGCTGACTGCATATTCGTTGTGCGCGGCTTGTGCCTCGAGCATCTGTCATCGATCGATGGCAGATGCTCGAGGCACGGAGCCGGCATGACACAGGAGGGGTGTGCCTGGCACGCCTTCTCCTTCTTTTAAAAACATGGCGCACCGCGTATATACGTTCTAATATATACAAATCGCGGAGGCTCCTATGCCGCAATATGCACGAGTGTTTCAATCCGGCAATTCACAAGCGGTTCGTCTGCCGAAGGAATTCCGTTTCGACGTTGACCAGGTAGAAGTGACGCGGGAAGGCGATGCCATAATCCTGCGGCCGCGGACCGATCACGGCAGGCGCTGGGCGTCGTTGCAGAGCGCCTTGGAGCGCGGCTTCAGTGACGATTTCATGGCGGAAGGACGCGGGCAGCCGGAGGATCAGGAGAGGCCTGGGCTACAGGACCTGTTCAAGTGATCACCCATCTCGTCGACACCAATGCAGTGATCGCTTTGATCGGCCGGAAGTCCGACATACTCTTGAGCCGCGTGATTGAGAGCGACGAGGGATCGATCGGACTGTCGACGATCGTGATGCACGAGCTTTATTACGGCGCCTATGGGAGCGCGAAAATTTCCTACAATCTTGAGACCCTGCGCCTGTTCATGGCGGATTTCCCAGCCATTGGTTTCGAACGCGAGGATGCGCTGGCCGCCGGCGAGATCCGCGCGGCATTGGCGGCAAAGGGAAGACCAATCGGTCCCTACGATGTTCTGATCGCCGCCCAGGCGAAGGCCCGGGATCTGTTTGTCATTACCAACAATGTCGGGGAGTTCCGGCGCGTGGATGGCTTGCGCGTCGAGGATTGGATGGTCGGGCGGTAGTTCCCGATGCGCGGCATTCCATAAAGAAAGAAATGCCGGGTGCAGCCGAAGCTGCGCCCGGGGGAATGCTTACCGATCAGACGAGGTCGAAACGGTCGGCGTTCATGACCTTGGTCCAGGCCGCGACGAAGTCTCTCACGAACTTCTCCTTGGCGTCGGATTGGCCGTAGACTTCGGCAAAGGCGCGAAGCTGCGAATGCGAGCCGAAGATCAGGTCGACGCGGGTGCCGGTCCACTTGACTGCGTTCGTATTGCGGTCGCGGCCTTCGTAAACGCCTTCTTTGCCAGCTGCGGGCGACCACTGCGTGGCCATGTCGAGCAGGTTGACGAAGAAGTCGTTCGTCAGCGTTTCCGGGCCGGAGGTGAAGACGCCATGATCGGGCGTGCCGGCTTTCAGGACTCGCAGGCCGCCGACGAGGACCGTCATTTCGGGTCCAGTTAGCGTCAGAAGCTGGGCGCGATCCACCAAGGCTTCCTCCGGCTTCATGAACTGCAGGCGCTTGCCGTTCACATAGTTGCGGAAGCCGTCGATGCGCGGTTCAAGGGCAGCGAAGGAGGCAGCATCGGTCTGTTCCTGCGATGCATCCGTGCGGCCCGGCGTAAACGGCACGCTGACGGGATGACCCCCGGCGGCTGCCGCTTTCTCCACACCGGCAGCACCGGCGAGAACGATCAGGTCGGCGAGCGAGATCTTCTTGCCGCCGGTCTGGGCAGCGTTGAAGTCCTTCTGGATGCCTTCAAGAACGCCGAGCACCTTGGTGAGCTGTGCCGGCTGGTTGACGTCCCAGTCCTTCTGCGGGGCAAGGCGGATGCGCGCGCCATTGGCGCCGCCGCGCTTGTCGGAACCGCGGAAGGTCGAGGCCGACGCCCAGGCGGTCGAGACCAGTTCCTGCACGCTAAGACCGGTTGTCAGCACCTTTGCCTTCAGCTCGGCGATGTCCTTGTCGTCGACCAGCGGATGATCGACGGCCGGGATCACATCCTGCCAGATCAGGTCTTCGGCCGGCACTTCAGGGCCGAGGTAACGGACCTTCGGTCCCATGTCGCGGTGGGTCAGCTTGAACCAGGCGCGGGCGAAGGCGTCGGCGAACTGATCTGGATTTTCGAGGAAGCGGCGCGAGATCTTCTCGTAGACCGGATCGAAACGCAGTGCCAGGTCGCTGGTCAGCATGGTCGGCAGATGTTTCTTCGAGGCATCATAGGCATCCGGAATGGAGGCGGCGGCGTTCTTGGCCTGCCACTGATGCGCGCCGGCCGGGCTCTTCGTCAGTTCCCACTCGAAAGCGAAGAGGTTTTCGAAGAAGTAGTTGCTCCACTTGGTCGGCGTCTGCGACCAAGTCACTTCCAGACCGGCGGTGATGGCATCCTTGCCGACGCCGCTGCCGAACGAGCTCTTCCAGCCGAGGCCCTGATCCTCGATCGCGCCGCCTTCCGGCTCGGCGCCGATAAGGGACGGATCGCCTGCGCCATGCGTCTTGCCAAAGGTGTGGCCGCCGGCGATCAGCGCCACGGTCTCTTCGTCGTTCATCGCCATGCGGGCAAAGGTTTCGCGGATGTCGCGCGCCGAAGCGATCGGATCGGGATTGCCGCCAGGGCCTTCCGGATTGACGTAGATGAGACCCATCTGCACGGCGCCGAGTGGCTCTGCCAGCTGGCGTTCGCCGCTGTAGCGCTCGTCGCCCAGCCAGGTTCCCTCAGGACCCCAGAACAGTTCCTCGGGCTCCCACACGTCGGCACGGCCGCCGGCAAAGCCGAAGGTCTCGAAGCCCATGGATTCCAAGGCGACGTTGCCGGTGAGGATCAGAAGGTCGGCCCAGGAGATGCGGTTGCCGTATTTCTGCTTGATCGGCCACAGCAGGCGGCGGGCCTTGTCGAGGTTGGCATTGTCAGGCCAGCTGTTGAGCGGCGCAAAACGCTGCTGGCCCTGGCCGGCGCCGCCGCGGCCGTCGGTGATGCGGTAGGTGCCGGCGCTGTGCCAGGCCATGCGGATGAACAGGCCGCCGTAATGTCCGAAGTCGGCCGGCCACCAATCCTGCGAATCCGTCATCAGCGCATGAAGATCCTGCTTCAGCGCCTCGAGATCGAGCTTCTTGAACTCCTCGGCATAATCGAAGGCTTGGCCGAGCGGGTCGGCGCGGCCGGAGTTGTGGTGAAGAATCTGCACGTTCAGCTGGTTCGGCCACCAGTCACGGTTCGACCGGGCGGCTGGAGCCTTGTGATGCGCAACAGGACATTTGCCTGTGCTGTCAGCGGGGTTGTCCATGATTGTCTCCTTCATTGCTTGATCTGTCTGCCATTCAAACGTTGAGCCGAGTGGGCGCCCCGCTCTCCCTTGCTGTCTTCATATCGGAAGCATATGATAATTTTAAGTTGGATTTACTGATTGCTGCGATAAGCTGAGCTTATGAAGAACCTGACCTTGAAACAGCTGCGTTATTTTGAAGCCCTGGCGAGGGATGGCCGCTTCCGGCGCGCTGCCGACGCCTGCGCCATCTCCCAGCCGGCACTCTCAATGCAGATCAAAGAACTTGAGCAGGAGTTGGGCAGCGCGCTTTTCGAGCGCAGCGCGCGTGAAGTAAAGCTGACGGCCTTCGGCCAGACCTTCGCTCTCAAGGTCCGCGCGATCCTGCACGGCGTGGACGAGCTGGGGGAGCTGGCGCGCGCCTCCAGCGACTCCTTCCTGACGCGGCTGCGCATCGGTATCATACCGACCATCGCGCCTTATCTGCTGCCGGTCATCATAAACGATCTGAACAAAACTTTCGCCGGAATTCAGATCGAAGTGCGCGAGACGCAGACGGCAAAGCTTGTTCAGGAGCTTACCCAAGGCCAGTTGGACACGGCAATCGTCGCCTTGCCCGTGTCGGAACCGTCGCTGACCGAGCTCGAGCTCTTCAAGGAAGAATTCGTGTTGGTGCGGCGGCCAGAAGACGAGGGCAAGCCGGTGCCCGAACGCGAGGCGCTGCGCGAAATGCGGTTGCTGCTGCTGGAAGAAGGCCATTGCTTCCGCGACCAGGCCTTGTCGTTCTGCAAGATCGGGTCGGCCCGCCCCCGGGAAGTCATGGAAGGCAGCTCGCTCTCCACCCTGGTCCAGATGGTCAGCGCCGGCATCGGCATCACATTGATCCCGGAGATGGCGGTTCCTGTGGAAACGCGCTCGGCGCACGTTTCGATCTCCCGCTTCCAGTCTCCGCAGCCGTCGCGAACGATCGGCATGGTCTGGCGCAATTCGACCCCCATGGCCAAACAGCTCCTGCAGGTCTCCGAGGCGGTTCGCCGGTCGGCCGACATTATGCGCGAACGACAGGTCGCACGGTGATGGCCGGATGTCCTCAGGGTCGCCGCTTGAACGTGTGCTCTGCTGCCGGAAACTTTCGCGATCGCACCTCGGCGGCATAGGCGGCGGCAGCCTCGGTGACCCGCTTGCCGAGCTCGTCGTAGCGTTTGACGAAACGCGGCGTGAAATCGTTGAAGAGCCCGAGAATGTCGTCAGAGACCAGAACCTGGCCGTCGCAGGCTGAGGAGGCGCCGATACCGATGCTCGGGATGTGCATGGCTGAAGTCACCTCTCGGGCGAGCGGTTCCACCGTGCCCTCGATGACAACGGCAAAGGCGCCCGAGCCGCCGATGGCGTGCGCGTCACGCCGGATCTTCGACGTCTCGTGTTCGGAATGGCCGACGGAACGATAACCGCCTGCGGTATTAATCTGCTGCGGCATCAGGCCGATATGCCCCATCACCGGGACCCCTCGCTTCGTCAGAAAGGCGATGGTCTCGGCCATCTCTTCGCCCCCCTCCAGCTTGACGGCATCGCAGCCAGTTTCCTGCAGGATGCGGACGGCGTTGCGGAAGGCAACCTCTTTCGATTCCTGATAACTGCCGAACGGCATGTCGACGACGACGCAAGCCTTGCCGACGCCGCGCATCACCGCCTTGCCATGTGCGATCATCATGTCGAGCGTGACGCCAATGGTGCTCTCCATGCCGTAGAGCACCATGCCGAGCGAATCCCCTACCAGGAGCAAATCGCAATGCTCATCGAGCAGCCGCGCCATCGGCGTCGTATAGGCGGTGAGGCAGACGATCGGTTTGCCGCCCTTCATTGCTAAAATGCGGGCTGGCGTAAGGCGCTTTTGAATTCCGGCCGCACTCATCTGGTCACTCCCTTTCCCGGCAAGCCCCGCCCGCCGATCACTCTGTTACCCGCGAGGACCCGGTTGTCGAGAAGCCGTGTCGTGCCGAGCCGAACGAAGAGCGCCACGACGACGGGTTCTGTGATCGACGCGACCGGCTGCAGCGTCGAAGCATCCCTGACGGCAACGACCTCGGGCTTTGCCAGAGGCTCTCGACCGAGAAACGCCTTGAGCTTTTTCTCGAGTTCAGCTGGATCCGTCAGGCCGCCGGCGATGAGACGCTCCGCTTCGTCGAGGGTCTGAGGCACGATCACCGCGGCACGCCGCTCCGCCGCGCTGAGATAGACGTTGCGCGACGACAATGCGAGGCCGTCGCCGTCCCGAACCGTCGGCACCGATATCACCCGCACCGGCACGGCCAGATCATCCACCATGCGCTTGATGATGACGACCTGCTGATAGTCCTTTTCTCCGAAATAGGCGGTCTGCGGCTGCACGATGTTGAAGAGCTTGTTGACGACGGTGGCGACACCGGCAAAGTGCCCAGGCCTGACCGCCCCTTCGAGCTCGTGTCCGAGATCGGGAACGTCGACGACGGTCAGCATCGGCTGGGGATACATATCCTCGACGTCGGGCGAAAAAAGGAAATTGACCCCGACCTGCTTCAGCATGGCTGCGTCGCGTTCCGGATCGCGCGGATATTTGCTCAGGTCTTCGGCCGGGCCGAACTGCAGCGGATTGACGAAAATCGAGACGACGACGATATCGTTCTCGGCGCGCGCGCGCGAGACGAGTTCCATATGACCGGCATGAAGATAGCCCATCGTCGGAACGAGGCCGACAGTCCTCCCCTGCCGCTTCAGCGCATCCAGCGTGTGGCGCAGCTCGTCAATACTCGAGAAAACCCGCATACATCCTCCCCGCGGCCGGTCACTCTATCTTGGGCGCGGATAAGGACTGTAATCGATGCTGGAGGTCAATGCATATTGCTCGATAAAAACGATTAGATGAAACGGCATTCCGAAAACACCGAGCGACATCAACCCCAGGAAACGGCATTTCGCCACAGGGCTGCCGCACCGCTTCAGTGCGGCTTGCAGCCGGACCGACGATGTGCCACGTCCGTTACTCGCCCTTTTCGTCAAAATACCATCATAGTCGGTCGCTATGGACGTTATATGGAGGACGCATGGACAAGCCCTGGAAGATCAGCCGCGGACCGATTGCGGCAACCGAGCTCGACGTTGAGAAGGCAACCGCGATCAACATGCTGTTGATCCGGTCGGTCGCCGTCCTTCCGGCCAAAGCAGGAGATCCGATCCTTCCCTTTGCCGTCGGCCTTTTCAACGAACTGCGTCCGCTGCTGAAGCCCGAAGCCGGCGTGACGACGCTGCGTCGGGCGACCGCCGCCTATGTTCACTGCCGGCGCTACTATTTTGCAAGCGCCCAGCCCGATTCCATGCGCCACGGCCTCGAGGGCGAACCCGTCGAACCAATGACGCCCGAAGACCGGCTGGTCGCGCAAAAACGCTTCCTGAGTCTCAAGCAGAGCACCGGCAAGGCCGAAGCGCCAGTACCGGTTCCCCCTCCCCTGCTGAGCAAGAGCGAACAGATCCGCGCAGCTCTTCTCGGCAAGAAGGGCGCGTCGGCCAGAGCAGGATGACATTGGGTTTGCCCATATCCGGCTTCCTTTAAGGCGTTCGTGCATCCGCAACATCGATATAAGTAGACCTGGTATTGTATTTCGCCGGGATAAATATCCGCACTGCAATGCTGGCTGGCAAAATCTTCACGTCGGCCTCAAATATATTTTGCTTTACATACCATTAATGCAATTGCGCTAATTTTAGCATCAGCCAGAAACGTTCTCCGGACCTGCTAGAATGACGCGTCTCCTGATTGCAGCTTCCCTCTTCGCATTGGCCGCAGTCCAGCCCAGCGCGGCCGCGGATCTTTCCGCCTATAAAAGACCGCTGACGGTCCCTTTCGAGGGGGTGACGGCCTATTCCCCGCAATTGGCGACGCTCGGCAAGATGCTGTTCTTCGATCCCCGGCTTTCCGGCAACAAGAACATGACCTGCGCCAGCTGTCATAATCCTTCCTTCGGCTTCGAGACGCCGGTGACGACGCCGATCGGCGCCGCCAATACCCCGTTGGCGCGCCAGGCGCCGACGGTTCTGAACGTTGCCTGGGTGTCGCCCTTCTTCTGGGACGGCCGCGCGCCGAACCTGGAGCAGCAGGCGGCAGGTCCGATCACCGCTGCCGCCGAGATGAACGGAAAGCTCGACGACGCCGTGATCGAAATGCAGGACATACCCGATTACAAGAACTGGTTCGGTGAGGTGTTTCCCGACAAGGGCATCAGCAAGGAGACCCTGCTGACGGCGATCGCCACATATGAGCGGACGGTGGTTTCCAACTGGTCGCCGTTCGATCGCTGGGTGGATGGCGACGAGAAGGCGGTTTCGGACAGCGCCAAGCGGGGCTTTGAGTTGTTCACCGGCACTGTGGGCTGTTCCTCCTGCCACACGGGCTGGAATTTCACCGACAACAAATTCCATGACATCGGTCTGCCAGGCGACGATATCGGCCGCTACAAGATCGACGCGAGCAGCCCGAACAATAAATACGCCTTCAAGACACCCGGCCTGCGCAACACGCTCTACCGTGGTCCCTATATGCATGACGGAAGCCTGAAGAGCATGGACGAGGTGATCGCCCATTATGAAAGCGGCGGCGTCAGCCGTCCGTCGCTCGATCCGGCGATGTCGCCCTTCCTGCTGACGGAAGAGGAGAGCAAAGATTTGATCGCCTTTCTGGGAACTTTGACCGCGGAAAAGCAAGACATCCCCTTGCCGACGCTGCCGAACTGAGGTGCAGGCAATGAAACTCTCGATACGCATGCAGATTCTCGTGCCGATGGTGGCAACGATCGTCGTCGGCTTCGGCAGCGCATTCCTGATCGGCTACCAGGCGGTCACCGGCCAGACCCGGGTCGCCGCGGTGGTGCAGGAGGCGGTGAACGCCAAGCTGGCCTCCGCTCATATCGAACAGCAGTTCCGGCAAGCCACATCGGTGGTCGAGCGGGTGCTGTCGATGACGAACTTCGTGCCGGCGACCGAGGTCAAGGCCGAGTTTGACGCGACCGACAGCGTGCTCTCGCAATCGCTCGATGAGCTTGGCCGCATCGATCTCGCCGCTTCGCTGACCGAGGGGGTACGATCGCTCCGCCAGGCGCATGAGGTCTGGGATAAGAATGTCAGGATCAGCCTTGGACTGCAGCAGGCGGAAGAGGTCCCGACGGCCGAAAAGCTGGCGCGTTCGCAGCAGGCGATCCTGACCGGAATTGCCGCCGTCAATGCCATCGTCGATCAGATTGCGACGGAGAGTGTGGCTGACGCCGGCAGCGCGCTGGAGACGAAGATCGAAATCGAATTGGCCTTGGCGGGCCTTGCCGCCATCATCGGTCTCGGCATACTGATCGCCATCGCCCGGCACGTGTCGCGCCCGATCCAGCGCATCACGCACTCCATGCAGGAGCTCGCGAGCGGCGAGACGGACAAGGCGATCCCCTATGCGGGGCGCCGCGACGAGATCGGCCTGATGGCGGGCTCGGTGGAAGTCTTCCGCCAGAACGCCATCGCCCGCACCCGGCTCGAAGGCGAAGCCGCGGAAAACCGGCGGCTGGCGGAAGCAAACCGGCTGGCTGACCAGGAGCAGGCGGAGGCGAGCGCGGCCGAGCGGCTGACGGTTGCCACGTCGGGTCTCGCGGCCGGGCTGAAGCGGCTCGCGGAGGGCGATCTCGCCTTCAAGCTCTTGGACCGGTTCGCGCCGGAATTCGAGCCCCTCCGAAATGATTTCAACGCCTCCGTCGAGCAGCTCGGCGGCACGCTCCTTTCCGTTTCCGAAAGCGTATCGATCATCAATTCCGGCACTCGCGAGATCAGCAACGGCTCCAACGAACTCTCCGGCCGCACCGAGCGGCAGGCGGCGACGCTCGAACAGACCGCCGCGGCGCTCAGCGCCGTGACTGCCAAGGTCAACGAAGCCTCCAAGATCGCCGAAGAGGCCCGCGGTGTCGCCGACAGTGCCAATCGCAGCGCCGTAGCCTCGGGCAAGGTCGTGGCCCAGACAGTCGATGCCATGGGGCAGATCGAGGAATCGTCCAAGCAGATCAACAACATCATCAGCGTCATCGACCAGATTGCCTTCCAAACCAACCTCTTGGCGCTCAATGCTGGTGTCGAGGCTGCCCGGGCCGGCGAGGCCGGCAAGGGTTTTGCCGTTGTCGCCCAGGAGGTGCGCGAACTCGCACAGCGCTCGGCCCAGGCCGCCAAGGAGATCAAGGACCTTATCGGGCGGTCGTCCGCCAAGGTCACCACCGGCGTCGAACTGGTCAACCAGACCGGCGCAGCACTTGGTGATATCGGCCGCTTCATCGTCGATATCAATCGGTTCATGGAAGCACTGGCAGGCGCGGCGCGCGAACAGTCTACCAACCTGTCGGAAGTCAATGCGGCCATGCACCAGCTCGACCAGGTGACCCAGCAAAACGCCGCAATGGTGGAGGAAACCACAGCCGCCAGCGTCACGCTTGCCGGCGAGGCCGAGCGCCTGCGCGAGCTGGTTACCCAGTTCGAACTGGGCAGGGCGGCGTCCGGCACGCGGGCCTATCGCAATGCTGCCTGAGCGGGGTGCGAGGGAGATGAGCCCCTCGTGCGCAACTGCGCCATCAGCACCGGACCGAGCGCGAATTCGCCGCGTTCGGCGCGTCGCGTCAGGTCCCTGAGATAACCGCCGGCGGAGTTGATGCTCTCTCCCCGCTGCAGAATGCAGGCCATGACGGCGGCGGTGTTCTCCGGTCCCATCACCTTCGCCGCTTCCTCATAGGCCGACGGGCCGACGCCCAGCATCGAGCGCACGACGACCGCCGCCATCATCAGGTCCCGCCAACTGGCGATCGCGGCGCCTGGCCCATAGTCGACAATGTCAGGGCAGGCCTGCAGAACCATGCCGAGCGGGAAAGATTTCAATCCCGCAGCATTCGTCCGGGCGATGGCCCGCGATCCCTCCCCGTCCTTCCCCACCATTCTGGGTTCGCACCTTTCCAGCCCTGCCCTCGGCTCGCAATCTCGGTTCGCCTTCTGCCCCGTTTCCAAGCCCGGTTCAGATTCAGATGTGGATTCAGGGTTCGAATTCTGTATGTGGCGCTCAATCTGGGATTCATTGGTGCTCGCTATCTGAATTTTATCGTGCGATTCCAATGTGTTGATGATGTTTCGGCGCGCCGTCTCGAGCTCTTCGAGGACCGGCGAGAGGTTTTCGGGCGTTGCTGCCCTCGGAATGCGCTGCAGGAGCGCCTGGAACATCGAAGAGGTGCGCTCCCAGTCACCGGGAACCGCTTCCGCGACGGCTGCGGAAACGAGCTTGGCGATATCGCGCCGGCAGATCGTCAGCCGCTCCTTCATTGCGCGCAGCATCTGTCGGTCAGCGGCGATGCGGGCGGCGATCGTTTCGATCTCGGTGGCGCGGGCAAGAAGCGGCGCCAGGCTGAAGCCATAGGCCTCGTCGAGCCCGCCTTCCCTGTGGCGCCTGATATAGCGCTTGCCGTTCGGGCTGTCCTTGCGGGAGATGAGGCCGGCTTCAACGAGACCTGCGAGATGCCGGCGCAATGTCGCGGCGGCCATGCCGCGTGCCCTGAGGCAAAGTTGCGCGTTCGAGGGAAAGACGACCAGTCCTTTCCCACCGGACAGCTCGTCGTCGGGAAAAAATGTCAGCAGGGCATCGAGCACCGTCAGCGCGCGGTCGCTCACGCCGAGACGCGCGCGGGCCTCGCAGACAGATCTGAACAGTTTCCACTTGTTGCGTCTCGTCCCGGGCTCGATCGCTTCGCCTCGCCGCTGTTTCAGCAGCATGGCAAGCGACATTGGCCGCCGCCCGAAGGGCGTCGTCACACATTCACTCTCCATTTCCTTCACCTTTCATCAGGCAAAAGAAATCCGCTCACCAAACGGCGCGTAGCTTCAAAGCGCTACAGCGTTCCTTGCGTGTCTGAAAAAGACACGGGCGGCGCTGCAGGACTCTTGACTGGGATTCGTGAAAATGCGATTCTCTGTCTTGCTTAAGGATAGGAGAAGGGCTTCCACGACCTGGTCGTTTGGGGGCCTTTTTCTTTTGCGGTTTCAGTCTCCTTGATTGCTCTCCTCGGCGAGGAATTGCTCATAGAGCACATCCAGCCTGCTGGAGAGAAATTTTCCGAAGCGGCCGGCATTCCTGGCTTTCATCGAAAGCGAAAATGCCTTGCCGTCATTCTTCATTTCTGCCTGAACTGCCTTGTCCCGCGGCTGCCATTTGACCTTGCCTGCCGCGGCTTGGGTTTTCTTCACCGGCCGGGCGCTTTTGTTCAGCGCCGTGTAGAGCGCTTCGAAACGTTTGTCGGAGGGCGATCCAAGAAAATCGTCGTCTTCCAGGATCTTGGCGATATCGGCCGCATTGGCCGACTTGCCGGCGAGCAGCGAAAGCTCCACCCAGCGTTCACGGCCGATGCCGGGCGCCGCGCCGATCGCCTGGACGACCTCCGGCGAGATGCGATCCATTACCGTTATCATCTTCGAAATCGACGCCGCATTGGCGGCGAGTGCGGTCGAGATGACCTCCCTGTCGTAGCCACGCTCCTCCAGCCGGCTGGCAAAGAGGGCGCGCTCGATGAAGGTAAGGTTGGCCCGGGCCGAATTCTCCTGCCCTTGGGCGATGACATGGGTCCGATCGTCGATCGCCTTGACGACGGCCCTGACATTGCGGCCGAGTTGGCGGGCCGCGCGCAGGCGCCGATGGCCGAAGACAACCTGATAGCGTCCGTCGATCTTGCCATGGGGACGCACCAGGATCGGCGTATCCTGCCCGCGGGCGCGGATCGCTTCGACCAGCGCGCGGAATTCCTCGTCGTCCTCGGACAGGCGGTCCTTGACGAAGGAGACATCGACGACATCCGGGTCGAGATCGACGACCGCCTCGCCCTCCAGGAACTTCTCCGCCTGTTTGGCCAGTTCATCCAGCGAGCGGACAAGCGACCGGCCTGCCCCGCGCATCGGATAGTTCGGCGCGCCTGCGCCCTCGTCAGGCATGTCGCCCAGCCCTTCCAGAAGATTCTTTCGTGCCATCACGTCCCCCGATTGCGGTCAATCAATTGATTCGGTTTAAGGAAACGATGAATTTGTCAGCCGACAAGTTCATCGCCCCCATGCCTGGTGAATGAGATCGGCAATCTCTGCGTTGACCGAGCCCATCGCCTCCAGCGCCCGATCGTAGGTTCCCCGGTTCATCGACGAACGCTCGACCTCGTAGAGCGTCTGCTTGGTGATCCCGGCATCCGAGATCGCCGTCGATTTGACCATCTGGTTCCGGAGCATGAACTCGTGGAACATCGTCGACATGAAGCCGACCATTTGCGCCTGCGGCACGTCGGTCGGCTCGTAGCGGGTGATCAGATAGCGGTACCAGGAGAGGTTCACTTCGGCGCCGGCCGCGCGGATCGGCTTCAGGATGCCGCCGAGCATCAGCAGGAACTGGCCCATCGACATGACGTCGAGCATCTGCGGATGGATGGTGATCAGCACGCTTGTTGCCGCCGTCAGCGCCGTCAAGGTGAGGTAACCGAGCTGTGGGGGGCAATCGATGACGACGACATCGTAGCGATCGTCGACTTCGGCAAGGGCGCGCGAGATGCGGGTGAAAAACGTCTTGCCCTCATTGGTCGATTTGTCGGCCATGGCGAGCGGCGTGTCGTATTCGTATTCCTGCAGATCGAGATTGGCCGGCACGATATCGAGGCCGGGAAAATTCGTCCTGTGGATGATGTCGGCGAGCGACTTCTTCTCGCCGTCGTAGCGGATCGCTTCGTAGATGGATGCGGCCTGGTCGAACTCCGGCTGGAACCCATGCAGGGACGAGAGCGATGCCTGCGGATCGAGATCGACGGCAAGCACGCGGTGGCCGGTCAGCGCAAGATGCTGGGCAAGATGGGCGGCCGTCGTCGTCTTGCCGGAGCCGCCTTTGAAATTGACGACGGCCAGCACCTGCAGCTTCTCATTGCCGCGGCGATGGGGAACATACATGCGGCTTTCGGAGCGGCCGTGGACATCGAGATATCGTCTCAGTTCCAGCATCTGCTCGGCGGTGTAGGAGCGGCGTCCGGAGGGCGACGTCTGCGGGCAGGGGCCTTTGCCTTCGAGATGGAGTTTCTTCAGCGTGCTTTGCGAGGCACCGACGAAATTCGCGACCTCCGCCAGGGAGAAGTTGCGCAGCGTTTTCTTCGCATTGGGCGGAAAGCGCTGCACGCTGAGCAGATGCAGCTTCTTTGAAATCACGTCGCCATGTTCGAGGATCTGATCCTCGAATTGCAACGGCGCCTTGTTCAAAGGCATCAAACTAGCGTTCATTGGCAGCAATCTCTCGGATAACGATTTTCGGGACCAAAAGCCCTTCTAACCGTTATTATCCGCGATTCTCCGATGCCAGCCAAGAATTTTAAGGTTAACGCATATTAACCTTTTCGGCGTTGGTTCAAGCACTTGGCCGGTGCTGCAGCAATTCCAAGTTACAGCGTCCTTTGCGCTGTAGTGCCTGAAGACTTAAGAGTTTTCGCGGCCGGGGGCGCGGAAAACGCGCCCCCGGCCGACACCCGGCCGAAGGGGAGGGGCAATCGGCCGGCTTAATTCACCGGGGTTTCGCCTGATGTGATGCGTTGCTCGCCGGCGGCAAACAGGTGAACGGCATCAGGGACCGGAGCAACCCTCAGCACCTCGCCGGGAGCCGCCCTGATCCGCTCCCGGAAGACGCAGGTGAGCGTCTGCGTTCCTAACCGGACGATAACCAGCGTTTCCGAACCCGTAGGCTCCACGACGACGGTCGTCACTTCGATGCCGTTGGAATCCAGCAAAATATGCTCGGGACGGATGCCATAAGTCACGGCATCATCCGGGCGGCGCTCGCTCGGCAGCAGCAGCCCGTCGGCGGTTCGGAACCCGTCTTGCGTCATGTTGCCGCTGATGAAATTCATCGCGGGTGAGCCGATAAAGCCAGCAACGAAAAGGTTGTTGGGGCGGTCGTACAATTCCAGCGGCGAGCCTGACTGTTCGATCACTCCGTCCTTCATCACGACGATCTTGTCGGCCATGGTCATGGCTTCGATCTGGTCGTGGGTGACGTAGATGGTGGTCGTCTGCAGCCGTTGATGCAGTTCCTTGATCTCTGAGCGCATCTGTACTCTGAGCTTGGCGTCGAGGTTCGACAACGGCTCGTCGAAGAGGAAGACGGCCGGGTCGCGCACGATCGCCCGGCCCATGGCGACACGCTGCCTCTGGCCGCCCGACAGCTGTTTCGGATATCTCTCCAGCAGACTTTCCAGGCCGAGGATCTTGGCGGCATTGCCGACCCGCTGATCGATCTCCGTCTTCGGCATTCGTTTCAGCCGCAGCGAAAAACCCATATTCTTTGCAACGGTCATGTGCGGATAGAGCGCGTAATTCTGAAACACCATGGCGATGTCCCGATCCTTGGGCGCAAGCTCGTTGACGATATGCCTGCCGATCTGGATCTGCCCTGAGGTGATGCCTTCCAGGCCGGCGATCATCCTGAGCAACGTGGATTTTCCGCAGCCCGAGGGGCCGACCAGAACGACGAACTCGCCGTCGCCGATGTCGACCGATACGCCTTTAATGGCTTTGAAAGCGCCGTAATCCTTGCGTGCATTGTTGACCGAAACATGGGCCATTGCAGTCCTCCTGAAATCGCTATCAAAGCCTGCTCAAGACATTTCTGAGATAATCGAGGCCGAGACGCTCGCCCTCCTTACGCGCCGACAAATCCTTGCCGGGCCAGCCATAGGCGGCGTCCTCGTGCTCGATCGACAGCGTGCCGTCGAAGCCGGCCCCACGCGCCTGGCGCAGAAAGCGCGGCCAGTCGATGAGGCCGAGACCGGGCAGCTTGTATTGCCACCAGCCCTTGCCGTGATACCCCACAGCCTCCAGCACATCTTTATCGATCGCCGTATCCTTGGCGTGCAGGATGGCGATGCGATCCTTCACTGCTTCCATCGCCTGATAAGGATCGACGCCGATGCGGATGAGATGCGACGGGTCGAATTCCAAGCCGAAGCGAGGATCCGAGATTCGCCGAAAAAGCTCCTGCCATCCTCTCGGCGTCGTGCCGATGAAATTGTCCTTCGGACCCGGCCAGTTTTCGATCGCGAAGGTCAGGCCGGCGGATTGCGTCTCTCCGATCAGCCTGATTGCGAATTCGGCGAAGTCGTCATAATTGGCGTCTTCGCTGGCGCTGTCGTCGCGGCCGGGAAAAATCACGAAGATCGGGACGCCGGCCTCACCGATTGCCTTGGCAAAATCGGCGGTTTTCGCCCGAAGCTCCCGGCGCTTGTCGCGGTCGGCGTCGAGCTGATTGCCGAAATAGGTGATCGAGGAGACGAAGAGGCCGCGGCTGCGGGCGAGGGCGACGGCGGCCTCAACCCGGTCGGGCGTTTTGATATGGCCGCCGACATCGATTTCGATGGCATCGAACCCCGCCAATGCGGCGAAATCCACCACTTCCTCCAGTGGGCGATCATTGAATGTCGAGGTGTAAAAGCCGATCTTCACCAAAATCCTCCCATCTTCACCAAATGCCTGGGGCCGTGCCGGCCGTTTTCAGCTGTTCAGGCGATCCATGTTTTTGAGCGGCGACCGGGTGCGTTGAGCCGCGTCGGCCGATGCGAGCATCAGTGCTGCCGCCATCGGCATGGCCGCCGCCCCCATCGCCGAGGCATCCTCGCCGAGCGAGGCGCGATGAAGCGAGGGCAGGTTGGTATCCTCGGGGTCGAGATGCTCGTGCACATAACGCAGCAACTCGTCGACGATGCGGATCGGCAGTCTGCCGCCGACGAGGACGGCGTCGGGATCGACGATCATGCCGATATGCTTGACGGCGACGGCCAGGTGCGCGCTCATTTCCTTCAGCCACTGCGAAACCAGGCGCCTGCCATGCGCATCCAGGCTCAGGAGGTCGTGCGGAACACTCACCTCGACGGCGTGCCGCGCAAGAAAATCGTAAAGGGAAAACAGCGAAAATATCTCGCCGAGAAGCTGGACCTTTTGGCTCTTTTCGTCTCTGCCGTCGGCAATTGGAAGCCAGCCAATCTCGCCGCTGAGGCCCATGGCGCCGCGATGACCGTTGCCGTCAAGCACGAGACCTCCGCCGGGGCAGGCATTGATGGCGATGTAGAAGAAGCTGCTGCTTTCGGCCCCCAGTCCATAATCGAGCTCGGCAAGGGCTGCGGCATTGGCTTCATTTTCGATGAAGACAGGATGCTGTGTCAGGTTTTCCAGTGCCGCGCGCACATCGAATGCCGTCCATTCCTGATAGGCCTTGGGCTTACCGAGCAGCGAAATCTCCCCAAGCCAATCCGGCATCGCCAGACCGATGCCGGCCAGGCGCGCGTCGTCGATCAGCCGGCTGCGCTGGAAATGCGAAATCGCATCTGATGTCAGCTGCAGGAATTCTACCGGCAGGATGAAGCGCTTTTCATGATGCACGCGGGCACGGACATTGCCGACGGCATCGACGGCCAGGACTGTCAGATGATCGCGATCGATATTGATGCCGATCGCAAAACAGGCGTCCGGATTGATCTCCAGTTCAATCGCCGGCTGCCCTCTCAGCCCATGCCGCCGACGGGCTTCCATGATCAGGCCCTCATCCAGCAAACGATCGACGATGCGGGCGATTGCCGGTTTGGTAAAACCCGTCTGCCGAGCGATTTCGGCGCGTGAAATCGGTGCCTGGCGATGGATGCAGCGCAGGACGACGGCCCTGTTGTGCTCGCCTGCATCTTCGACATTGGCGCCGGTCAAATCCGGGGAAAGCCTGGCGCCGAGCGTTTGGTTCATGGGGTCGTATCCTTCCTCACGCATGGAGATTGACCGTCCCTCATCCCTTCACCGCGCCGCTGGTCATTGCGCCGAGGATCAGCCTCTGGAGCGACAGGAAGGCCACGATCGCCGGAACGACCGAGATCAGGCAGGCGGCGGCGAGAAGCTGGATGGACGAGTCGGTCTGCATGCCGCGGAAGTTAAAGATTCCGACGCCGATCGGCATCAGGTCATTTTTGGTGAGTAGCAGGAAAGGCACCAGGAATTGCGACCAGCCGGCAATCACCGTGATGATGAAGACCGAGGCGATGCCCGGCGCCGACAAGGGCAGAACAATACGCCAGAACACCGAAAACCTGTTGCAGCCATCGATCATGGCGGCCTCGTCGAGGCTGCGCGGAATGCCGTCCACGGTGCTCTTTAAAAGCCAGGTCGCCAGCGGAACGCCGAGGGCGATATAGACCATGACGACGGCAAAATGGGTGTCCAGCATTCCGAGGCGGTTCATGTAGCGGTAGAGCGGCACCATGATGACAAGCGGCGAAATCATCTGGAAAAGCAGCAGACCCATCATCGACAGGCCCTTGCCGCGGAATTGAAAGCGGGAAAAGGCGTAAGCCGCGGGCAGTGCTACGATCAGCACGCCGAAGCCGCTCAAGGCCGCAAGCTTGAGACCGTTCCAGAGATAGACCGGGAAATAGCTGTTGTTCAGAACGGTGATGAAATTGTCGATGGTGGGATTCTGGGGAATATAGCGCGCCGCGCCGCGATAGATCTCGCGCTTGTCACGCATCGCCATCGACAGGAGATAGGTGAGGGGGCCGGCGAAGAAGATGAACATCACCAGCATGAAGAGATAGCTGAAGGCATCGCCGAGCCGCGTTCCGGTCCGTCCGCTCATTGCTCTTCCTCCTTCGGTAGGAATGACGCATAGACGAAAGCAAGCCCGAGGCTGATGATCAGCATGAGCACGGAGAGCACGCTGCCGCCTGATAGATCGTAGTTTCTAAAGACGATATTGAAAACGTAGAGCGAGATGACCTCGGTCGCGCGCCCCGGACCACCGCCGGTCAGCGTGATGATCGCATCGAAAGTATTCACCGTCTGAATCGTGATGAGGATCATATTGACGAGGATCGCCGCGCGCAGCTGCGGCAGGGTAATGAAGAAGAACTGCTGCGATGCGGTTGCGCCATCGACCTCGGCGGCTTCGTAGAGCGAGGGATCGATCGCCTTCAGCGCCGCATACATGACGACCATCGAAAAGGCCGTGCCGCGCCATATGTTGGAGATCAGCGTCGACCATGGGGCGATTGCGGGATCGGAAAGCCAGGCGACAACAGGCATGTGCATCAGCCGCAAAATGCTGTTCAATGCGCCGTAAGGCGCTTCGGAAAACAGCATCTGCCAGATGATGCCGCCGGCAATGCCGGGGACGACCCAGGCGATCAGCGCCGTCGTTCTCAGGATCGTGGTGCCGAACAGGCCGCGTTTTTCGCCGCGGATAACCACGACGGCAACGGCAATGCCCAGAATTTGCTGGCCGATAACGCTGCCGCCGACGAAAATCAGCGTCGCCCATAAAATGTCGGGCAGCTGCGGCGAACTCAAGGCATTGGTGATCGAGCCCAGCGTATATTGCTGATTGTCGCCGATCAGCGTCGCATTGGTAAATGACAGCCTGAAAACGTCGATGACCGGATAAAGATAGAAAATGCCGATGACGATGATCACGGGCATGATCCAGGGCAAGGGCGCGCCGGCGAAACGGCGCATGAACGTTCTGCTTTGAGGCGGGCTGTCAGCCTCGATGGCAATGGGGCTCATTAGCTCTCTGTCCGGGTTTGGCAAAGTCGGCGACGCCTGAAGGGCAGGCGTCGCCGCTGTCTGAAGCGTTAAGATTGCTTGGCGCGGGGTTACAGGCGCTTGTAAGCCTCCATTGCCGCGTTGAAGGCGGCATTCAAAGCGTCCTCCGGCTTTTTGGTCCCGGAGAGCACGTCGCCCATCATGATCTGGATCTGGTTGGAGATCTCCGGATAGATCGGCACACCGGGGCGTGCCTGGCCGTCGACCAGAGCCGCGGCGAAGGTCTTGTTGGCCTCCGTGGAGAACACCTCATATTTGTCGAAGAGCGATTTGCGGGTCGGCAGCTGCTGCTGCAGCGCGTTTGCCGGCCCCATATAGACCTCGCGTGCGAGGTTGGCGCACATCTCGACCTTGTCCTTGTCCTTGCTGAAGGAGGCGATCGTCCAGCCGCCGGTGCCGGTCGAGCGCTGATCGGCACTGGGACCGGGGATTGGCGAGAAGGTCCAGTTCTTGAATTCGTCCGCGTCGAGCGTCGTCTTCAACTGCGCATATTGCCAGTTGCCGCCGATGAAGAGCGCCGTCGTCGCCGCTGCGGCCGCAGCATTCATGTCGTCGTAATTGGCGATCGTGCTGACGCGCTTGGGCGCTGCGCCGGAATCGACGAGATCCTTGAAGTAATTCAGCGCTTTGAGGAATTTCTCCTTGTTCTCGCCTTCGCCGAAGACCGGCTTGCCGGAGTCGTCGACGAGCTTGCCGCCGAGCGCCCAATAATTTGCGAGCCAGTCGAACGTCGTCCCTTCCCAGCGCCCGCCATTGAAGAGCACGCCTTCCATGCCTTCCTTGGTGGAGGCGAGCGCGGCCTTTTTCAGGTCGTCCCATGTCTGCGGCGCATCCGCGACGATCGACTTGTTGCGGTAGAGCACCCGAAGGTCCGTGTCCCACCACCATGCCCGGACCGTCTGGTCTTTGTCGGTGATGCCGCTGCGGATGAAGGGGAAGAGGTCAGCCACTTCTTCCTTCGAGAAGTAGGGTGTGAAGTCCGCAAGCACGTGATTGACCATGAACTGTGAAAGCACGAAGGAATCGACGGCGGCGCAATCGGGCGCATTGCCGGCCTTGGCCTGCTCCAGCATCTTGGCTTGTTCGGTGCCGATGTCCGACGACATGAACTGCATCTGCAGTTTCCAGTCGGGATGCTTCTTGATGAAATCGACGAAGAGCTTCTGATAGCCCTCGGCGATCGCCGGATCCGCATTGTTCGGACTGTCGTTCGTCAGACGGACGACGAGGGATTTCGGGGCATCGGCCAAGCCGATCCTGTCCTTGGTAGCGAGTTCCTGGGCAAATGAAACGGATGCTGAAAATAACATTGTGCTCAGCGCAAATGCGCTGACGGTGGCGCTCTTCATGATGGGTCTCCTCCCCATTTGGAACGAATACAGCCTGGCGGTCAGTTGACCTCTCCTCATTTCCGTGCTGCATTAAATAGATTAAGTTACTTTGATTTGATGTCAAGCCAGAGCTTTTGGGAGGATCGAAATGCTGGCGACATTCAACAGCAGCTAGCGCGCACGCTGGTTTTCGGAAGGGATATGCGCCAATTAAAGTGACGGAGCGCGTGCCTTTCGGACACGTGGCGCATCCATCCGCAATTTTCCTGAAGAAGAGCACGAGGCGATCGCGGATGGCCGCGATGGCAAGGCAAAGGTTTTGTCCGGCTGCGCGGTAGCCGGAAGCGAACTCATGGAGGATAAGATGCGGTTACTCATTCTCGGCACAGGCGGCATGGCCAACCAGCACGCCGCGAGATTCAAGGCGATCGAAGGCGTCAGCGTCGTTGGAGGCGTCGATGTCGTTGCGGAAAGGCTTACTGCCTTTTGCACCGAACATGGCATCGCCAATCAATTCACTTCCCTCGAAGAGGCTCTCGCCTGGGGCGAGTTCGATGCGGTCGCCAATGTCACGCCTGATAACATCCACCACCCGACGACGCTTCAGGCGATCGCCGCCGAAAAACACGTCTTCTGCGAAAAGCCGCTTGCCACCGATGCGGTCAAGGCGATGGAGATGACCGAGGCGATCGAGCGATCGGGCAAGGTCGGCATGGTCAATTTCACCTATCGCAACTCGCCGGCGCTGCAGAAAGGTCGGCAGATGGTGCTCGCCGGCGAAATCGGCGCGGTGCGCCATGTCGAGGCCTCCCACCTTCAAAGCTGGCTGGTCGGTCGACACTGGGGCGACTGGAAGAGCGAAAGCAAATGGCTGTGGCGGCTGAGCAAGAAGCATGGATCGAACGGCGCACTCGGCGATATCGGCATCCACATCGTCGATTTCGCCTCATACGGTTCGGGGCTCGACTTCGCCCATGTCTTCGCGCGGCTGAAAACCTTCGACAAGGCGCCAGGCCACAAGATCGGCGAATATGATCTCGATGCGAACGACAGCTTCACGATGAATGTCGATTTCACCAATGGTGCGATCGGCACGATTCAGGCCACACGCACGGCAGCCGGCCAGATGGATCAGTTGCGCCTCAGGGTCTACGGCGAAACCGGCTCGATCGAGATGATTTACGATACGGGACAATCGACGCTGCGCGCCTGTCTCGGCGAAGACGTGCATACTGCGACCTGGAGCGACGTGCCGTTCGATCCTGTCGAGACCAACTACCAGCGTTTCGTCCAGGCCGTGCGAGCCGGCAGGACGCAGGAACCGTCGTTCCGCCGCGCCGCCAATATCCAGAAGATCCTCGACAAGGCGCTGGCATCCGATCTCAGCCATGCCGACGAAGCGCTAGAACAGGATGATTTTAGGCCCGGTCGGCCTAAAATCTGATTCCTGTTCTACATTAGATAGCTAGAGCATGATGTCGTCCGAAAACCGCCCAGACTTTTCGGCATCATGCTCTAGCAGGCTGCTGAAAAACCCACTGGCTTTTGGGCTGGACACATGATTCCATCTTGCAAGTGATTTCGAGGGAATTTGGATGCGCGGCGGGGATGATCGGACGGGGTCGCTGTTTTCGTATGTCGA
>NZ_JABDWC010000017.1:0-150071 GCF_019685155.1 Rhizobium sp. NZLR1b
ATGGAACGGCGGACGGAGACCCAGGCTCTCCCACGGGCTTGGTGTCCCAAAGGTGCAACGGTCTTCCATCCGCCACCGCAACAGGCAGTACTACGCCAATAGCGGGTAAAGGGAAGTTACAAAGGTGGCGGCAGCCGGATGAGGGGGCTTCATAGCACGCCGCTCATTATTGCCCTTCGCTCGCGCTCAGTGCATTCGCTCCTAGCGTCGCTCACCCCCTTATCTGTCCTTCGGACATCTCTCCCCGCTGGGGAGAAGGGGGAAACCCTCAGCAGATCTCCGTCGTGCTGATCTTGATGCCGAAACCTTCCAGGCCGACATAGTGGCGCTCGCGGCTGGTCAGCAGCTTGATCGAGCTGACGCCGAGGTCCTTGAGGATCTGGGCCCCGAGGCCGATTTCCAGCCATTCGCTGTCGCGCGTCTGGGCTTCGGCATGGGCCTCGCGGCCCTGGTTGCGGGCTTTGCGGCCATTGTCGTGGTGGCCGACGCCGACCGAGCCTTCGCGCAGATAGACGATGACGCCGCGGCCTTCCTCGGAAATCTTCTGCATGTAGAAATCGACCGGGCTGTTCTTGCCAAACAGATCCTCGGCGACATTTTCCGGATGCAGGCGCACCGGGATATCGACGCCGTCGCGAATATCGCCGAAGACGACGGCGAGATGCTGCATCGGGTCCCAGGGCAGGGAATAGGTATGGGCCTTGGCCTTGCCGAACGGCGTGTCGACATCGAAACTGGTGCCGAGTTCGATCAGCGTTTCCTTGCGCTGGCGATAGGCGATGAGATCGGCGACGGAGACGAGCTTCAGCCCGTGCTGCTCGGCGAAATCGACCACCTGCGGGCCGCGCGTGACGGTGCCGTCATCGTTGACGAGTTCGGAGATGACGCCGATCGGCGGCAGGCCGGCGAGCTTGCAGAGGTCGACGGCAGCTTCCGTATGGCCGGAGCGCATCAGCACGCCGCCCTCGCGGGAAACCAGCGGGAAGATGTGGCCTGGACGGACGAAATCGGCAGCGCCGACATTCGGGTTGGCAAGGTTGCGCACCGTCAGCGTCCGGTCGTCGGCGGAAATGCCGGTCGTCGTGCCATGCTTGAAATCGACCGAGACGGTGAAGGCCGTCGTATGGGCCGAATCGTTTTCCGCCACCATGGCGTTGAGGTTGAGGCGCCTGGCCTCCTCCTTCGGCATCGGCGCGCAGACGATGCCTGAAGTGTGGCGCACGATGAAGGCCATCTTCTCCGGCGTGGTATGGACGGCGGCAACGATCAGGTCACCTTCGTTCTCGCGGTCATTGTCGTCCATGACGACGACGATCTCGCCGGCCTCGAAGGCCCTGATGGCGTCGACGACGCGCTTCTGGTCATAAGACATGAGCGAGCACTCCTATTTCAGGCGGCCGGTCTGGCCGCGGTCGCGAAGATAATGGTCGGCGACGGCGCAGGCGACCATCGCCTCGCCGATCGGCACGGCCCGGATGCCGACGCAGGGGTCGTGCCGGCCCTTGGTGCGGATATCGACATTGTTGCCGCTGGCATCGATCGACTGGCGTTCTGTCAGGATCGAGGAGGTCGGCTTGACGGCGAAACGCGCCACCACCGGCTGTCCGGTCGAGATGCCGCCGAGAATACCGCCGGCATTGTTGGAAAGAAAGATCGGCACACCGTCATTGCCCATGCGCATTTCGTCGGCATTGTCTTCGCCGCTGGTCTCGGCAGCGGCAAAACCATTGCCGATCTCGACGCCCTTGACGGCGTTGATCGACATCAGCAGCGAAGCGATATCTTGGTCGAGCTTGGCGTAGATCGGCGCGCCGAGACCGGCCGGCACACCTTCGGCGATCACTTCGACGACCGCGCCGATCGACGAGCCGTTCTTGCGGATGCCGTCGAGATATTCCTCCCAGACCGGCACGATGGCCGCATCGGGGGAGAAGAACGGGTTCTGCCCGACTTGGTCCCAATCCCAGTTGCGGCGGTCGATCTTGTGTTTGCCGATCTGCACCAGCGCGCCGCGCACGGTGACGCCAGGCACGACGAGACGGGCGATGCCGCCGGCGGCAACCCGCGCCGCGGTCTCGCGCGCCGAGGAACGGCCGCCGCCGCGATAATCGCGAATGCCGTATTTGAGGTCATAGGTATAATCCGCATGGCCGGGGCGGTATTGCCTGGCGATCTCGCCGTAATCCTTGGAGCGCTGGTCGGTGTTTTCGATCAGCATCGAAATCGGCGTGCCGGTTGATGTCATCGTCTCGCCATCGGCATCGAGCATGACGCCGGATAGTACCTTGACCAGATCGTCCTCGCGCCGCTGCGTGACGAAGCGGGATTGCCCGGGCTTGCGCTTGTCGAGCCAGACCTGCAGATCCGCGAGCGTGAAGCGCAGCCCCGGAGGGCAGCCGTCGACGACGCAGCCGAGCGCCGGACCATGGCTTTCGCCCCAGGTGGTTACGCGGAAGAGGTGACCGAATGTATTGTGCGACATGTGTTCCCACGGTGGCGCGCCAAAGCCGGTCGCGCCATTGCTTGAAAAGGCGCGACACTCATAGGCCAAAAAACCGTCGAGGCAAAAGCCTTTCTTTGCGCCAAACCGGCAGTCGCGGGAATGCTGTTCCGGATGGAGCGCGCATCGTTAAGCCACCTTCACTCCGCCAGCCGAAAGAGCCGAGGACGAGGGCGATCAGCGGACGTCGATCACGACGCCAGCCGCCATCCCGTTCCGGTCGCCTCGTTGGTGAAATCATCGAAGGAGAGCGGCCGGGAGAAGGCAAAGCCCTGCAGGATATCGCAGCCGAGATCGCGCAGCAGTTCGGCATGCGCCGCCGTCTCCACCCCTTCGGCCACTGTCTCGACGCCGAGCGAGCGGGCGATCTCGATGATCGAGCGGACCAGCGCCCGCTCCTGCGAGGCATTGACGATCGGCTGCACCAACTGGCGGTCGATCTTCAGCCGCTTCGGCTTCAGCTTCAACAGGCTGACGATCGAGGTATGGCCGGTGCCGAAATCGTCGATCTCGATATCGATGCCGAGCGCCTTGATGCGCTCGAGGTTGTGCGAGACCACATCCTCGCTCTCGTCGAGGAAGATCGATTCCACCAGTTCGAAGGAGATCTCGCCGGGGCGGATCTGCAGATCTGTAAGCGATTCCAGCAGGCTGCCGTCATGCAGCCGCCGCGCCGAGACATTGACCGAGACCTTGGGCACGGCAATCCCCAGCGCCGTCCAGCGCATCTTGTCGCGCAACGCCGTTTCGAGCACGATCCGGTCGAGCATCTGCACCACATTGATCTCGTCGGCAATGCGCAGGAACTTGTCGGGCGCGAGCAGACCTTTGACCGGATGGTTCCAGCGCACCAGCGCCTCCACACCCGTCAGCTCCATCGTCCGGGCGCAGAATTGCGGCTGATACCAGGCGGTGAATTCGCCATTGTCGATGCCGGCGAGGATCTCGTCGGCGGTGCGCTTGGTGTTGATGATATCGGCCTGGAGATTGTGGTTGAAGAATTCGAAGCGGTTGCGGCCCATGCTCTTGGCGCGGTAGAGCGCGATATCGGCATTGATCAGCACCTTGCGTGCGTCGACATGAATGCCGTTGGCGAGCGCCACGCCGATCGACACGCCGCAGCGGCAGGAAAAACCCTGGAAATCGATCGGCTGGCGCATCTCCTCGATGATCCTGGTCGAAAGCTGCGCCATCTCCTTGTCGCCGACCTCAAGCGCGAGGATGACGAATTCGTCGCCGCCGATGCGCGCCACGATGTCGCTGCCGCGGACATTTTTGGCGAGCACCTTCGAGGCGTGCACGAGCATGGCATCGCCGGCGGCATGGCCAAGCGTGTCGTTGATGTCCTTGAAGCGGTCGAGGTCGATGTGCAGGATCGAGAATTTCTGCCGTTGCCGGCGGCCGTCATTGGTCAGTTCTTCAAGCGCGATGTCGAGCTTGCGGCGATTGGCGAGTGCGGTCAGCGGGTCGTGCAGCGAATTGTGCTCGATCCTGTTCTTGGCAAGCTCGAGCTCGATATTCTTGGCGACCGCCTCGTCCTTGGCCGCCTTCAGCCGGATGGTCATCAGCACGTCTTCGGTGGCGTCGAAGGCGATGCCCATGATCTTCATCTCGCCGGTCCCCGTCTGGTGGACCTTGCCGACCGAGCGCACGTAACGCACTGAGCCGTCGTCGACGATCACCCGGCAGACGAGGGTGTGCGTATCGCCGTTCTGCTTGAAGTGGCGTGCGCTTTCGAGCGCCAGAGCCCGATCCTCGGGATGGATGCGCGAAAGCCAGGTCTCCTCGGTCATGAAGCCGTTGCGCGGCCCAAGCCCATAGAGTTCGTGCATCCGCTCGTTCCAGATCGAGCCGCCTCGGTGGGGCCGCGCTTCCCATATGCCGCATTGATAGGAATTGAGCGCCAGGTCGAGCCGGCTCGACAGCTCGGCGAGCTGCCCCTCGCGGCTGGAAAGCTCTTCAAGCGCCAGCTCCAGCTCGGCATTCTTGACCTCGCTTGTATCCTTGGCCTTGCGCAGCATGTCGGTGGTCACCGCATCGGCGGTCACGTCCCAGACGATGCCGATCGTCTTGCTGACGCCGCCGGCATCCGTATAGAAGGCCCCGACCGAGCGCAGGTGCCGGATGCCGCCATCGGCAAGCAGGATGCGGTACTGCGCCGTGCAGGCAGTACCGGCGATGCTGCAGCTGAAGAAATGCACTTCGGCGATGTCTCGGTCCTCCGGCAGGATCGCCGCCAGCCATTCGTCGAGCGCCCGGCTTCCTTCCTGCGCCGGCTTGCCGTGCAGTGCTGCGGCGCGCGCATCCCAGAGCAGGCTGCTCGTATGATCCTGCAGCTCCCAGATGCCGATATTCGAGGATTTCAGCGCCAGATTCAGCCGCTGCGACAGTTCCTTGAGTTTCGCCTCGCGCGTCTCCAGCTCGGTGATGTTGCGATTGCGCTCGCCGAGCAGGAGTGTGGCGAAGAAGATCGGGATGATGATGATGCAGCCGGCGGCAGCGACGATCAGGCGCAACTCGGTTCGGTTTTCCGGTATCGCGTCCCAGCCGCTGTTCGGGACGACGGAGAGTTCCCACTTGCCGCCGGCAAAGCCGATCTTCTGGCGCATCGGATCCTTGTCGTCGATATCGGACGACCCGAAGAAGGGCGCGGCTGTCACGGCCCTCGCCGGCGAGCCAATATCCCGGATGGCGATCGAAAGATGGTCGAGATGCGGATAACGTTCCCGGTTCTCGCGGTCGCGCGCCGGCATCAGCCCGGTCGCCTCGTAGAACATCTGCTGGTCGATGATGAGTTCAACCGCTCCCCAGATCCGCCGCTGGCCGTTCTCCTTGATGAAAACCGGGAAGAATATGGCAAAGGCGTCGCGGCCCTCGGCGCTGATCGGGCCATAGAAGCGGGCCGACTGATCGCCGGCTGCAGGCGTCATCGCCTGGCGTGAAAAAAGCGCTTCGCGCACGTCGCGGCCGATTCGCGGATTGCCCGATTGCGGTGGATAGACGTTGCTGACGATGAAATCGGGGGCGACGGCGATATGAATGAAGGATGGGTTCTGAATCAGCAGCCAATTGATCTGCCGCTCCATCTCCTCTCCGTTTGCTGCGCTGACGGAGATCAGATTGGTCAGGTCGCGGACGATGCTGAGGTCCATGTGGATCTCCGCCATGACCCGGGCGCGGATGAGGTTAGCCTCGCTTTCGGTGCGGATATGAAGTTCGCGCTCATAAGATGCCGTATTCGCGCGGTCGAGGCCGAAGCCGACCATGATGACGACAAGGGCGGCAAACGATGAAACCAGGAACGAGACGCGGGTATTCCTCAACACGCGCCGCAACTGCTTGTTGTCGCTCAGCCTGGATAGCAAAATGAAACCCCCATCGTCCGGGCAACTGTAGGGGGCGGGGGTTAATTTACGATTGCCCGCAGGCGATGCCAAAAATCATGGGAAGGGAAAACCGCGGTTAACGCGGCACCTTGATTATATTTAAAATCCTATTCATCAATTAGGCGGGAAAAGACATTCTTACGGGCAATTTTCGCCATATTCAGGAGGCTATGTGTGGCCAGTCATGTTCTCGTGCAGCGTTTGAAAAGGATTGTCGCCATGCGTTTCGTCGTCGCCACGCTTTTGGCAACAGCAAGTTTCCTGTCGCCGATGAGCGGTTTTGCCGAGAGCGCCGATGTCGAGGCGACGATCAAGAAGGTCGACACCGCCAATCTCGTGCTGACGCTCGATGACGGCAAAACCTATCAGGCGCCCGAGGAATTCAATTTCGATGGCCTGGAAGCCGGCGTGAAGGTGATCGTCTTCTATACCGAAGTCGACGGCAAGCGCGTCATCAACGATCTCGATATCGTCAAGTAGGAAGCCTAAACGTCGAGAGCGGCTATAAATTCCTCTTCATTCAGCTACTACATACACTATGACACGCCGGCCAATCCGACCTACTGAGCGCATGGCCGGCTATCTACGTGAACTCAAAGAGCTACTGTTGAAAGCCGGCTGCGAATATGTGCGACCGGGAAAGGGTGATCACGAAATCTGGTAAAGCCCGATTTCCAACCGCCATTTCACGGTCGATCATGGGGTAAAATCACGCCATACAGCCAATGAAATGCTGAAACAGGCGGGACTTCCGAAAGCATTTTGATTCAGATGCAATGCCTACAGCCAGACGATCGTCCGCTCGGCGGTGTCGATCCTGGCGATCTGGTCCTGCGGGATTGCGCCTTCGGCAGCGCTGCTCTTCGGCAGGTTGGAAATCGCCTGGAACAGCGTGCGGATGACGCCGCCGTGGGTGACGCAGACCGTCGGGCGATCGACGGATTGCAGCCATGAGCCGGTGCGCCAGGAGAGGATCTCGTAGCTCTCCGCGTCATTGCCGGGCGGGATGAAATCCCATTTCGAGGCGTTGCGTTCGGCCACCCGCTCGCGCTGCGTCGCCTTCAATTCCTTGATCGTCGAGCCCTCCCAGTCGCCGAAGGAAATCTCGACCAGCCTCGGATCGGTGCGATAGGCAAGCGGCGGCAGGCCCATGGCGGTGCGCATGATTTCCATCGTCGCGCGGGTGCGGCCGAGCGGGCTCGCGACGAAATCGAATTCATCGACGGTGTCGCCGAGAATCCCGGCAAGCGCGATGCCGTTCTGCCGGGCCTGTTCCAGGCCCGTGGCATTCATCGGAACGTCCTTCTGACCCTGCAGGCGGCGCTCGGCATTCCAGGCAGTCTGGCCGTGTCTGATCACGTAGATAAGCACGGTCTCGGCTCCGGAAATGCTTTAGTCCTTGATGACGGAAATGTCGGGCGCGTCGACCGCCTTCATGCCGATGACATGATAGCCGCTGTCGGCATGGTGCACTTCGCCGGTGACGGAGCGCGACAGGTCCGACAGGAGATAGAGGCCGACATCGCCGACTTCCTCGATGGTGACGGTCCGGCGCAGCGGCGCGTTGTATTCGTTCCACTTCAGAATGTAGCGGAAATCGCCGATGCCGGAGGCGGCAAGCGTCTTGATCGGCCCGGCCGAGACGGCGTTGACGCGAATGTTCTGCGGCCCGAGGTCGACGGCCAGATATTTGACGCTCGCTTCGAGCGCGGCCTTGGCGACGCCCATGACGTTATAATTCGGCATCACCTTTTCGGCGCCGTAATAGGTCAGCGTCAGCATGGCGCCGCCATCCGTCATCAGCTTCTCGGCGCGGCGTGCGACCGAGGTGAAGGAATAGACGGAGATCTGCATCGTCTTGGCGAAATTGTCGGCCGAGGTGTCGACGTAACGGCCGGTCAGCTCGTCCTTGTCGGAGAAGCCGATCGCATGCACGAGGAAATCGATCTTGCCCCAGAGCTTTTCGACGTTTTCGAAAACGGCGTCGATCGTGGCTTCGTCGGCAACGTCACAGTGGCCGACCAGCGTCGCGCCGATTTCGGCGGCGAGCGGCTCGACGCGCTTCTTCAGCGCATCGCCCTGGTAGGTCAGCGCGACTTCTCCGCCCTGCGCATGAATGGCCTTGGCAATACCCCACGCAATCGAACGATTGTTGGCGACACCCATGATGACGCCGCGTTTGCCTGCCATGAGGCCGGATGCTTGAGCCATATTTCGCTCCCTAGGAATTCTGATTGATCCTGCCTATGGCATAGGCCGCTAATCGGTTCAAGCTTGGCCTGGATCATCAACTGTTAGGTATCGTAACAAAGGGTGCGAAAGTCATAAATATTTCACAGGAACAGGCCTTCGCGCATGCTCCGCATCAGATCGGTGACTTTGTCGTCGGGTTTTTCCCACAGGATAATGCGCAATTCGACGACTAGATCGCCTCTGCCGCCCTCTTCGCGGGGCAATCCCTGGCCGGGGATGCTGATCGTCTTGTCCGAGCCCGACCACGCGGGGACCGTGATGTTGAGCGGCCCGCTCGGTCCCTCGATGCGCGCCTCGGTGCCGAGAACGGCATTTTCGATGCTGAGCGGCAGCACGGCGTGCAGGTCGAAGCCGTCGACCGTGAAGCGCGGATCGGGCGCAATGCGGATATTGATGACGGCATCGCCGCGTTGCATGCCCGGCAGCTTGAAGCCCTGTCCCTTGAGCCGCAGTTCGTGGCCATCCCTCGTGCCGGCCGGCAATGCGAAGCCGATCTCGCGACCCTCCGGCAGTGACGCGGTGATCCAGCCGCTCTTCAACACGTCGTCGATCGTCACCGTTGCCGTCGCCACCTCATCCGGTGCTTTTTCCAGGCCGGTATCCTTGGCGCCGGTGAAACGGCGCACCAGGGAGGTCAGGATGCTGAGCGGCAGCGGCAGGTTGGCGCCGGCATTTGGCCCAGCCTCGCCGGCCTCCTCGTCGACCTTGGTGTCGGCCTCCGCGGCGTCGCCGTCCACGCGCCTGCTGGCCTCGCCCGCCTGCTGATTCTGGGCCTGCTGGTTTTGGGCCTGCTGGTATTGCGCCTGTTGCGCGCGGCCCTGCGCCTGGCCGCCGCCGGCAGCGCGTGCCTGGGCGCCGAAAATGCGCTCGACCATCTCGTCGGCGGGCTCAGCCGATCCTGCCTGTTGTCTGGGGCCTTCGGCAGCCGCCTTCTGGGCGGCGCGCGCAAGCTCTTCCATCACCCGCTCGGCATTGGCCTGCGCCGCCTTGGCGCGCACGGCAGCCTCGCGCGCGGCGTGCCGCTGCTGCATGATCGTCTGTTCGTTTTTCTTGGCTTCCGCCATCCGCACGGCATTGTCGAACAGACTGCGTTTGCGCGGGTCCTTCAGCGTTTCATAGGCGCGACCGATCTCGGCGAACCGGGCCGTCGCCGTCGGGTCGCTCTGATTATGGTCGGGATGGGCAGATTTGGCCATATTGCGCCAAGCCGCCTTAATCTCGTCTGCCGCCGCGTCGCGCCTGACGCCCAGAATTTTATAAGGATCGCGCATGTCAAACCGCCGGTGTTGCGATGCGGGAGGCCACGTCCTTGCCCGGCATCCCCAAATTTCAATAGTAAAAGCTCAATATCAACTCGGAACGCGCCATCCCGCCGCAAAGGCAGGGACAACCCCTCTCAACGCTGATCGTGCGTCGGAGTTGCTAATCACTTCTTATTTCTGTGGGGAGATGTGCGATGTTTTGCGTCGAATGGTTAGCTTTTTGCTAAGCATGCGGCGGAAAGCCCGCAGGCGTTAACCTGTCGGCGATGCCGGATCAGCTCGTTTGCCCGAATTAACTTTCCGGCTGAAAGCTCAAAAGCTGCCAGTTGCCGCCACCGACGAGGCAGGTCTTGCCGTAAAATTTGGCGATACCGACATAGGAATGCCGCGTGGTGCGGAACTGGCGGCAGATCTGGCCTGATTCGTTGTTCTCGACGATCGTATCGATGACGCCGGCGCTGCCCGTCGATGCATTCGCCCAGGGAAGCGGCTGGCCCTCGAGCCTTTGCACATCGGCCGAGGTTACGGCATTGCGCACGGTCATCTCGTCGGAAAGCGTATCGGTGCTCGGCGGCGTCTGCGGCACGGTGCCGGTTGCCACCGACCGGTCGACCTTGGCTTCACTGAGAAAATCCATGCCGCCTGCAAGGCAGCCGGAAAGCGAAAGCATTGCAACGCCGATGACGAAGAACACGCTGCTGCGTCGCCGCAGGCCCTTTGTATGGCGATATGACTTTGCTATGACTTCCACCCTGCATCCTGTCCAGTTATCGAAAGCTGGGCGAGTTTTGAATAATCCGGGGCATTTGAACCAATATGTCGGCAAACGAGTTAACAAGCGGTGACTTTACCGAAAGTGGCGAACCCTTCAAGCTCTTTGCCGAATGGCTTGGAGAAGCGGAGGCTTCCGAACCCAACGACCCGAACGCCGTGGCACTGGCAACGGTCGATGAGGATGGTCTTCCCAATGTCCGCATGGTTCTCCTGAAGGGATTCGACGAAGACGGTTTCGTCTTCTACACCAATTTCGAGAGCCATAAAGGCCTTGAAATTCTGGGCCAGAAAAAGGCCGCCATGTGCTTTCACTGGAAAAGCCTGCGCCGCCAGGTAAGGCTGCGCGGCCCGGTCGAGATCGTCACCGATGCCGAAGCCGATGCCTATTTCAAGACGCGGGCGCGCGGCAGCCGCATCGGCGCCTGGGCTTCGAAACAATCCCGCCCGCTCGAAAGCCGTTTCGCACTTGAAAAGGCCGTGGCCGAATATACCGCGCGATATGCCATCGGCGATATTCCACGCCCCGCCCACTGGTCGGGCTTCCGCATCCGGCCGACCTCGATCGAATTCTGGAAAGATCAGAAATTCCGCCTGCATGACCGGGTCGAATTCCGCCGGCCCTCGCCGGAAGGCGCATGGGACAAGGTCAGGATGTATCCATAAGCGGCGCTATTTGCCCATCAGCTTCAGCGGAATGCCGGAGGCAAGGGCGGAGACGTAGCGTCGCTTCTGGTAGAAGCCGTTCAGCGAAATGCGTGAGAGATAGGCGGTTTGCTTCGCCGCCGGCAGGCCCGGCTGGGTGGTGACGGCAGCCTGAAAGCCGAGATTGCGGGCAATCGCCGCCTCGCGCGCGGTCACAGCCTCCGGTGTGCCGTAGGGGTAGGCGATCGTCACGGGGCGGATGCCGGTCAGCGCCTCGACGTAATCGGCCGAAACCTGCATCTCGATCCGCGCTTCGGCTTCCGGCAGGCGGGCCAGCGCCCGATGGCTGATCGTATGGGCGCCGAGGGTTGCAAGCGGATGGGTCGCCAGCCATTGCAACTGGCCGGGCTGCATCACCAGTTCGCGGGTGATATCGGTCGGCTCGATGCCGTTTTCCCGGGCCAGCATGTCGATTGCGGCGACCGCCCGCGCCTCGTCGGAGCGGTGGATATAGGCGGCGAAGCGGTCGAAGGCACCCCATTGCTGCTGCGGATTGTTGAGCATCAGTCGTTCGCTGCCGCGGCCGAAATCGAAGCGGAGTTCGCTTTGCCGGCGCAACAGGACGGCGAGCGTCTCCCACCAGATGCTGTGCGAGCCCTCGGCAAAACCCTTGGCGACGAACACCGTGAACGGCGCCCGATGCTGTTCGAACAGCGGCAGCGCATGCTCCAGATTGTTGATGTAGCCGTCGTCGAGCGTGAAGGCCGCGAAAGGCTTTCCGCCCTCGGGCTCGGCCAGCAGCGCCGGCACCTGATCGAGCGGCACGAAGCGATAGCCCTCCCGCCGCAGCCGCCGCAGCGCGGTATCGAGAAAACGCGGGGTGATTTCGAGATGCGCGTTCGGCTCGAAAGCCTCCGGCACGTGCGGGCGGACATGATGCAGCGTGAAGATGACGCCGCGCCCACGGGCTTCGCGCATCAGCCCGGCGGCGGCGAGAAGCCAGGAGAGCTCGAGCCCGGCGCCGATCGCTGCGCGTTTTGCCAGTCGCTTCAAATGTCCCGTCATCAGGCGCCTGTCCCCAACATTTGCGGGAAAATAGCAAGCGCGACTTAAGGCTTGCTGAATCCCGATTTTGCACAGGCCTCTCATTTCCTGTTAACCAAGACGATGAAAAGACTAGAAAAATGATAGGCGTTGCCTCAAAGTCGCGCCAAACTTACGGCTTCTGTCACATTACGGCACAAAGGCCGATCCATTCGAGAGCCGACGCATCAAGGGGAACTGCATGAGAACGCTTTTGGCGGCTGTTTTGACCGTAACGCTTGCCGTTTCGGCGCCTCTTGCAGCCCTTGCCGGCAGCGCCTCGCTGGTCCTCGATGCCCGCACCGGCAAGGTTCTCGTCGCCGAAAACGCCGATACGCTGAACCATCCGGCCTCGCTGACGAAGATGATGACGCTCTATCTCACCTTCGAAGCTCTGAAGCGCGGCAAGATCGCCTGGGATACGCCGATCAAGATGTCGAAATACGCCGCTTCCCGGCCGCCGACCAAGCTTGGCGTCAAGGCTGGTGGTACGATCACCGTGCGCGAGGCGGTCTATGGCATGATCATCAAATCCGCCAATGATGCAGCCTCCGCCATGGGCGAAAAGCTCGGCGGCTCGGAAAGCGGTTTTGCCGGGATGATGACCGCCAAAGCCCGCCAGCTCGGTATGAGCCGCACCGTTTTCGTCAACGCCTCAGGCCTGCCGGACGGTCGTCAGGTCACCACGGCGCGTGACATGTCGACGCTCGCCATCGCGCTGATGAAGAATTATCCGAACGAATACCGGCTGTTTTCGACGGCGAGCTTCAATTTCCGCGGCCGGACCGTGCGCGGCCACAATAATCTCATGTATCGCTACCAGGGCATGGACGGCATCAAGACCGGGTATACCAACGCCTCCGGCTTCAATCTCGTCAGCGCCGTCAGGGACGGCAACCGCCGGGTCGTCGGCGTCGTGCTCGGCGGCCGTACCGCCCGCAGCCGCGACGACAAGATGGCCGGTCTGCTCGATCGTTATCTCGGCCGTGCCTCGTCTTCCGGCGGTGCAAAGCTGGTGGCGAGCGTCGGCGCCAGCGAGCCTGTCGAAGTCGCGTCGGCCGCCGACGATTCCGATGTTCCGGTGCCGCTCAGCGCACCACGCCAGGCCGACGATCTCGCAGCCAAGAGCCTGGCCTATGCCGATGACACCGTCGTGCCGCTGGAGCGTCCGGTCGCGATGGACGAAATCCTGAACGCCGGCAAGGCGCCGAAGATGTCGGCAGAGAAGAGCGATGGCGACTGGCAGATCCAGATCTCGGCCGCTCCGAGCGCCGATGCGGCCCGGGCGCTTCTCGCCCAGGCGAAGTCTGAGGGCGGCGCGCCGCTCGTTTCCGCCTCGCCCTATACCGAGGCGGTCGGGAAGGGCGCCAACAAGATCTACCGCGCCCGCTTCGTCGGCTTCGCCAGCAAGGACGCCGCGGTCTCCGCCTGCGCTGCGCTGAAGCAGCGCTCCTATGACTGCATGCTGCTGCCAGAGCACGGCTGATCGTCAAATCACCCACTCGGGCAATCCCCTCTGGACACACATCGGGAATCAGCGTCTCTTCCATAAACAAAAGGAGAACGCCGATGTTGCGTCGTCTTGCCGACCAGTTCGAAATCTCTTCCTCGGCGCATGTCGCCGCCAACGGCATCGAACGCGACGCCGACTGGTTTCTGCTGAAACTGCAGGAGGAAATGGGCGAGCTGACCCAGGCATGGAACCGGCTGACCGGCCGCGGCCGTGCGAAAGGCCGCTCGCCTGAAGACATGCGGCGCGATCTGGCCGACGAGACGGCCGACCTTCTCGGCCACCTTCTGCTGTTTGCCCGCCGCAACGATATCGACCTTGCCGCGGCGATTGAACGGAAGTGGCTGTTTCAGCCGGCGGAGGTGCTGAAGGGCTGAGGCATGCCGGCCGCTGGAGTCAGTCGACCTTATGTCGATAAAACTTGCTGTCCACCGCCATCAACGGAAAGGAGCGGGGCAGGGCGCTCTTGGCGATCTCGGTAAAGCCGTTCTTCTCGTAGAAGCGGTGGGCGGCGACGAATTTGTCAGTCGTGCCGAGGAAAATTTCGGTGAGGCGGGCATCCCTGGCGTGGGAAAACATCCGGTCGAGGAGCCGCGCCGCCACCCTGTGTTCGCCACCGCGAACCGCGGCGGCGACGAACATCTTGCGCAGCGCCGCCTGATGATTGCCGATATCCTTGAGCCCGAGCGTGCCGACGATCGCGCCATCCTCGACCGCGACCCAGAACTGCCCCTTGCCGGACTGATAGAAATCCGGGATCACCCGCAGATCCGGCTGCGCATCGGCTGATATATCGATGCCGAACTCCTGGCGCTGGATCGTCAGGATCACCGACAGCACGGCATCGGCGTCGTCTTCCGTGAAACGCCTGATCTCGACCTCCGCCATCACAGGCTCCTTTCGCCTCAGGTCTGAGTGCCGCCGACCGTCACCTGATCCATGCGCAGATGCGGCTGGCCGACGCCGACGGGAACCCATTGGCCGCCCTTGCCGCAATTGCCGATGCCGGTATCGAGCTTCATGTCGTTGCCGATCATCGATACCCGCTTCATCGCATCCGGGCCGTTGCCGATCAGCATCGCGCCCTTGATCGGCGCGCCGACCTTGCCGTTTTCGATCAGATAGGCCTCGGTGCAGCCGAAGACGAACTTGCCGGAGGTGATATCCACCTGGCCGCCGCCGAAGGAAACGGCATAGATGCCCTTCTTCACCGAGGCGATGATTTCCTCAGGCGGCTTGTCGCCGCCAAGCATATAGGTGTTGGTCATGCGCGGCATCGGCACATGGGCATACCCCTGGCGGCGGCCGTTACCGGTCGGCGCCATACCCATCAGCCGAGCATTCTGGCGATCCTGCATATAGCCGACCAGCTTGCCGTTCTCGATCAGCACATTATAGCCGGAGGGCGTGCCCTCATCGTCGATGGTGATCGAGCCGCGGCGGTTGTCGATCGTGCCGTCGTCGACGACGGTGACACCGGGGGCGGCGACCATCTGGCCGAGCAGGCCGGCAAAGGCCGACGTCTTCTTGCGGTTGAAATCGCCTTCTAGCCCGTGGCCGACGGCCTCGTGCAGCATCACGCCCGGCCAGCCGGAGCCGAGTACGACATCCATCGTACCCGCCGGCGCATCGATCGCCTCGAGGTTGACGAGCGCCTGGCGCAGCGCCTCGTCGGCGCCATATTGCCAGCTGCCCTCGGCGATGAAGTCGCCGAAGCCGACGCGCCCGCCGCTGCCGTAGGAGCCGCTTTCCTGCCGATCGCCTTCGCCGACCATCACCGAAATGTTGATGCGCGTCATCGGCCGGATGTCGCGCACGCGGTGCCCGTCGGCGCGCAGGATGTCGACCACCTGCCAACTCGCCGCAACCGAGGCCGTCACCTGCCGCACCTTGTCGTTCTTGCCCCTGAGATAGGCGTCGATGTCCTGCAGGACCTTGACCTTTTCCTCGAAGCTCGGCTGGCCGATCGGGTTCTGGTCGCCGTAGAATTTCTTGTTGGTGCGTTGGGGGGCGGCTGCGTAAGTGCCGGAGTAGCCGCGTGTCACTGCGCCGACCGCATCCGCCGCCCGCTTCAGCGCCGCCACCGAGAGATCGCCGGCATGCGCGAAACCGACCGCTTCGCCGGCAACGGCGCGCAGGCCGAACCCCTGCTCGGTGTTGAAGCTGCCGCCCTTCAGCCGGCCATTGTCGAAGGTCAGCGCTTCGGCCTGCGCATGCTCGATAAACAGCTCGCCATCATCCGCGCCGGCGAGCGCCTCGGCGACCAGACCACGCATCGTGGCTTCGTCGGCATCGAATAGCGTCAGGAGATCGGTGGTCATGGTCTGGCTCCAATGGGCATACGTTCAGAAATGCGCTTACGCACTTAGATAGGGCTCCAACCGACAAAGAGTGAAGCCCTGCCGTCGAATTTTCTTTGTTGAGCAAGTTCATCTCAGGAGATGGGAGTGCGCGCGAAGGAGATATAAGTGTTTTGTCGCATTGCCCTGCAGGGGCGCTCCCGCCGGATGGCTTTCCCCGCGCCAGCGTCAAGTTTGGCTGGAACGTCACCCTATCCTCCGTCATCCTCGGCCTTGAGCCGAGGATCCATCCCCGCCACCGAGGGTGCCGCGTGGATGCTCGGGTCAAGCCCGAGCATGACGGAGGGTGGGATAAGCCTATGGAGCAAGTACAGCGACGGGGGAGGGGGCGAGCGTAGTTGCGCTACGCTCGCATAGCCCTCAAGGCAGCGCGTCGAAGCCTTCGGCGAAGCCTTTGAGGTCGACCGGGATGCCGATGCCTTCTTCGGGTGTCTGGAAGACGATGAAGGTTGCCTGGGCGCCGCTGCGGAAGGTTTTCAGCAGTTCGTCCTCGAGCACGACCTCGGCATAACAGCCATCGGCGAAGCAGCGGACGAAATAGGCACGGCCGATATCCTTGCCGTCGACATTGAGGCCGAGGCCGTTCGGCAGCAGCACGCCGAGCGGCGCCAGCACGCGGAGAATCTTCGACTTGCGGTCGGCCGTCTTCAGCACGACGACGGAAAGCCCGACCTCCGGCCGATCCTCGGCGATGACGTTCTGCATCAGCGCGCATTGTTCGGTCGAGGCGCCTGCCGGCTTGTCGCAGACGACGGACCATGCGCCGTGATTGGATTTCACCGTGCCCGGCGCCTGCGGCTGGGTCTGGCCGGGTGTCACCTGGATATTCGGACTGGCCGCACTCGGCTGCTGCGGCGTCGTAGCGGGAGCCGGGGCAGGGGCCGGCGCGGCAGCCGGCGGTTTGGCCTGGGCCGGCGTGGGTTGCTGTTGTGCGAAAACGGGCGTCGTCGCTGCGGCCGCGATGCTGGCGGTCACGAGAAGCGACTGCGCGAGGGAACGGAAACCCATGGAAACCTCTGGATATCGAATCATTTGCGGCTATTGTTGAAGCTGCCCACCAAAAATGAAAAGCCCCACCCCGTGAAAACCGGGGGACTGCGGCGGAAATTGGACCTTTCGGAAATAATGTGTGGCGCGCGGGTTGGCCGGAAAGCCGATTTTTCATATGCTGATGAAAAACTTGGGATGTTTTGCCGTTCTGGCCTGCCTGTGCTTTCAGCAAAAATGCCGCATAGACAATTGCTCTGACCTGTTGCGGCAAATGCCAAACTGTGGTTTGAAGCGCTGAAGATGGCAAGGATTCTGCGTCCTATTTTGCAGGTCAAGCGCTCGAGGGAGATAATAAGGTGATGAAGAAGGCTTATGCAGCTCTGACCGCGCTGGTCTGTCTGCTTTTTGCTTCCGGCACATATGCCGACCAGCCAATGCCGTGGCAGGCGACGCTGCAGCCGGCGGCAACGCCGATCATGCGGGAGATCCACTGGTTCGAACAATATACCCTGTGGTTTATCGTTCCGATCACGCTCTTCGTTCTGGTCCTGCTCATCGTCGTCTGCTTCAAGTTCCGCGCCAGCGCGAACCCGGTTCCCTCGAGGACGAGCCACAACACGCTGATCGAGATTGCCTGGACCGTGGGGCCGGTCCTGGTGCTGCTTCTTCTTGCGATTCCCTCGTTCAACCTGCTGACGGCGCAGCTGACGCTGCCCGAAAACCCCGATGTGACGATCAAGGCAACCGCCACCCAGTGGCAGTGGAACTACGAATATGAAGGTTCGGGCGACAGCCCGCTCGCTTTCGACAGCTACCTGCTGAAGGATCAGGACCGCGCCGCGGCCGGCAAGGAAGACAAGTCGGTTTATCCCAGGCTTCTCGCCGTCGATAACGAGTTGGTCCTGCCGGTTAACAAGACGGTCCGCGTTCTCGTGACCTCTGCCCCGACCGACGTCATCCACGCTTTCGCCATGCCGTCCTTCGGCGTCAAGATCGATGCCGTGCCGGGCCGCCTGAACGAGACCTGGTTCAAGGCCGAGCGCGAAGGCCTGTTCTATGGCCAGTGTTCCGAGCTCTGCGGCAAGGACCATGCGTTCATGCCGATCGCCATCCGCGTCGTCTCCGAGGACAAGTACAAGCAGTGGCTGACCGCAGCCGCCAGCGACCTGCCCGGCGCCTACAAGACACTCATGGCCGCAACCGATGGTCCCGCAAAGACCCTCGACGTCGCCGAAGCACAGTAATTAAGGGGACCGGGACAATGGCTGGACCTTCCGCTCACGACGATCATTCTCATGATCACGACCACGCGCATGATGATCACGATCATGGGCACGGTGATCACCATGCGCACAAGCCGAGCTTTGCCAATCGCTGGCTGTTCTCTACGAACCACAAGGACATCGGCACGCTTTATCTGATCTTCGCGATCATTGCCGGCATCATCGGCGGCGCGCTTTCCGTCGCCATGCGCATGGAGCTGCAGGAGCCGGGCATCCAGATCTTCCATGGCCTGGCCTCGATGGTCTACGGCTATGAGGGCGATGCCGCCATCGACGGCGCCAAGCAGATGTTCAACATGTTCACCACGGCCCACGCGCTGATCATGATCTTCTTCATGGTCATGCCGGCGATGATCGGCGGTTTCGCCAATTGGATGGTGCCGATCATGATCGGCGCGCCCGACATGGCCTTCCCGCGTCTGAACAACATCTCCTTCTGGCTGATCGTTCCGGCCTTCGCGCTGCTCTTGCTGTCGATGTTCGTCGAGGGCCCGGCAGGCGCTTACGGTACCGGCGGCGGCTGGACGATGTATCCGCCACTGGCAACAACCGGTACGCCCGGTCCGGCGGTCGACCTTGCGATCTTCGCGCTCCATATTGCCGGCGCCTCGTCGATCCTCGGTGCGATCAACTTCATCACCACGATCCTCAACATGCGCGCTCCCGGCATGACGCTGCACAAGATGCCGCTGTTTGCCTGGTCGGTGCTGATCACCGCCTTCCTGCTGTTGCTGTCGCTGCCGGTCCTGGCAGGCGGTATCACCATGCTGCTCACCGACCGTAACTTCGGCACCTCCTTCTTCTCTCCGGAAGGCGGCGGCGACCCGATCCTCTACCAGCACCTGTTCTGGTTCTTCGGTCACCCCGAGGTCTACATCCTCATCCTGCCGGGCTTCGGCATGGTCAGCCACATCATCTCGACCTTCTCGAAGAAGCCGATCTTCGGCTACCTCGGCATGGCCTACGCCATGGTCGCGATCGGCGCCGTCGGCTTCGTCGTCTGGGCCCACCACATGTATACGGTCGGCCTGTCGCTCGACGCGCAGCGCTACTTCGTCTTCGCGACGATGGTCATCGCCGTTCCCACCGGTGTGAAGATCTTCTCCTGGATCGCGACGATGTGGGGCGGCTCGATCTCGTTCCGCACGCCGATGCTCTGGGCGATCGGCTTCATCTTCCTGTTCACGGTCGGCGGCGTTACCGGCGTCCAGCTCGCCAATGCCGGTCTCGACCGCTCGCTGCATGACACTTATTACGTCGTGGCCCACTTCCACTACGTTCTGTCGCTCGGCGCCGTCTTCGCGATCTTCGCCGGCTGGTACTACTGGTTCCCGAAGATGACCGGCTACATGTACAACGAGTTGGTCGGCAAGCTGCACTTCTGGGTCATGTTCATCGGCGTCAACCTGGTGTTCTTCCCGCAGCATTTCCTCGGCCTTGCCGGCATGCCGCGCCGCTACATCGATTATCCGGATGCCTTTGCCGGCTGGAACTATGTGTCCTCCATCGGCTCCTACATCTCGGCCTTCGGCGTGCTGATCTTCCTCTTCGGCGTCTTCGAAGCCTTCGCCAAGAAGCGCGTCGCCGGCGACAATCCGTGGGGCGAGGGTGCGACGACGCTCGAATGGCAGCTGCCTTCGCCGCCGCCCTATCACCAGTGGGAACAGCTTCCGCGCATCAAGTAATTGCGCGGGTGTCAGGACGCCGCATTCGATACGGCGTCCTGATATTCTGACATTCAGGACGGAATGATGACGGTCATCGACAATCACGGGACGCTTGCAAAGGACGGCGAATTGTCGGAAGCGAGTGCACGCGATTATTTCGAATTGCTGAAGCCGCGGGTGATGTCGCTCGTGGTGTTCACCGCCCTTGCCGGCCTGGTGCTGGCGCCGGGCCACATCCATCCCGTCCTCGGCCTGATCGCCATTCTCTGTATCGCCGTCGGCGCCGGCGCCTCCGGCGCTCTGAACATGTGGTACGATGCCGACATCGATGCCATCATGAGCCGCACCGCCAATCGTCCGATCCCGGCCGGCCGCATCGCCCCCTCGGAAGCGCTGGCCTTCGGCCTGGTGCTTTCGGGCTTTTCGGTGGTGATCCTCGGCCTTGCCGTCAACTGGCTCTCGGCCGGCATCCTTGCCTTCACCATCTTCTTCTACGCCGTCGTCTACACCATGTGGCTGAAGCGCTCGACGCCGCAGAACATCGTCATCGGCGGTGCTGCCGGCGCCTTTCCGCCGATGATAGGCTGGGCCTGCGTGACCGATAGTGTGACGATCGAGAGCACCGTGCTTTTCCTGATCATCTTCCTGTGGACGCCGGCGCATTTCTGGGCGCTGGCGCTGTTCAAGATGCGCGATTACGAGGCCGTCGGCGTGCCGATGCTGCCGAACGTCGCCGGCGAGCGGGTGACCAAACATCAGATCGTCGCCTATGCAGTGCTGACCGCCGTCTGCGCGGTGTTGCCAACCTTCCTCGGCTTCGCCAGCCTCGGCTATGGCCTGGTGGCCGCCGCCCTCGGCGCGATCTTCATCTACTGTTCCATCGCCGTCTGGCGGATGCCCGACGGCGATCTGAAGATGATCCCGGCAAAGAAGCTCTTCGGCTTCTCGATCTTTTATCTTTTCGCTGTGTTCTCCGCCTTGATGATCGACCGGCTGGCGTCGGTGCTGGTCTCGCATACGGGAGGTTGGTTCTGATGGAATTGGTCAAGCTCACGGAAAAGCAACTCAGGTCGCGCCGCAACCGCAACATCGCCCTGGGGCTGGTGCTTGCCGGCCTCGTCGTTCTCTTCTACGTGATGGCAATCGTGAAGATCGGCGGGGGAACGGCGGGATGAGCGACAACGCCGCCGCACCGAAAAAGCCGGGCCGCAACAACGGCGCCGTGGTGATGATGTGCCTGAGCTTCGTTTTCGGCATGGGCGCGATGAGCTACGCTGCCGTGCCGCTCTACCGGATCTTCTGCCAGGTCACTGGTTATAACGGTACGACCCAGCGCGTCGACCAGGTGTCGAGCGTCGTGCTCGACCGCACGATGCGCGTCACCTTCGACGCCAATGTCGCGCCCGGCCTGCAATGGGACTTCAAGCCGGTCGAGCGCGAGGTCAATCCGAAGATTGGCGAAACGATAAAGGTCCATTTCACCGCCGAGAATCGTTCGAACGAAACCCAGCGCGGCCAGGCGGTTTTCAACGTCACGCCGGGCGAGGCGGGCGTCTATTTCAACAAGGTGCAATGTTTCTGTTTTACGGAAACGGACCTGAAGCCGGGCGAGAAGCTCGACATGCCGGTGGTGTTCTACATCGATCCGGAAATCGTCAAGGCCGTGGAATCGAAGAACATCCGTACGGTCACGCTGTCATATACGTTCTACCCGAAAGAGGGTCCGAAGCCGCTGGCTTCGAATGAGGGTGGAGCGGTAAAGATTGAAAAGAAACTTTGATCAAGGCTCGTTTCCGGCTAAGCCGGGAGCCGAGTGAAGGAAGACATCCGGGGATAATACATGGCCGATGCTCATCAGAAAAATCACGACTATCACATCATTGATCCGAGCCCGTGGCCGATTATCGCCTCGCTCGGCGCCTTCCTCATGGCGATCGGCGGCGTCTGCTACATGCGTTACCTGAACGGCGGCTCGTTCAAGGTCGCCGGCTTCGAACTCGCCAATCCCTGGCTCTTCTACATCGGCTTCGCGCTGGTTCTCTACGTCATGTACGGCTGGTGGGCCGATACGGTGAAGGAAGCCCATGAGGGCGCCCACACCCGCGTCGTCTCGCTGCACCTGCGCTATGGCATGATCATGTTCATCGCTTCCGAAGTGATGTTCTTCGTTGCCTGGTTCTGGGCCTATTTCGACGCCAGCCTCTATCCGAACGAAGCGATTCAGGCCGCGCGCCTGCTCTATACCGGCGGCACCTGGCCGCCGAAGGGCATCGAGGTCCTCGATCCCTGGCACCTGCCGATCTACAACACCGTCATCCTGCTGCTTTCCGGCACGACGGTCACCTGGGCGCACCATGCGCTGTTGCACAACGACCGCAAGGGCCTGATCCAGGGCCTGACGCTAACGGTGCTGCTCGGCGTGCTGTTCTCCTGCGTGCAGGCCTATGAATATGCCCACGCGCCCTTCGCCTTCAAGAATTCGATCTACGGCGCGACCTTCTTCATGGCGACCGGCTTCCACGGTTTCCACGTCCTCGTCGGCACGATCTTCCTGGCTGTCTGCCTGATCCGCGCGATGCGCGGCGACTTCACCCCGAAACAGCATTTCGGCTTCGAGGCGGCCGCCTGGTACTGGCACTTCGTCGACGTCGTCTGGCTGTTCCTGTTCTTCTGCATCTACGTCTGGGGCGGCTGGGGCGCACAGGTCGCAGCCGGCTGATTGCAGCGATATTCAAATAGAAGGCGGGCCTCGTGCCCGCCTTTTTTATGGCTTGATGCGTGTCGCCCGAAAACGACGAAATGATGATTGCCTGACATTCGAGCGGCGAGGTGCCTCCATGGTTTTCTGGATAACTGGCGTGGTTGGTTTGGCGATCGCTTATCTCATCGGTTCCATGCCGACAGGTTATCTCGCGGGGAGACTGCTCAGGGGCATCGATATCAGGGAGCACGGGTCTCGGTCGATTGGCGCAACCAACGTATTGCGAACGCTGGGGAAGTGGCCTGCGTCGGCCGTTCTCCTGGTGGATGTGCTGAAAGGCGTGGGGGCAATCCTCTTTGCCTGCTGGTTTTATCCCTGGTTCCACAGATTGCTGTACGGCACGCCGCCAGGGCTTGATCTGGAAACCTGGCTGGCCTGGACTGTTTGCCTGGCCGGATTGGCCGTGTTGCTGGGCCATAGCCGGTCGATCTGGCTGAATTTCAAAGGTGGAAAATCCGTTGCGACCGGGCTCGGCGTATTGCTCGCAATATCCTGGCCGGTGGGTTTGGGCGCCGTGGCGGTTTTTGGCGGCGTCCTCGCCGTCTTCAGGATTGTGTCCCTTGCTTCGATGCTGGCGGCTTTGACCGCGATCGCCCTCATCTGCAGTCTGGAGCAGCCGGTGCCCTATCGCTTGCTGGTGATTGCAGGCGGCGTTTATGTGATTGCGCGCCATCGCGCCAACACCCAGCGACTGCTGGCGGGGACGGAGCCGCGCCTGGGGCAAAGCAGCCCGGAATCGAAAACGTCTGCGTGAATTCAGAGCCGCGACCTGGACTGTTGCCCGATCAGGTGCCTCGAACGGATTGAATGTCCTTCACCATGAGCGGACTGCTTCTGTCGGTGTCGACCATGACCCAGCCGAGCTTTTCGTAGAAAGGCACGGCATCCGGCGCGGCATGGACCTCCAGGCGGCAGAGGCCGTGCTTGGCCGATAGTTTCTCGACTTCGGACATCAAAATCCGCCCGAACCCTTGTCTCTGGTGTTCCGGCAGGATGGCGACAAGCCGCACGACACCGGTCACACCATCCGACAGATCGAGGCGGACTGTGCCGAGAGCAACGCCGTCCTTCCTCAGCAGGAGCGGTATATGGCGCGCCTCATGCTCATCCGGATGCTGGTCATCGTAACCGTCGAGGCCGCGCAGTTCGAACAATACATGCCGCCGAATGGCATGATAGGCTTGCCAGCCCGCGGCCTCTTTCACCTGCTGAAGTTCTATAGCCATCAGCGCGCGCCAGCAATCCGCTCGAAAGCCGAAGGCACTGGAATGCCGAGATCCAGCCGCAAGCTGATCGCCTCGGCGCATTCGAGCGCGGTGAGCACCGACGTATCGACCTCCATGTCATAGATGCCCGGCCGGTGCACTTCATCCTGCCAGCGCTGCACCGGCTCGGGGACCGGCACCGCTTCGCTGGCGCGGAGATAGAGTGTCTCGCGGCCTTCTTGTTTGAATTCCCGCCGCTGCATGATCGTCTCGATCGGACAGTGCACGCCGACGAACAGCACGGAAAAGCCTTCCAGGCGTCGGGTACAGTCGCCGAGGATGCCGAGCGGCTGCGAGTAGCTGTCATGATGGCCGAGATCGGCCACTACATTGAGCCCCAATCCGGCGTGGATGGCGATCGACTCATAAAGGGCCGCATAGAGGAACGGCACCAGTTCTTCGAGTTCCGGCCGCTCACCGCCGGGCCTCAGGCCGATGCCGGGCAGGAAACGCTTCGGCGTCATGGTATTGTAGCTGTCGACGCCGAGGTTGATCCACGGCCCCTCGAATTCCTCCTGGATTGCGCGCGCAATGCTGGATTTTCCGCTTCTCGGCGCACCGTTCAGGATAATGATCTGTCCGGCATGGTTATCGCTCGTCATCAGTTTTCTTCTTCTGTTTGGCGCGAATCACCAACAGGTGGACGCGCAGGCATTTCCATTCGGGATGCGAATACTTTATGGGAGAGTTAAGGCAGCATGGACTGCCGAGAAGGAATGGCATGAGCGAAGATAGCGCCCATTATCCCCCCGTCGACCCGGTCAAGACAGGCATCAAGGGCTGCTGCCCGCGCTGCGGCCAGGGCAAGCTGTTCGATGGTCTGCTCGGGCTCAAGCCGCGCTGCGCGTCCTGCGGCCTCGATTATTCCTTCGCCGATTCCGGTGACGGCCCGGCCGTTTTCGTCATCCTCATCGTCGGCTTCATCGTCATAGGCATGGTATTGTGGCTGCAGGTGAATTACGGGCCGCCGATCTGGGTGCACATCCTGCTCTTCGGGCCGCTGACGATTATCCTGTCGCTGCTGACGCTGCGCTGGTTCAAGGGCATCCTGATCGCCATGCAATACCGCCATAATGCCCGCGAAGGACGCCTGAGTGACTGATATAGAGCACGTAATGCCGCGCCGCCGGCTGCCTGTCATCACCGGCATCCTGGTCCTGATCGCCCTTGCCATCCTGATTTCGCTCGGCACCTGGCAGGTGGAACGCCTCCACTGGAAGGAAGGCCTGCTTGCCGATATCGCCGCGCGCCAGCTGGCTGCCCCCGTTCCGCTTGCCGATATCGAGGCGATGGCAGCAAGCGGCGGCGACATCGAATATCGCAGGGTCACCGCCACCGGCCGCTATATCAACAACAAGGAGCGGCACTTCTTCGCCACCTGGCGCGGCCAGACCGGCTTCTACGTCTATACGCCCCTCGAGCTTGCCGACGGGCGCACGCTCTTGGTCAATCGCGGCTTCGTTCCCTATGAGAACAAGGAGCCGGAAATGCGCATGCAGGGCCAGCTGACCGACCAGCAGACCGTCACCGGCCTGGCCCGCGAAAAACTTCCCGGCAAACCCTCCTGGGTGGTGCCGGACAACGACGTCGCCAAGAACATCTTCTACTGGAAAGATCTCGACGTCATGGCCGAAAGCGTCGGGCTGGACAAGGCGCGCGTCATTCCGTTTTTCGTCGATGCAGATTCCACCCCCAATCCGGCCGGCCTGCCGATCGGCGGCGTCACCCAAGTGGCTCTGCCGAACGACCACCTGCAATATGCCTTCACCTGGTACGGGCTTGCCGCCGTGCTCGTCACCGTGGTCGGGATCTCCTGGTTCCGCAAACCCGGCAAGCAGCCTGCGCAATAGTATCGCTTCAATTCTCGCTTATATTGGGCTAGAGGTCCCTAAATCTCTCAACCCGGAACAGACATGAATATTGCGGCGAAACCTCCTTTGACGATCAGGCTCTGCGGCCCGCGCGGCTTCTGCGCCGGCGTCGACCGCGCCATCCAGATCGTCGTGCTGGCGCTGAAATCCTATGGCGCGCCAGTCTATGTGCGCCACGAGATCGTCCACAATCGCTACGTCGTCGAGGGGCTGGAGGCCAAGGGCGCCGTCTTCGTCGAGGAGCTCGACGAGATCCCGGCCGAGCATCGCGCCCAGCCGGTGGTCTTTTCAGCCCATGGCGTGCCGAAATCCGTGCCGGAGGATGCGGCGAGCCGCAACCTGTTCTATCTCGACGCCACCTGCCCGCTGGTCTCCAAGGTCCACAAGCAGGCGATGCGCCACAATCGCCTCGGCCGCCATGTCGTCCTCATCGGCCATGCCGGCCACCCCGAGGTGATCGGCACGATGGGGCAGCTGCCGGAGGGTTCGGTTTCGCTGATCGAGACGATCGAGGATGCCGACGCCTATGTTCCCGTTGACGCCGACAATCTTGGCTATGTCACCCAGACGACGCTGTCGGTCGACGATACCGCCGGCGTCATCACCCGCCTGCACGAGCGCTTCCCGAATCTGACGGCGCCGGCAGCGGACTCGATCTGTTATGCGACGACCAACCGCCAGGAAGTGGTGAAGCAGGCAGCTCCCGGCTGCGATCTCTTCATCATCGTCGGCGCGCCGAATTCCTCCAATTCCAGGCGCCTCGTCGAAGTGGCGCTGAGGGCAGGGGCGAAGAAATCGATCCTGGTGCAGCGCGCCGCCGAACTCGACTGGAACGAGATCGGCACGATTTCGACGCTCGGCCTTTCCGCCGGCGCCTCCGCTCCCGAGGTCATCGTCAATGAGATCATCGAGGCGTTCCGCGCCCGCTTCGACGCCCGCGTCGAGCTGGCCGAAACGGTGCGGGAGACCGAAAATTTCCTCGTCAATCGCGAATTGCGCAGCATCGAGCTGACGGCGGCCGACATGGCCTTCGTCAACGGCTGATCATTTTAAAACCCTATCGCGACCCCGGATCGTCAGTCCGGTGGATCCAATAACAGCAATGCATGAAGGCGAGACCTCACTTGGCAGTCTATACCGATATCGCCGAAGACGATCTGAAATGGTTCCTGACGGAATATGACGCGGGCACGCTGCTCTCCTACAAGGGGATCGCCGAAGGCGTCGAAAACTCCAATTTCCTGCTGCACACCTCCAAGGACCCGCTGATCCTGACGCTCTATGAGAAGCGGGTGGAAAAGACCGATCTGCCGTTTTTTCTCGGCCTGATGCAGCATCTTGCCGCCCGCGGCTTGTCCTGCCCGCTGCCGCTGCCGCGCCGCGATGGCGCGCTGCTCGGTTCGCTTTCCGGCCGCCCGGCGGCGCTGATTTCCTTCCTCGAAGGCATGTGGCTCAGAAAGCCGGAAGCCAAGCATTGCCGCGAGGTCGGCCGGGCGCTGGCCGAAATGCATGTCGCCGGCGAAGGTTTCGCGCTGAAGCGCCCGAACGCGCTTTCGATCGACGGCTGGCAATCGCTCTGGGAGAAGTCCGAGGCACGCGCCGGCGAGGTCGAGCCCGGCCTGCAGAACGAGATCCGCAGCGAACTCGATTTCCTCTCCGCCGCCTGGCCGAAGGGCCTGCCGGCTGGCGTCATCCACGCCGACCTCTTCCCCGACAATGTCTTCTTCCTCGGCGATCGGCTCTCCGGCCTGATCGATTTCTATTTCGCCTGCAACGACCTGCTCGCCTATGACGTCTCGATCTGCCTGAATGCCTGGTGTTTCGAAAAGGACGGCGCTTACAACATCACCAAGGGCACGGCGATGCTCGAGGGTTACCAGAGCGTGCGCCCGTTGAGCGAAGCCGAAATCGCCGCCTTGCCGGTGCTGTCGCGCGGTTCGGCGCTGCGGTTCTTCCTGACGCGGCTCTATGACTGGCTGACGACGCCTGAGGGCGCCATGGTCACCAAGAAGGACCCGCTTGAATATCTCCGCAAACTGCGCTTCCACCGGCAGATCAAATCGCCGGCCGAATATGGATTGAGCCTATGAAACACGTCGATATCTTCACCGACGGCGCATGCTCCGGCAATCCCGGCCCCGGCGGCTGGGGCGCGGTGCTGCGTTATGGCGACACCGAAAAAGAGCTGTGCGGCGGCGAGGCGGATACCACCAACAACCGCATGGAACTGCTGGCGGCAATCTCGGCGTTGCAGGCATTGAAGAGCCCGTGCGAGGTCGATCTCTATACCGACAGCGCCTATGTCAAGGACGGCATCTCCAAGTGGATTTTCGGCTGGAAGAAAAACGGCTGGAAGACCGCCGACAAGAAGCCGGTGAAGAATGCCGAGCTCTGGCAGGCGCTGGAAGAAGCCCGCAACCGCCACACGGTGACGCTGCACTGGGTCAAGGGCCACGCCGGCCACCCGGAAAACGAACGCGCCGATGAACTTGCACGCAGGGGCATGGAGCCGTTCAAGAAGGGCAAGGCGGTTTCGTTCTAAGTAAGCCGGATAATGGGCAGGATTGTTTCTCCTGCTGCTCGAGGCGCTGCCACGATTCCCCTTCTCCCCAGCGGGGAGAAGATGCCGGCAGGCAGATGAGGGGGTGAGCGGCGAGCGCGAATGCGCTGAGCGCGAGCGAAGGGCAATGATGAAGGGCACGCCGTGCGTGCACCCTCATCAGACCCTTCGGGCCACCGACCGCGGTCGAGCCACAGGTCTCGACCCGTCCTTCGGACCCCCGCTGGGGAGAAGAGGAAGCAAGCAGCAGCTCTCTCGCGCCGCCGCCTGCTACGATGCCGCCGCGCCTTGGATCAGCCGGTGCAGATATTCGAGCTTGGCCACGACAGGTGAGGAGAGCACGAAGGGGTAGGAATCCGGTTGGCCCATGCTGCGCTGGATGGCGTTGATCGCCAGGCTGAGCGGCACCCAGGCGCTGACCAGCTGTTCGGCGCTCCTTGCCCGGTAGGGGAGGAAATCCACCTCGCCGGCGATTTCCTCATGGCCGCGAGGATCGATGGCGATGCCGAAGGCGCGGGCGGTTTCGAGCGTATCGACGATATGGAGGTAGTGGGCGAAACATTCGGCAAAATCCTCCCAGGGGTGGGATGCCGCATAGGCGCTGATGAAATTGTCCTGCCATCCCGAGGGCGCGCCGCCGGCATAGTGGTTTTGCAGGGCGGCTGCATAATCCTGCCGCTCGTCGCCGAAGACGGCGCGGAAATCCGCCTGGCCGTTGCGGTCGCGCACCAGCTTGTTCCAGATGAAATGGCCGGTCTCATGGCGGAAATGGCCAAGCAGGGTGCGATAGGGTTCGTTCATCGAACTGCGCGCCTGCTCGCGCGTCGCATCGTCGGCCTCTGCGGCGCGGATGGTGATCAGCCCTTCCTCGTGGCCGGTCATGGCCGGCACGACGTAGCCGTTGCTCTCGATCGAATCTTCGAGGAAATCGAACACCAGGCCACCTTTCGGATCTTGCGCCCGATCGGGATGCGGCAGCCTCCAGCGCAACAGCGAATAAAACAGATGACGCTGCGCCTGGCTGATGCGCCGCCAGCGATCGATTCCGTTTTGGGTATCGGTGTTCGGAACCAGCCGGTTATGGCGGCAGGCAACGCAGAATTCGCTTTCGCCATCGCCATCCACCAGCCAGTTGCAGATATCGAGGCCGGCATTGGCGCAGAAGCGGACTTCACGGTCGGGGTCCGAAACGAGCTGCCAAAGCGTTTCGTCGCGCGGCTCCAGCGCATGCATGGCGAGATCGCCGGGCAGGAAGCCGAGGCGATGGTTGCAACGGACGCATTGGCGGTTGTCGAAGTGGACGACCTGATCGCAATTGTCGCAGGCGAAAAGCTTCATCGTATATCTCTGCACAGCCTGAGTGTGGTGGATTAAAAATGCCTGCCGCGCGAGGGGCGCAGCAGGCATGGTTCATGACGGATGAGCTTGTGGCTCAGAGCCGGTCGACGGCGCCCTTGAGCTTGTCCTTGACCTTACCGGTTGCGACCTGCCCCTTGCCTTTGGCTTCCTGAACGGTGCCCTTGGCCTGCATTTCGCGATCATCCGTGGCCTTGCCGACGGCCTGCTTGGTCTTGCCGGCAATTTCGTTTGCCTTGCCGGAAATCTTGTCGCTGGTGCTACCCATAGGTGATGTCTCCTTCGTCAGCACGGGCCTCTTGCCCGTGTTTGCCGAAATGAAACGTCAATCGCAACTATTCGTTCCCGCCACATTCAGGCCAGTCGGCTCAGGCATGCCCGGCTTCGGCCGAAAGCATGGCAGCGGTAACACCCATGCCGGCGAGCGCCCGCTCGTATTTGTCGTCGAGGCTGCGGTCGAAGATCAGTTCCTCATTGGCCGCGCAGGTGAGCCAGCCATTGTTGACGACCTCGTTTTCCAGCTGGCCGGCCGACCAGGAGGAATAGCCGAGCAGCATCGTCGCGCGCGTCGGCCCATCGCCCTTGGAGATGGCGCGCACGATGTCGAGCGTCGCCGTCAGGCAGATGTCGTCGCTGACGGGGATCGAGGAGTCGCTGGAGTAATCGTCCGAATGCAGCACGAAGCCGCGGCCGCTTTCCACCGGGCCGCCGGTCTGGATCGGGAAGTCGCGCGCTCGCTTCGGCAGCACGATCGAATCTTCCTGCTTGATCATATCGAGATGCAGCAGCACATCGGTGAAGGTGAGGTTCTGCGGGCGGTTGATGACGAAGCCCATGGCGCCGGCATCCGAATGAGCGCAGATATAGATCACCGTGCGCGCAAAATTGCGGTCTTCGATGCCGGGCATGGCGATGAGGAACTGGCCATCGAAGAAGCCACGTTCCCGTCTGTTCTTCAGCGTCGATAAGGACATCGTTCCTCCTGCTGCCAACCGCACCGAGGCTTGACAAGAGAAACATGGGCCAATGTCACACATCAATCAACCAAAAATGAAGATTTAAATCGCCGCGACTTCTGGCGGCCAAACAGCACTTTCGATAAACCTTTGTTCCATGATGATTATTTCCTCGGTCCCGCGCCGGCTTTTAATTACGGTCGTCTCAATGGGCGCAGCCCTCGCCGCCCATTGTTCGGCCCACGCGGAAATGAGCGCCTGGGCGGAGAACGAAGGCGGCCGCATGCGCCTCGTCGCACTGGCGCCCGATGCCGCCGGCAAAATCCGCGCCGCTCTGCAGATCGAGCCGAAAGCCGGTTGGATCACCTATTGGAAAGAGCCCGGAAACACCGGCATTCCGCCTCAGTTCACCATGGCGGCGGGCAGCGGCGTGACGCTCGATGCCATCGGCTATCCCGTTCCGAAGCATTTCTTCAACGGCGCGGTCGAGGATATCGGCTATGACGCGCCGGTAACGCTGCCGCTGTCGCTGAAAGCGGCAGGCAAAGGCGAAGTCGAGATCGACGCCTTGGCCTTCATCGGCATCTGCAAAGATATCTGCATTCCCTTCCAGGCGAATTTTCAGCTGAAGCTTGGCCCTGCCATCCAGTCGCACCGCCAAGAGGAGGCGATCCTTGCGGCGGCCGATGCAAGCCTGCCGAAGCCGCCATCGGCCGATTTCGATGTGACGGCGCATGCGATGGCGGCTGACCGGAAGACGCTGTCGCTGACGCTGGCCTTGCCGGCCGAGGGCAAGGGCGCGCCCGATATCATCGTCACCGGGCCGAGCGGTTATGCCTTCACCAAGCAGATCGGCGGCAAACGCGACGGCGCTGTCTTCAAGACCGATGTCGCCATCGGCAAACTGCCGAAGGATTACGACATATCAGGCAAGCGCTGGGGCGTGCTGGTAATCAATGGCGAAAGGGCAATGGAGACGACCGTTCCTTTTGAGTGACGGGCTTGCCTTTGAACGCTCGGCCTTGCCTTTGAAGGAGCCGATCTTATAGTCGCCGCAGATCCTTCTGCGGTGCCCGCCGCCGCCAATGCCAGAACCTCAACAAGCCGGCCCTCCAAAGCCGGAACTCAAGGAGAAAACCATGACCATCGCAATCGGCGACAAGCTTCCTGCTGCCACCTTCAAGGAAAAGACCGCTGACGGCCCGGTCGAAATCACCACCGAACAGCTCTTTTCCGGCAAGCGCGTCGTGCTGTTTGCCGTGCCGGGCGCCTTCACGCCCACTTGCTCGCTGAACCACCTGCCGGGTTATCTCGAAAACCGCGACACCATCCTCGGCAAAGGCGTCGACGACATCGCCGTTGTCTCTGTCAACGACTGGCATGTGATGGGCGCCTGGGCGCAATCCTCCGGCGGCATGGGCAAGATCCACTTCCTCGCCGATTGGGACGCCGGCTTCACCAAGGCCGTCGGCCTCGACACCGACCTCTCCGCCGGCGGCCTCGGCCTGCGCTCCAAGCGTTATTCGATGCTGCTGGAAGACGGCGTGGTCAAAGCCCTCAACATCGAGGAAAGCCCCGGCCAGGCCACGGTCTCGGGTGCAGCCGCGATGCTGGAATTGCTCTGAGCTTTCGATGGGTATCTGCCACTTAATACCTGGAAATCGACGCACTGAGTTTGGCCTATTGGCCCCCAACCCTCTGTCATCCCAGGCCTTGAGCCTGGGATCCACGCCCGGTGCCGATCGAGGTCAGGGTATCCTCGGGGCAAGCCCAAAGACGACGGAGGGTGGGGTGGGTTCTGCAGCAAGGACAGCAACGTTGGTGGGATGCGCGCGGATTATGCCTCCCATCGATAGCTCTCTCTAGCTCTCATCACGCTCAGGCTCCGCTGCCGATCGACGCCACATCGACGGGTTCAGTTTCTCCGCCGACCCCTATATGCGCTAAGCCGCCCTGACGCACTTGGCTGTCAAATGGCCGCACCTCGCTATCCCGCAATAACAACTTCGCGACGAAGCCGCGCCTCAATCTCGCCGCAATCGTTATAACATAACCGTAATGTTATTACATTTGTAGGATGAGCCATGCCCCCGAGTCCCGACCGCCCCTTCGTTAGCCTGCTGGGACAGTCGGCTCTATCCAGGGTGATCGGCATCTCGCTGGTCGTTGCCGCCCTTTGGCTGGCCATTCATTGGGCGGTTCTGCTGCCATGACGCCGGCGATCCGTCTCGACAACCTGACGGTCGCCTATAACCGGCATCCCGCCATCCACCATGTCTCCGGCGCCTTTGCGCCGGGCAGCCTGACGGCGATTGCCGGGCCGAATGGGGCGGGCAAGTCGACGTTGTTGAAGGCGATTATGGGTGAGCTTCGCCCGGCCGAAGGCAGGGTCGAGCACCGGCTGGGGCGAGCGGAGTTCGGTTATCTCCCGCAGGCGGCCGAGATCGACCGGCGTTTTCCGATCTCGGTCATCGACACCGTCATGCTCGGCGCCTGGAAGACGGCAGGAGCCTTCGGTCGAATTGCTGCGGCCGAGGTGAAGAGGGCAGGCGAGGCGCTATCTGCCGTCGGCCTCGAAGGTTTTGGAAAACGTCATGTCGGATCGTTGTCGGCCGGCCAATTCCAGCGTGTGCTGTTTGCCCGCCTGCTGCTGCAGGATGCCGGCATCATCCTGCTCGACGAGCCGTTTACGGCAATCGATGCCCGCACCACCAGGGACCTGATCGATATCGTCACCCGCTGGCATGGCGAGGGCCGCACGGTGATTGCCGTGCTGCATGATTTCGAGCTCGTGCGCGCGCATTTTCCCGAGACCCTGCTGCTTGCCCGCGAGCTTGTCGGCTGGGGCCCGACCGCCGAGGTCATGTCTTCAGTCAATCTGCTGAAGGCCCGCGCCATGGCCGAGCGCTGGGATGAGGATGCCGAGGCTTGCGGCCCTGAACAGGCGCCGGCGGCATGACGGCTTACGATCTCTTCTTCGCGCCGTTTGCCGATTTCGGTTTCATGCGCCGGGCGCTGGTCGCCTGCCTTTGCCTCGGACTCGGCTCCGGGCCGATCGGCGTCTTCCTGATGCTCAGGCGCATGAGCCTGATGGGCGATGCCATGAGCCATGCCGTGCTGCCGGGGGCGGCGATCGGTTACCTCGTCGCCGGCTCGCTGTCGCTGACGGCGATGGGCCTCGGCGGCCTTGTCGCCGGCCTGTCGGTGGCGCTGCTTTCCGGCGCCGTCAGCCGGATGACCGTGCTGCAGGAGGATGCGAGCTTTGCCAGCTTCTATCTCGCGTCGCTGGCGCTCGGCGTGCTGATCGTCTCGCTGCGCGGTTCGAATATCGATCTGCTGCATGTGCTCTTCGGCACCATTCTGGCGATCGATGCTCCGGCCCTTTATCTGATCGGCGCGATCACCTCGCTGACCCTTGTCATCCTCGCCCTCATCTACCGCCCGCTGGTGGCCGAATGCTTCGATCCCGGTTTCCTGCGCGCCGTCGGCGGGCGCGGGCCGGTCTATCACGTGCTGTTCCTGCTGCTGGTGGTCTTGAACCTCGTCGCCAGCTTCCAGGCGCTCGGCACGCTGATGGCCGTCGGCCTGATGATGCTGCCGGCGGCGGTCGCCCAGCTCTGGTCGCGCAACTTAGCCGTGATGATGGCGATCGCTGCTTCAAGTGCCGCCGCCTCCGGCTATCTCGGCCTGATCGCCTCCTACCATCTCGAACTCGCCTCCGGCCCGACGATCATCATGACGGCGGCGATCCTCTACGCCTTTTCCATCCTTTTCGCGCCCTCCGGCCTCGCCAGGCGCTTCTTTCCCCGCCCGCATCTGAAGGGCTGATCCCAAGGAGACTTCGATGACCCCGCAAAGACTGCTTCTCTCCGCAGCAATCCCCGCTCTGATGGCGCTGTCGGCCATGCCGGCCTCCGCCGAAACGCTGAAGGTGGTTGCCTCCTTCACCGTGCTTGCCGACGTCGTCAAACAAGTCGGCGGCGACCATGTTGACGTGAAGAGCCTGGTTGGGCCGAATGGCGATCCCCATGAATTCGAGCCGTCCCCGGCCGACGCCAAGAATTTGAACGCGGCTCAAGTGACTTTCGTCAGCGGCGAAGGGCTGGAAGGCTGGATGGACCGGCTGATCATCGCCTCGGGCTACAAGGGCAAGCCGGTCACCGTCTCCGAAGGCATCGACACCCGCACCATGGATGAGGACGGCGAAAAGATCACCGATCCGCATGTCTGGAACAGCCCGGTCAACGTCAAGATCTGGGTCGCCAATATCGAAAGGGCGCTGTCATCTGCCGACCCCGCCGATGCCGCGGCGTTCAAGGCCAATGCCGAGACGTATACAAAGAGGCTGGACGAATTGAACACCTACGCCCACGCGAAATTCGACAAGGTAGCCGACGATCGCCGCAAGGTGCTGACCAGCCATGACGCCTTCGGTTATTTCGGCCGCGAGTATAATGTCAGCTTCCTCGCGCCCCTCGGCCTTTCCACCGAAAGCGAGGCATCGGCCGCCGACGTCGCCAAGCTGATCGAGCAGATCAAGGGCGAGCACGTGAAGGCCTATTTCTTCGAGAATTCCAACGATCCCCGCCTCGTCAAGCAGGTCGCCAAGGCAACCAGTGCCGAGCCCGGCGGCGAGCTCTATGTCGAGTCCCTCTCCGACGCCAAGGGTCCGGCGCCGACCTATGAGAAGATGTTCCGCTACAATGTCGACCAGCTCGCCGCCGCCATGGCGAAATCGAGCTGAGCCGGCGCACAGTCAGGGTGCGGCCCGGTGCTCGTCACGGGCCGCAGTCCACACCTCGCGCGCCGCATCGACATTCATGATTGCGATGCCGATCCCGACGATCAGGTCGGGCCACGCCGACGTCCAGAAAAACGCGGTGATCAATCCCGCACCGACGATTGCAATATTCGCGACCGCGTCGTTGCGGGCGGACAGGAAGGCCGCCTTCGTCAGGCTTCCGCCGTGATGACGAAAGCGGGCGAGCAGCAAGGCGCAGCCCAGATTGACGACGAGGGCGCCGAGGCCAGTCAGGGATAACGCAAAGGCCTCGGGCGCAACAGGCACGGTGAACTTCTGCCAAGCGGTCCAGATCGTGGCGATCGCCGGTGCGAGCAGAATTGCGGCGAGTGCCATGCCGACGCGGGCTCGCGACCGCATCGACCAGCCGAGCGCCATCAGGATCAACAGATTGACCGAGGCATCTTCGAGGAAATCGACCGAGTCTGCGAAAAGCGAGACAGACCCGATCGAAAGGGCGACCGTGAACTCGATTCCGAAATAGGCGAGGTTCGCGAGCGCGACGATCGTGACGGCGCGGCGAAGGGCGGAACTTTGCATATCCGTATCAGTCTTTTCCATAAATCAGCCGAGGACGGCGCTGTTTGCTCGCGGCTGCGAGACACTGCTGCAAGCCTAAGTGCAGCATGTCCTTGCAGCACAAGGGGAGGGCCGCTCGGGCCGATCCCGTTTTCGCGTAGACCGCTTGCGGCTCTTACAGATTGAGGTCGAAGACCAGGATGCCGGCAAGGCCTCCATCCGTCGAAGAGACGATACGCTCGCCAACGGTCGCATGCTCGGGATGGATGAGATAGGCGTCGCGAGCCTCAGCACTCTCAAAGGTCACGGCAAAACCGTCGACGAAGCCGCCGTGCAGCCCCTCGGGCGAAACGTTCGGCCCGTATTTGATATCAAGGATGCCGGGAATGATCTGCTTGAGGGCGGCGATCGCCGCAAACAGCGACTGCTTGTCGTCGCTCGTCACCGCGGTCTTCAGCCGCAGGAATACGCAGTGCAGGATCATCAGTGCTCCTCCCGATTTTCTGTGTCGGCAGAATAGCCGCGAAAGCCGGGAGGGCAATGAGATTATTTCCACGCCGGCGTTGCGGCGTGAAGCTGGCTCTTTTGTTTATGCAGGTCGGTGTCTCGGAACCGCTGCACACGTCCTGATGACATGCATTGATCAGCTCGCCAGCTTCATCGCTGCTGGCGACTGGCTGGCGCGCGAAACTGCGCCGCCGAGGCCGAAGCGGCCGACGACCGCTGCCAGGTTCTCCGTTTCCTGCGCAAGCCCCTGTGCTGCGGCCGTCGTCTCTTCGACCATGGCGGCGTTCTGCTGGGTAACCTTGTCCATCAGATCGGCGGCGGCGGAAACTTCCCGCAGGCTGATTGCCTGCGCCTGCGCGCTGGTGGCGATTTCATTGACCGTATCGCTCATGCCGACAACGCGATCGACGATCTTGGAGAGCGCCACACCGGTTTCTTCGACCAGGTTGACGCCGGTCTGAACCTGCGACGACGACATCGAGATCAGCCCGCTGATTTCCTTTGCCGCCTGGGCGGAGCGTTGCGCCAGTTCCCTGACCTCCTGGGCGACGACGGCAAAGCCCTTGCCGGCTTCACCGGCCCGCGCTGCCTCGACGCCGGCATTGAGCGCCAGCAGGTTGGTCTGGAAGGCGATTTCGTCGATCACCCGGATGATATTGCCGATCTTGCCGGAGGAGCCCTGGATTTCGGTCATCGCCTCGATCGCACGGGCAACGACTTCGCCGCCCTTTTCGGCATCGGCGCGGGCAAGCTTCATCGTTTGCTGCGCGCTGTTTGCCCCTTCGGACGTGTCGTTGACGCCGCGGGTGACTTCACCGAGTGCCGCGACCGTTTCCTCCAGTGAGGCGGCCTGCTGTTCCGTGCGCCGCGCAAGATCGTTCGACGCCGTCGAAATCTCGCCGAGGCCTGAGCGGATGGTGTAAACGGCGTGGACGACGTTGCGGATGGTGTCTTCCAATGCGGAAACCGACGTATTGAAGTTCGCCCGGATCGTCTCGAATTCCGGCGCCACCTTGTCGTTCATCCTGACGGTCAGATCGCCCGAAGCCAGAAGGCCGAACCGGCTCTGCACGACTTCGACGAAATGGTGCAGATCCTCGGCCTTGGCCTGCTCGAGGTCGCCCTGGCGTTTGCGGTCGGTTTCGACCTGCGCCTGAAGCGTCTCCTGCTCGTCCTTGAGCGCCTCGCCGCGGGCGAGTTGATGGCGGAATTTTTCGAGCGCGCTCTTCAGGCTTCCAAGCTCGTCGGCGCTGCCATTATGGTCGATCTGCTCGCGATAATTCCCGCCCGCCATCTTCTGGACGGCGCTCAGAATCCCCTTCAGCGGCTTGCCGATCAGGGTGCGGCTCGCCGTCAGGATGACGCCGAGCATCACGGCCAGAATAAGAAGTCCGCCAATGACCGTATTGTAGATCTGTTGCCAAACCGGCGCCGAGAAGGTTGCGGCCGGCACATCCAGGACCGCCGCCCAGGTGGTGTTCATTCCGCGGGCGGTAAACGGATAGACCAGGCGGACGGCGCCATCAGGCAAACCAGATATCACCCGCATCTTGCCGTCGGCCAGCGCCTGCTTGACGTCATCTGCGCCGGCATCGGCGTAGTCCTTCATCAGATTGTCTTTGTCGGGATGGGCGAGCCACTTGCCGTCATTGGCAAGCAGCATGACCCGCCCGCCATCGAAGGGGTGCATCTGCGTCAAGGCGGCTGTGAGATCATCGAGCTTGATATCGACGCCGGCAAGGCCAACGACAGTCCCGTTCACTTGCATCGGCACCGAAACCGAGGTGACGAGCTTATTCATGTTGGTCAGATAGGGAGAGGTGATGATCGCCTTTCCGCTCTTCAGCGGCGCGCTGTAATATTCGTCCTCAGGCTTGATGCTCCATGTCGAGAATTCCATCTTGCCGTCATCGCCCTTGGTCCAATACGGCGTGAAAATACCTTCCTTGTTCAAGGCCTCCGTGCCGGTTGTCGGGTGGGGACCGTCGATCAATTCGCACATCCAGGCGCCGAACACGCTCGGATATTGCGGAGCCACGGCCTTGATCATCGCAACGATGTCGGCCCGGCTTTTCGATCCGCCGTCGACGAAACCGGAGAGGCTTGCGGCCAGAGCCGTACCGGCCGAGGTGGCCTCGGTGATATTGGTTGCCACCTGTTGGCTGACCACGGCCGCCTGCTCGGTCGCCAGCGCCATGACCTCCCGCTCGGTATTGGTCTTGGCACTCACCGCATTGAAGGCGGTGTAAGCGATCAGGACGCCGGCGATCACAGTGCCGGTCGCAAGGATGAGTTTCGCTGAAACGGTTCTGATCATCTAAAAAGCCCTTCATGTCGGCTGATGAAATCTGCTTCGGGCGCGAGGTCATCGAGGAAGGCTGGCGGCGCTGAATGAGGGATAGGCGAGCCACGCATGCGTGCGGGTGAGCACGCGTCTCTGTCTTCGAAACCAGGCGAATTGAAAATTTCGGCGGGTTCATCCCGAAGATGCAAGCGGAAACATCACCGCGCGCCGTGCGGATCTTCATCGGGAGCGGCAACATTGCCGGCTGCGATGACGATCATCATTGCGGTCAGTACAAGATCAGCAGGCTGTGAATAAAAGTTTAAGGGCTAGGAAATTCAATCAAAATCGGCGAGATGAAGACTACATCTGATCGGTCGTGACCATCGGGCGCTTATAGATCTTCTGGACCAGATCGCGGGACAAGGCGCGGGCCTGGTCTTTCTCAGCCGGCGTCATCGGCCGGCAGGTGTTCCTGAGGTTGGAACCATCGAGCACTGTCGCGGCACCCGAATTGGCGATGACGAGGTGCCAGCTGCAGGAAGCGACCTTGTCGATGGTGACGGCGCCATGGCATCCGGTGGACAGGCAGAAGGCGACGGTTACCTGTGCGCCGTGATCGCCTTTATGCGCCAGTTCCGTGGCTGTCTTGAAATCCTTGACCCAGCGCTCGCAATGCCCTTGTTTTTCCCCCGACAGGCAGCTTTTGGTGGCGGGAGTGAGTTCGCCGGCCTGAAGCGGCGCGACGCAAAAAACACCCAAGGACAGGGTGAGCAGAAATTTGAGCATGGGATTTTCCTTGTGCAAGCACTGAGAGGCGCACATCGCAGACCGTTGGTCAATGGTCTGTCGGAGGGGGTTGTAGACGCCTTCGTCTATTCCCGTAACGCGATGCATCCGAAAACGGGCGGCGAGGTCCCCGCGCGCCTCAGATGTCTTCGGTTTCGAGGCTCGGTGCAGGCCGCGCCCGATCGGATCGGATGTCAGTTTGCGTTCAGGCGCCGACGCACGATGCTCGTGTGGAATTTGGCCCCATGGATCAGTCCATCGTCGTTGAAATCGTAATTCGGATTGTGAAGCGGCGCGGAGTCTTCGCCATTGCCCAGGAAGACGAAGCAGCCGGGGACATGGTCGAGGAAGCGCGCGAAGTCTTCCGATCCGGTCATCGGCTCGCGCCGGGCATTGATATTTTCCGTGGGGAAGACACTGCTGGCTGCGGCAAAGGCTTCCTCCACAAGGACGGCATCATTGAGCAGCGGGACGAATTCTCTGGTGTAATTCACCTCGGCCGAAACATTGTGGGCAAGCGCCGTCCCCTCTGCGATCAGGCGCATCTGCTTCTCGACCAGCGCGCTGACCTCGGGGCGGAAGCTGCGGGCATCGCCGAGGATGCGCGCCAGCCCGGGCAGAGCGTTGCGGGTGCCGTCGGTCAGAAGTTCGGTCACCGAGACGACGCCGATATCGGTCGGATCGAGCCGACGGGAAACGATCGTCTGGAGGTTCGTCACCAGTGCGCAGGCGGCGACCAGGACTTCGTTGCCTGAGTGCGGACGCGCGGCGTGTCCGCCGACGCCCTTGAGGACAATCTCGAAATTATCCTCAGCCGACATGATCGCGCCGGCGCGGGTCTCGAAAACGCCGACCGGAAGACCCGGCATGTTGTGCAGGCCGTAGATTTCGTCGAAGGGAAAGCGCGTCATCAGGCCATCGCCGAGCATCGCCAAGGCGCCTTTGCCCCACTCCTCGGCAGGCTGAAAGATGAACCGGACCGTGCCGTCGAAATGGCCTTCCTCCGACAGCATCCTGGCGGCGCCAAGCAGCATTGCCGTATGGCCGTCATGGCCGCAGGCGTGCATCACGCCGGCGGCCTGCGATCGATAGGACCGATCGCCCTGTTCGGTGATCCTGAGGGCATCCATATCGGCGCGCAGCGCGATGGAACGATTGCCGCCGCCACGCCTGAGCGTTCCGACAACCCCTGTGCCGCCAACACCTTCGACCACCTCGTCGAGCCCGAATTCCCGCAATTTCCGCGCGACGAAGGCCGCCGTCCGCTTCTCCTCGAAGCCGAATTCGGGATGGCTGTGAAGGTCGCGCCTCCAGGCGGTCATTTCCCGTTGCAGCATCTGGCTGTCGACGCTCATTTCGGCCGTTCCCCTGTTGCAAGTCCGCAAACGACGTCGAGGAGGATATTCGCTCCCGCGACAAGGTCCGTGTCTGATGTGAACTCCTTCGGATTATGACTGATCCCGCCGCGGCTGGGCACGAAGATCATCGCGCTTGGCGCGATGCGCGCAATCATCTGGGCGTCATGGCCGGCACCCGATGTCATGCGCCTGCACGCCAGGCCGCGATCCCCGGCGGCAACCTCAATCCGTTGAACGATCGCTCGATCGAACTTGACCGGCTCGAATCGTGCCAGCCGCTCGACGGATACGCCAACCTTTTCGTCTGAGGAAAGCAGATCGAGGAATGCGGCGAGCGCGTTTTCCTCTTCTTTCAGTCGGTCTTCGTCCGGATCACGCAGATCGACCGTGAACGTCGCGCGTGAAGGAATGACATTGATGGCGTTCGGTTCGAAGGCGATGCAGCCGACGGTCGCGACAGTTGGGGTGTTCGATGCCTTTGCGCGGTCCCGCAGAAAGGTGATGATGCGGGCAGCCGCGTATCCGGCGTCCCGGCGCATCGAGATCGGTGTCGTGCCGGCATGATTGGCATCGCCGTCGATGGTCACCCTCTGCCAGGAAATGCCCTGCAGGTCCTGGACCGCGCCGACCGATATGCCCTCCCTCTCGAGAACCGGACCCTGCTCGATATGCAGTTCGACATAGGCATTCGGCATCATGAAGCCGGGCGCATGGGTGCCGGCATAGCCGATCCGCGCGAGTTCATCGCCGAGCACCGTGCCATCCGTGCCCACCGTCTTCAGCGCCGCCGTGACATCGAGGCCGCCGGAATAGACCAACGAACCCATCATGTCGGGTGCATAACGCACCCCTTCCTCATTGGTGAACGCGGCAACAACGATGGGGCGCGACGGTTCAAACCCTTGGCTTTTGAGGGTCTGGATCACCTCGAGGCCGGCCAGCACGCCATAACATCCATCATAGATGCCCGCATTGATCACCGTGTCGATGTGGGAGCCGATCATGATTGGCTTTTCGCCGTCGACGCCCGCGGCATTCCAGACGCCGAAGATGTTGCCGATGTGGTCGACTGTAACCTCCAGCCCGGCCTCATCGAGCCAGGAGACAACCTGATCGCGCCCAAGCTTTTCGCTATCGGACGCCGCCAATCGAACAAGCCTTCCCTCCGCATCGCGGCCGATCGTGCCGAGCGTGGCGATGCGTCCGAGCAGGCGCGCGGGATCGATCGAACGATGGCTCATGCTGAAGCTCCGATCTTGCCTTTAGCGGCGACCACCGCCGGGGATAGGCCGACGATCTCTTCATATTTGCCGGGATCGGTCGCGCCTTCGGTGTTCACCAGGAAGATACGGGAATGGCCGTCGAGAGACAGGGCTTGTTTGATTGCGGGATCGCTGACCGCGCGGATCAGCCCGGCAAGCCCCACCCCGCCACTTTCGCCGGCGACCATCGCGGGATCGTTGCCAGCCGGATCGGCGAGCCGCTTCATCACCGAGATCGCCTCGTCTTCGTCCACGGTCATGAACGCGTCCGCGACCCGAGAGAGAATACGCCAGGCGACGAGCGAAGGTTCGTAACATTCGAGCATCGCCATAACCGTCGGCTCGCCATGGGCAACGGTCACCAAATGTCCCGCCCGCGCCGTTTCGAACAGGCAGGCGGCGCGGGCGGGATCGACGACTGTGAAGGTCGGGCGTTTGTCGCCGAAGGCGATGGCCATGTGGCCGGCCACGGCGGCAGCGATCCCGCCGACGCCTGCCTGAATGAAGACATGGGTGGGCGGCTGCGGCATTGCCCTCAGCGCCTCCCGGACAAGGGCGGTGTAGCCCTGCATCACCAGCCCGGGAATGCGCTCATAGCCGGGCCATGAGGTGTCCGAGACGATGGTCCAGCCTTTTTCCTCGGCAATGCGCGCCGCCTCCCGAACGGAATCGTCATAGGTCCCGTCCACACGGATCATCTGAGCGCCAAAGCGGGCGATGGCGGCGACGCGTTCGTCGCTGACACCGGCGTGCACGAAAATCGCCGCCCGGGCTCCCACCAGCTGTGCACCCTGCGCCACCGACCGGCCGTGATTGCCGTCGGTGGCGCAGGCCACCGTCATCGCCTCGGCGACCTCTCGAACATGAGAAGAATGCAATTCCGAGACATCGACGGCGCGGCCGAGCCTGTTTGCCGCTTCCTCGAGGACGAGCCGGATCACCGCATAAGCGCCGCCAAGCGCCTTGAAACTTCCGAGGCCGAGGCGGTGGCCTTCGTCCTTGATGTGGATCGAGCCGACACCAATCTCGGCCGCCAGTGCCGGCAGAGCAACGAGGGGCGTTTCCGCATGATTTTCCCGGAATGTCAGGTGGCTCTCGACGGCGTTTGCGGCATCCATGCCGAGGGTTTCGGCGTCTCGCGGGTCGAGCGGCTGACGGTAGTCGGAATTGGTGTTCAGCAGAAACATGCGCGCCTCGCTTAATGTGTTCGGCTAAATTATATTGCAGGCGAGGCGAAAAAGGCGCTGTATTTTGGCGTCGGTTTTGCAATTTTGTTTCGTTGGGGCCTGTTTTGAGCCGACCAGTAAATTCCCTCTTGGATGCGTTCGACCACAAGATCCTGGCGATCCTGCAGAGGGACAATACCACGCCGCAACGGACGATCGGTGAAGCCGTCGGCCTGTCTGCGCCTGCCGTCCAGCGCCGGATCAAACGGATGGCGCAGGAGGGGGTCATCCAGGCAAACGTCGCCGTTCTCGACCCCACGGCACTTGGCCAATCGATCACCATCTTCGTGGAGGTGGAGGTTATCAGCGAAACTGCAAAACAGATCGAACAGGCAAAAAGCCAGTTCGCCGCCGCGCCGGAAATCCAGCAGTGTTACTACGTCACCGGCGAGGCAGATTTCATTCTGGTCATCGTCGTCCCCTCAATGGCCGACTACGAGGCGCTGACGCGGCGGCTGTTTTTCGGCAACAACAACGTCAAGCGCTTCCGGACATTCGTCGCGATGGATCGGGTGAAGGTCGGTCTCAGCGTTCCTATTGAGCGGTGAGACCGGCCGTCGTCAGTTAGGCCGACCGGTCTGAAACCATCCTGTTCTAAGATCACGCCCGCTTGGTCAGCGGAAACCGCTCCCGCAGCAGCCGCAGCACCGATTCCGAAGCGATCGGCGGCCCGAACAGATAACTTTGCCCGTAGTTGCAGCCCATCTTGGCGAGCTCGATCGCATCCTCGTTGGATTCGATCCCCTCGGCCACCACCTTCATTTCAAGTTCGCGCGCCATGGCGATCACCGATCTGAGCACGGTCGCCTTCTTGTCGCTGCCGTCGCGCACCAGGGCCTTGTCGAGCTTGATCATGTCGAAGGGAAAACGGGTGAGATAGGCGAGCGAGGAATAGCCGGTGCCGAAATCGTCGAGTGCCAGGCCGATGCCGGCTTCCTTCAGCTTCTGCAGCACGAGCCGGGCCTGTTCCGGATTTTCCATCACCATGGACTCCGTCAGTTCGAGCTTGAGGCGCGAGGGCTGGCAATGCGTCTTGGCAAGAACCGAACGCACGTCGTCATAAAGCTCGTTGTTGAGCAGCTGCACGCTCGACAGATTGATCGACACGAAGATCGGCAATTCGCCGGTCAGTTGCTGCCAGCTCATCAGATCGTTGGTCGCCTGTTCGAGCGCGAACATGCCGAGCGCGCCGATGAGATCGGAGGCCTCGGCGATCGGGATGAATTCGGAGGGCGGGATGTTGCCGCGTTTGGGATGTTCCCAGCGCATCAATGCCTCGAAACCGGCGACCTCGACATCCTCAAGCCGGGCGATCGGCTGGTAGACCATCGACAATTCCTTGCGCTCGATGGCGCGGCGCAGATCCGTTTCCAGCTGCAGCCGGTCGGTGCCGAAGTCGCGGAAGGCCGGCTGGAATGGCTCGACACGGTTGCCGCCGGCCCGTTTTGCCCGGTACATGGCAAGCTCTGCGTCGCTGAGCAGGCCGGTGGCGCTCTCCTGACGGTCTACCCAGGAGGTCAGTCCGATCGAGGCCGTCAGGATGATCTCGCGGTTGGCGAAGTTGATCGGCACCATGATCGCCTTGCTGATCGCATCGGCGAAATCGGCGACCTTGGTCGGATTGTGCTCGGAAACCAGGATCAGGCCGAACTGGTCGCCGGCCAGCCGCGCCAGCGTGTCCTGCGGTTTCAACAGCCGGCGCAGGCGCCGCGTCAGCGCGATGAGGATATTGTCGCCGGCAGCGACCCCGAGCGAATCATTGACCAGCTTGTAGCGGTCGATGTCGATCACCATCACCGTGGGCTTGAGCGTATCGCCGCCCGGCGCCAGCGCCAGGACCGACTGCAGCCGGTCGAGGAACACCTGCCGGTTCGGCAGCCCGGTCAGATTGTCGTGCAGCGCATCGTGCAGCAGCCGTTCGACGGAGTTCTTCTGCTCGGTCACGTCGACGATCGTGCCGACGCAACGGATGATTTCGCCGTTGGAGCCGAGCACCGGCCGGGCGCGGATCAACAGCCAGTGGAAATGCCCGTCCTCGGCGCGGATGCGGAACTCGTGGTTCAGCCGGCCGCGCCGGTGTTCGAGCAGCACGTCGAGCGTGGCGCGGAAGCGGTCGCGGTCATCGGGATGCAGCCGCGGCAGCCAGTTGCGCGCTGCGCCATGCATGGTGCCGGGGGAAAGGCCGAGCTTGGTCGAGACGTCGGGAATGGTGACGACGCGGTCGCGCGCCACGTCCCAATCCCACACCATGTCGCCGGATCCGGTCAGCGCCAGCGATTGCCGCTCAAGATCGGAAAACAGCCCCTGCTGGAAGGCGCCGCCGGCAAAAGCATGCTGCATGACGGTGAAGCCGATCAGAAGCACGATGAGCACCAGGCCGCCGCCGAGTGCCGGCTGGATGATGTCGTTGTCGAGCCGCCCGGTGACCGTCATCCATGCCCCGAACAGCCAGACGAGCGTCAGCGCCCAGGCCGGCACCAGGAGGATGGCGCGGTCGTAGCGATTGAAGCCGAGATAGATGATCAGCAGCAGCCCGGTCGCCGCCGTCAGCGCGAAGGAAAGCCTGGCGATGCCGGCGGCAATCGACGGATCGTAGATCGCCACGCCGAAGAGCAGGGCAAGGCCGAGCACCCAGGCAAGCGTCGCGTAGCCGAGATGCGCATGCCAGCGGTTGAGGTTGAGATAGGTAAATAGGAAGATGACGAAACTGGAGGCGAGCGCCACTTCCGCGCAGGCGCGCCATATTCGCTGGTCGGCGGAGGCGACGCTGATCAGTTTGCCGAGAAAACCGAAGTCGACGCAGATATAGCCGAGCACCGCCCAGGCGAGTGCGGCGGTCGCCGGCAGCATCGAAGTGCCCTTGACGACGAAGAGGATGGTCAGGAACACCGCCAGCAGGCCGGCAATGCCGAGCACGATGCCGCGATAGAGCGTGAAGGCGTTGATCGTGTCCTTGTAGGCGTTCGGTTCCCAGAGATAGATCTGCGGCAGCTCCGGCGTCGACAGCTCGGCAACGAAGGTGATGACGGCGCCGGGGTTCAGCGTAATGCGGAAGACGTCGGCCTCGTCGCTCGGCTGCCGATCGAGCGCAAAACCTTCGCTCGGCGTGATGGCGCTGATGCGCTGCGAGCCGAGATCCGGCCAGAACAGCTTGGAATTGACCAGACGGAAATGCGGCGCGACGATGACGCGTTCGAGCTGTTCCTCCGAAACATTGGCAAGCGCAAACACCGCCCAGTCACCTTGGTGGTTCTCCGAGCTTGCCCTGACCTCGATGCGGCGGCGGATACCGTCGGCGCCGGCAGCCGTCGAAACCTGAAAGGCCTCGCCCTGATTGACGTAGATTTCGGTCGTCGCGGTCAGGTCGAGCGCGGTGTCGTCACGGGAAATCTTCACCGGTTCGGCCGCCTGGGCAGCGCCCGCCACCAAGGCGAAGACTGCCAGGAAAAGGGCTGCGATCACCGCGATCATTCGTCCGGACGGTGACTTGGGCAGCATGCGGTCTCTGGTCATCGGCTGTCGGGTTTCCTGCCGTTATCCGTATCGGTGGCGAGACGTGAAAACATCACATGGTCATGCCACTGACCGTTGATCTTCAAATATCCGCGCAAATAACCCTCCTGCTGAAACCCGGCCTTTTCAAGCAGGCGGATGCTGCGCGCGTTATCTGGAATACAGGCTGCTTCGATACGGTGCAACTCAAGCCCGGCGAAGATGTAAGGAATAACCAATTGCAGGGCGGCGAACATATGCCCCTGGCCGGCATGGCGTTCGCCCATCCAGTAGCCGATCATGCAGCTTTGTGCCGCACCCCGCCTGATATAGCCGATGGTGACGCCTCCGACGAGGGTGTGGTTCTCCTTGAGGAAAATGAACAGCGGCACCGCTTGGCCCGAGGCATATTCCTGCTTGCCGCGGATGACGCGGGCGCGGTAGGCGCCCTCCGTCAGCTCGTCGCGCCGCCAGGTCGGCTCCCAGGGTTCCAGGAACTTGCGGCTTTCGGCGCGCAGCCGGTGCCATTGGTTGAAATCCTGATAGCGCGGCAGGCGCAGCAGATATCTGTCGTTCTCCAGCTCCACCGCTTCCGGTTGCCGCGACAGAAACCGAAACACCGATTTTGGCATCGATCACTCCCGGCAGGACGAACGGCTCAGCGGCCGGCCTGCATCGTCTTCGGTGCCGGGACCGAAAGCGAAGCGGTGATGTCTTCCATCGGTGCGAGCTGGTCCAGCGGTCCGATCGCCGAAAGCGTCGGCACCGTGTCGTAGAACAGCCGGCCGGCGAGATCCGTCAGCCGCTCGATGGTGATGCCCTCAAGCCGTTCCATCATCTCCGGATTGGAGATCGGCCGGCCGTAAAGCATCATCTGCCTGGCGATCTGGCCGGCGCGCGACGCCGGGCTTTCCTGGCCCATCAGCAATTGGGCGCGGATCTGGGCGCGGGCGCGCTCGATTTCCTTCTGGTGGATCTGATCGGCGGATTTGTGCAGCTCGTCGATGATGACGGGCACCAACTGCGGCAGGTTTTCGCCGCCGGTCGCGGCATGAATGCCGAAGATGCCGGTGTCGGAAAAGCCCCAGTGGAAGGCATAGACCGAATAACAGAGGCCGCGGAACTCGCGCACTTCCTGGAACAGCCTGGAGGACATGCCGCCGCCGAGGATATTGGCAAGGATCTGGGAGCAGTAGAAATCGCGGGCGTGGTAGGGTTTGCCCTCGAAGCCGAGCAGGATCTGGGCGTCCATCAGGTCGCGCGGTTCGCGCACGCTGCCGCCGATATAACGCGCCGCTTCCATGACCGGCGGCGCCGAAGGCTCGCTCGGCAGGCTGGCGAAACGATCCTCGACCATCCGCAGGAATTCGTCGTGTTCGACGGCGCCGGTGGCGACGATGAACATGCGATCGGTCGTGTAGTTGCGGCCGAGATAGCCGCGGATCTGCTGCGGCGTGAAGGAGACGACGGTCTCCGGCGTGCCGAGGATAGCCCGGCCGAGCGTCTGGTCGCGATAGGCGACTTCGGAGAACCGGTCGAACACCACGTCGTCGGGCGTGTCGTTGGCGGCATTGATCTCCTGCAGGATTACCTGCTTCTCACGCTCCAGCTCCTCCTCCTCGAAGGCCGATTCCGTCAGGATGTCGGCAAGGATATCGACGGCGAGCGGCACGTGGTCCTTGAGGACGCGGGCGTAATAAGAGGTCGTCTCGGTCGACGTCGCGGCGTTGACCTCGCCGCCGACATCCTCGATTTCCTCCGCGATCTGGCGGGCCGTGCGGCGCCCCGTGCCTTTGAAGGCCATGTGTTCGAGCAGGTGGGCGATGCCGTGCTCGTCTGCCGTCTCGTTACGCGATCCCGATTTGATCCAGACTCCGAGCGCAACGCTTTCAAGGTGCGGCATGGTTTCTGTCACTACTGTCAGCCCGGATTTCAGCCGGGTGCACTCAACTGTCATTGGCTATCTTTCTGCGCCTGCCGTCGTCTTGTCGCGGGCATGTCTGCCGATAAAGCTTTCTACGGCTTTGAGCTCCGGTTCGATGATCTGGAAGCGCTCCTCCCTGTGCATCAGATCAGCAAGCCACGTCGGAAGCGCCGGGTCAATACCGCAGGCCGATTTTACGGCGGCGGGGAATTTCGCCGGATGCGCGGTCGAAAGCGTCACCATCGGCGTATTCGGCTTTTCCTTCTTCTTGGCAACGAAGACGCCGATCGCCGAATGCGGATCAAGCAGATAACCGGTCTCGGCATGGATCGTACGGATCGTCTCGGCCACCTGCTTCTCGCTGGCGCGGCCGGCGCGGAAGTCGCGGCGGATCGCCTTCAGCGCTTGCGCGCCGATCTCGAAACCGTTGGATTGCTTGAGGCTTTCCATTGCCGCGCGCACCTTCGAGGCGTCGCGGTCATAGGCTTCGAACAGCAGCCGTTCGAAGTTCGACGAGATCTGGATGTCCATCGACGGCGAGCTCGTCGCCTTGACCGCCTTCATGTCGTAGCGGCCGGTCTTCAGCATCCGTTCCAGGATGTCGTTTTCGTTGGTGGCGATCACCAGCCGGTCGATCGGCAGGCCCATGCGCTTGGCGCAGTAGCCGGCGAAGATATCGCCGAAATTGCCGGTGGGCACCGTGAACGAGATCTTCCGGTCCGGCCCGCCGAGTGCGACCGCCGCCGTGAAATAATAGACGATCTGGGCCATGATGCGCGCCCAGTTGATCGAGTTGACACCGGAGAGGCCGACCTTGTCGCGGAACGCCGCGTCGTTGAACATCGCCTTCACCAGGTTTTGGCAATCGTCGAAATTGCCCTCGACGGCAAGCGCATGCACATTTGCTGAAGACGAGGTGGTCATCTGCCGCTGCTGCACCGGCGAGACCTTGCCATGCGGGAAGAGGATGAAGATGTCGGTGCGCTCGCGGCCGGCAAAAGCGTCGATCGCCGCACCGCCGGTATCGCCCGAGGTGGCGCCGACGATCGTCGCCCGTTCGCCGCGCTTTTCCAGCGCATAATCCATCAGCCGGGCCAGCAGCTGCATCGCCACGTCCTTGAAGGCGAGCGTCGTGCCGTGGAACAGCTCCATGACGAAGCTGTTCGGTCCGGTCTGGACGAGCGGCGCGATCGCCGGATGGCGGAAGGTGCCGTAGGCCTCGTCGATCATCGCCCGGAAGGTCGCCTCGGGGATCTCGCCATTGGTGAAGGGCGACAGGATGGTGAAGGCGATCTCCTGGTAGCTCTTGCCGCGCAGCGCCCGGATCTGTTTTTTGGAGAAGCTCGGAAATTCACGGGGAACATAGAGCCCGCCGTCGCGCGCCAGCCCGGTCAGCAGGGCGTCGCAAAAGCCGAGGGCAGGGGCCTCGCCGCGGGTCGAGATATAGTCCACGTTCGTCATCCTTGATCTATCGCTGGAGGAAATCCGGTCGGGCTGAGCGGTGGCCCGCACTGCCGGAAACCGGGCCCGGAAATCGAGAAGGGGCTGCCTTCAGGCCATACCATCGCCGTTATCTTGTTGAAGTTGCCCGCATCCGGCGGCGAAAAGTGCATCAAAACGGCGCGTACCCAATCGATTTTTGTTTTCGCCGCTGATATAGACCATCGCAAACCGTCGTGAAAGGCCTCACGGAAAAGACCTGGGGCCTCCAAGAAACGCTTGTACAAAGGGTGGAACATAGTGCTCGGCAAGGTCTCGCGTCTCATTATCTCAGCTTCCCTCCTTGCCCTGCTCGCCGGCTGCGATACGCTCGGCACCGGTGGTGACAGCAAGTCGGCGCCGACGCAGCCGAACGGCACCGCCCAGATCATGCCGCTGGCACCGGCCAACCCATCCTCGAACAATCCTTCGATCGGCACGGCCACGACGGCACAGGGCGCTGTCGCCCCCGTCGTCCAGGGCGCCTGCCCGCAGATCTTCATGCGCGACCAGGATGCGATCTTCCGCACTTATGCCAAGGGCAAGAAGGATGATCCGCAGCAGATCGTTTTCCAGGCCTCGTTCGGCGATTACACTCGCCAGTGCTCGCTGAGCGACACGAACCTGACGATGACCGTCGTTGCCCAGCTGCGCCTGATCACCGGCCCGGCCGGCGCCCCCGGCCCGGTGACGCTGCCGATCCGCGTCACCGTCGTCGACGGCGAGACGGTGCTCTATTCCGAAGTCACCAAATTCCCGACCGAGATTCCGGCGGGCGCACCGGGCACCCAGGTGATCTTCCGCAAGGACGGCATCAAGATGCCGGTCGGCTCCGGCGCGCTGGTGCGTGTCAACATCGGCTTCGACACCCAGCCGGCCAAGACCAAGAAGAACAGCTAAAGCGATATCGGCGACCGGGGCCGGATGCCCCACTTTGCCTCATTCCTGTGCTTGTCACAGGAATCCAGCCACGGCGCGTCGGCGCCGTGAATGACTCTGATGCGATGAAGCCGTTCTCCCGCGCCCAAGCACTTGGGCGCACTGGATTCCTGTGACCAGCACAGCAATGAGGGGGAGAGGCTCAGCGCCCAGACTTTAGAGAACGTTGTCCCAGGCGGCCAGGGCGGCGACGACGCCCGGCAGGTCGTTCATGCGGGAGATCGCCGTTTCGGCGCCGGCATCCGTCAGTTTGTCGGCATGGGCGGGATAGCTGTGCGAGGCACCGGTGAAGCCGATGACCCGCATGCCGGCGGCGCGCGCCGCATGCACGCCATGCACGGAATCCTCGACGACGACCACCTTGTCCGGCGACACGCCCATCTGGCTTGCGCCGTGCAGGAAGACGTCGGGTTTCGGCTTGGCGCGGTCGGGGCCGAGATCCTTGGCGGAGAAGATATTGGGCGCAAACAGCGGCTTCAGCCCCACCTTGCCCAGCATCATGTCGAGCCGCTTGCTGCTCGAATTCGAGCAGATGCAGCGCTTCATCGGCAGCCTGGAGACGGCGAATTCGACGCCTGGAATGGCCTTGACGTCGGCGGCCAGCCTGAGGTCGAGCATCTGCTCGGACTTTTCGAGCAGCGAGGCCGAAAACGGAATGCTCGCCTCACGCTCGATCTGCAGCAGGATGTTGCGCCATGTCATGCCGGCGAAGCGTTCGCCCATTTCCTCGACGCTGATCGGATATCCGGCCTCCGTCAGAAGCGCGGATTCAACCTCCGCGGCGATGATTTCCGAATCGACGAGAACGCCGTCGCAGTCGAAGATGATGAGGTCGAAGCCGTCCATATGTTCACGCCTTGCTGGAAGTCTGGGCTGGAAGTCCGGATCCTGTCTGGGAATGCTGCGGCTCTACACGAAGCCCGGCCAAAGCTCAACCGGATCCCAAGCATGGCTGCGATGCGGCAAGCGACCGGCTCCGTGGTCGCTGCCGAATCGCCTCGTCAGGCCGTCAGGCCGCCAGCTGCCCAGCCCGTCGTCCGGACTGCGTCGAAGCGGTCGCACGCAGCTTGAACCGGGAAACGAGTTCACGCAGCCTGGCGGCTTCCTGAGCCAGATGACCGGACGCGGCCGTCGATTGCTCGACCATCGCGGCGTTCTGCTGGGTCACCTGGTCCATCGAGTTGACGGCGGTATTGACCTCGGCAAGGCCGGTCGACTGTTCTCTTGCCGATACGGCAATGGCATCCATGTGCTGGTTGATGCGGGCGATCTGCTCGCTGATGGCGCTCAGGACCTGGCTGGTGTCGAGAACCAGTTTGACGCCGCTTTCGACTTCCACCGACGATTTCTGGATGTGGCCTTTGATTTCCTTTGCCGCCTGAGCCGAGCGCTGGGCGAGTTCGCGGACTTCCTGGGCCACCACTGCAAAGCCCTTGCCGGCATCGCCGGCGCGCGCAGCTTCGACGCCGGCGTTCAGCGCCAGCAGGTTGGTCTGGAATGCGATCTCGTCGATTACGCCGATAATGCTGGAGATCTGCTGCGACGAGGCCTCGATGCGGCGCATGGCTTCTTCGGCATGGGACACGACCTCGGAAGATTTGGCGGCATTGCGGTTTGCATCGGTCGCCTCGGTGCGCGCCTCGTCGGTCCGCTTGCTGGAGTTCGAGACATTGGCGGTGATCTGGTCGAGCGCTGCTGCGGTTTCTTCGAGAGAGGCTGCCTGCTGTTCGGTGCGTTTCGACAGATCACCGGCTCCGGACGCGATTTCCCTGGTGCCTTCGTCGATCGCCGCAATGGCAGCGGCGATGGCGCCGAGGGTTTGATCGAGCTGCCGGATCGACATGTTGAAATCATGCCGGAGGCCCTCGAAATCAGGTGCGAACGGTTCTTCGATCTGGAAGGCGAGATCGCCTGAGGCAAGCCGCTTCAGACCTGCGGCAAGGCCCGATGTCGCCGCCCGCAGCCGCTCGGCAGCATCCTCCTCAGCCTGCTTGCGGGCCGTGACCCTTTCGGTTTCGCCCTGCAATCGAGCCGCCGCGGCGTCCTGCTCCAATTGCTTGTTGGCAATCGCTGCCTGGCGGAAGATTTCGACAGCCGATGCCATCGTGCCGATTTCATCGGAGCGGCCAATGCCGGTGCAGGCAATGGCCGTGTCACCATCGGCGAGCTTCTGCATATCGCTGGAAAGCGCCAGGATCGGCTTGGAAACAGTCTTGCGGGTCAGGAAATAGAGGCCAATGGCGAACAACGCGGCCGCGGCCAGAAGCGCCTTCAGAACGATATCGACCGAGGCTTTGATGTCGGCGCTGCGCTTGGAAATGTCATCCGATACAGCGGTGATCTGGTCCCCGGCCTGTTCCATCGCCGTTTCCAATGTCGAGAACTGCTGCATGAAGTCCGGCAATGCCTTCAACGCGGCCGACGGATCCTTGCCGGCAAGGTCGACCATCTTCGTGGCGCTGTCGACATAGACGAGAAGGGGACGTTCGATGCCGGAAAGGACCGTTTTCGTTTGTCCATCGGAGACAAGAGCCTTGTTGGCGTCAATCATCTCCCGGAACGATGCCTCGTGCTCCACCAGATCCGCCTTTACCGCGGCTGGGTCGATGCCGGCTGCCGGGTTCGACGCCAGCAAGGCGGCGAGCACGTCGGCGCGCAACGCGTCATGCATCATATCGGCTTGCATGTGATTGCGCAGGATTTGCGCCGACTGGGCGACATCGGTGCTGTTTGCCGAGAGGGTGGAGGCAGACCAGATGCCGACCTCGGTGGCGCCGCCCGCCAGGGCGAATATCGCAACGCTTGCCATGATGATCTTGTTTTGGATCGACGCCATATCCGGGCTCTCACGTTAATGTAGAACCTGAGAATATCGGAACATGCTTAATGATTTCTCAGCGAGACGCCGTTAAGCCGCGTAAAAACAACGGGTTGTATTCTTTGCTTCATTCGATGAGCAGTTGAATGCTCTGGCCGATCGTGCAGGGGAGGAGCGCTTCAAGCACCGGGCGCCATTCGTGCCGAGGCAAAGGGCCCGCCCTTGTTCGGGTGAGCGAGCCCATCTAACCTACTGTTGCGGCAGGACGATCTTCTGATTGGTGGTATTTTTGACCGGTTTCTCGCCGGGCACATGCGACATCGTACGGGTTGTGCTTTCCAAGGCGCTGCCGTCGGTGCTGGTCTTTGTGCGGGACTTGCTGAAAGTTCCCTTGTCGACGGCCTGGGCCTTGGTCTGCGCCTTGAGCTTGTCGCCGTTGTCGTTGACATGCGTCTTGCTTTGCGCCTTTCCGTCGACGGTGGCCGCACTTCCTCCCGATCCGATTGAAGAGGTCGTGCCGCCGTCGGTCTGGCAGGTGCCTGCGGTGCCGAGCGAGCTTGCCGACGTGCCGCCGGCTGAAGCGCTTCCGCCCGTGCCGACCGTCCCGGCCGCTTTGCAATCCTGCGCAAGGCCGGCAGAGGTCGATGCCAGCAAGACGATCGACGCTGCTGCGATAAGGTTGATGTGTTTCATGGCCGTCTCCTATTTCGCCGGTTTCGTCAATGAGCAGGTTCCGTCGGACCGTTTGGTGATGACGGTGCCGTCAGGCCTGGTGATGCTTGCCGTCGAAAAGCTGTCGACGCTTCCCGATCCCGCCGAGGATCCGGCGGAGGCCGAGGACGAAGAAGAGCCGGCCGAGCCGCCGCCGGTCGTCGTCGATGACGACACGTGCCCGTTGCCCGCCGTCACCGTGGTGGACATGTCCCCCGCCTGCGACTGGACGATGGTGCATGTCGTTCCGTCGTCGAGCTTGATCTCCTCGGACAGGGTCTGCCCGGCGATCAAGGTGAGCGAAGCGGTCAGTGCGATCGTGGAAAATTGGGTCATTGGTTTTCTCCAAGGGATTGGCCGACGCCGCCAGGGCGCCGGCCGACATCATCAGCAGCCATGGCTGCCGGTGGCGTCCTTCTTGACCTGGCCGGGTGCACAGCCCTTCTTGCCCTTGCTGTCGTGCGAGGTTCCGGCTGCACTGCCGCCGGTGCCGACGGTGCTGCCGGTCTTGTCACCGTCCGCAGACGACGCGCCGGTTCCGACACTCGAGGCTGAGTTCGCATCGCCGGAGCCCGCGGCGGAACCGCCGGTGCCGACCGAGCTGCTGGATGTGCCGCCGCCGGCCGACGACCCGCCGGTTCCGAGCGTTGAAGCAGAGCCGGAGCCGGAGCCTGAGCCGGAAGCCGAACCGCCGGTGCCGACGGTGCTGCTCGAGGTGCCGCCGCCAGCCGACGAGGCGCCGGTGCCGACCGTCGAGGACGAGCCGGAATTGCAGTTGGTTGCGCCGGCAGGGCAGGTGCCTCCGGCAGAGCTGCCACCAGTACCGATCGTGCTGCTCGCAGTTCCGCCGCCGGCCGACGAACCGCCGGTGCCGACAGTGCTTGACGATTGAGCAAAGCCGGAAACGGCCGTACCGGCCAGAAAGGCCGCTGCCAAGGCGAGATGTGTTACCTTCATCATTGTGTATTCCTCCGTTTGATTTTCAGCTCTGTCACATCCGGAGCGGAAGGAGAGCTGCCTGACAAACTTCGGTCACACCCCACTGTTCCGGCCTTAGGCCCTCAGTCGGAGGGGCGCCAGACCTTGGTCCGAGCTCAACGGCACGGGTTTCGATCGCGCGTCATGGGACACTTTCCCGTCCGTCCGGCTGGTCGGAACACCAGTATTTCCAGGCTGGCGCGACACGACCCTCATTGCCGGCTCGCGGCCCTGAGCGTACCATGCAGGGCAATAGGAGAGGAACCATGAGGCTGTCAGCTCTTGTTCGATCGGCGGCAGCCGTCGCGCTGCTATTTGCCTTCACATCCACCGACGTCACCGCTAAGGGCGGGAAGCACCACAGAAGCTGTGCAGAGCTGCAGGCGATGATGGATCATGGCCTGACCGGCGGAAAACATGCAGGGGATGGGCCCGAAAAGAGGGCCAAGGTCGAAAGGAAGATGAGGAAGAAAGGCTGTTAGAGCCTTTCCTGGTTAGATTGAAGCATGGTGCTGAGTAGCCTACGAGCCGGCGACCAATGCCGACTGCCAGCCAACCTCTATTGCCGAAGCCAAGACAATTCGACCAGGACGTGCGCGACAGGCTGTTACCTCAAGCGAGGCGGGTGCGAGATCGATGAAATCCGCGTGATCACCGGCTCGACACAGCCCCGGGACTACCTTTGGCATTCTCCTGCACTAGATGGCGCTCGGGGAAGAGGACGCCACCGCCGCTATGGGAAGAGGAGAGGCGGCATGCCAAGGAACGGACCAAGAGGAAGACTGCATGACGATCGAGGATATCATCGAAACCCTGGAAAAGACCGATATGCCCGACGGCCGGATCGACGCCTTCATCACCTGCGCCTTTTTGTTGAAGCAATTCCGGCCGGCCGAGCCGAACGATTTCGACGGTCCCTACGACTACATGCCGAGCAGCATCAGGTCGCAGCACGGCTTCCTGATGGCGCGGCCCTTCACTCACGACGTCAATCACGCCATCGATCTCTGCCGGGAAGTCCGGCCGGATGCGGTCTGGCACCTGGCCCGCGGCCGCCAGACATCTGACGATTGGCTTTACGGCGCGCAGCTGCGCGAGATCGAGGAAGGCGAAAACGTGCTGGGTGAAGCCGAAAGCAATCACGCCGCACTGGCGCTCACTCTCGCGGCGCTGCGGGCGCATGTGCGCCAGCAGGATCGGGTCCGGTGAGAGGATGTCGGGAAACATATGCTAAGCGTCCCGACCATCGACTGATGCCATATTAAGCGGTTTCGGCGAATGACTCGTCAACCTCAAACATTGGGCAAAGTGGTCGAGATTCGTCGCTGCTTATGGAATGTGGACGATAGATTTTACCGAGACTTGTCACCTGCAAGAACACCCGCATGAGCACGCAGTCTCTCTGATATGTACTCCGTGAACAAGCGGACACGCTTGGTCTTTCGCGTCTCGCCCTGTGTCAGCACCCAGAGCGTTCCATGGGGACCGAGACCTGTGCCAGGAACTCTGACGAGCAGCGGCTCAGCATCTCCAACGAAGCTGGGAAGCGCCGAAATCCCTAGGCCAAGGCGCAACGCTTCGAGATGCGCTGCATCTTCTGGAACTCGGAACGGGGCTCCGGTAATTTCGACGGCATCGCCATAGGCCCACTCGGGCACGCCCTCTACGTTTTTCGTTATCCACCTGATGTGGCCCGAATTGCCGGCCGTCCAAGCCGCGAGCAGGTCGCGAGACATATAGACACCTACGGAGAGGTCTGGGCCTTTCACGCCGTGAAGGTTCTGTGGCAGCGAATTGCGGTCAAAAACGACTCTCAAGGCCACGTCGGCTTCGCGATTTGTCAGGTTCACATTTTCTAAAGAGGACTGGATCTCCATTTCGATTTCGGGGTGCTGTCGCATAAAAGCGGCAAAGTCAGGCATTAACAAATGTGTCGCTAGCGTGGGCGCCATTGTGACTCGCAGGGGACCACGCACGCCTTGATCACGGCCGGACACGCGGCTCACCAACAGATGAGAAGAAGCCTCCATCTGTTCCGCAAACTCTTGCACCTGTTTGCCAGCTTCAGTGAGGCGATAGCCCGCCGGCAGTTTTTCGAACATCTGCGAGCGGAGCCGGGCTTCAAGCTGGGCGATGCGCCTTAGCACCGTCGTGTGATTGACTTCGAGGTGGTCGGCGGCGGCGCGGACAGAACCGTGTCGTGCCACAGCGAGAAAATATCGAATGTCGTCCCAATCGATCGTCATGGTGTTCCTGGCCAACTCGTAATGCTGATGTCGTGAGGCGGTGCAATTAGCGTCATTCATATAAAGCAGTCGGTGTAATTATGCACCACGCTTGTGCATCTTTCTACACTGACAGCGCTGCTCTCAGCATCCTACCTGCATGGCGTACAAGGCGGGTCGGTGCGCTGCCCCCTCAAGCATTTCTCCGGCTTCCGACCAGTTCCAACAAAGGATGCACAACATGACTAGACTGAATGGAAAGACCGCCGTCATCACCGGAGGCGCTACCGGCATCGGCCTCGCCGCCGCAAAGCGCTTCATCGAGGAAGGCGCGTTCGTCTTCATCTTCGGCCGCCGTCAGGAAGCGCTCGACGCCGCTGTGGCAAACCTCGGGCCTAATGCCCGCGCGGTGATGGGTTCGGTTTCCGATACGGCTGACCTCGACCGACTTTACGCAGCGGTGAAGGCTGAGCGCGGGACCCTCGACATCGTCTTCGCCAATGCCGGGGCGGGAAGCCAGCTTGCGCTTGGCAAGATCACCGCCGAGCACATTGAGGAAACCTTCGACACCAATGTGAAGGGTACGATCTTCACGGTCCAGAAGGCGCTGCCGCTGATGGGCGAGGGCGGTTCGATCATCCTGACCGGATCGAGCGCCGGCACCACGGGCGCCGCGGGGATGACAGCCTACAGCGCGAGCAAGGCGGCGGTGCGCAACCTGGCACGGACCTGGGCGGAGGACCTGAAAGGCACCGGCATCCGGGTCAACGTGCTGTCGCCCGGGGCGACGGCGACCGAACTCGCAAAGGAAGCGTTAGGCGAGGAGGGCCAGAAGGTTTTCGCCTCGATGACGCCGCTCCAGCGTATGGCCGATCCGGCGGAGATCGGAGCGGTGGCCGCCTTTCTCGCGTCATCGGACAGCAGCTTCATGACCGCCAGCGAAGTTGCCGTCGACGGCGGCCTAGCACAACTCTGACGCACTACGCCCGGCCGGGCGCTCCATTCGATCGTTCGGAGCGCCGGAGGCGCGTGATAACCCAAGGAGAATATATATGAGCTACGCAATTATCGGCTTCGGCAATGTCGGCCAGGCTCTGGCCAAGGCGTTTGCCCGTAGAGGTATCGAAGTATCCGTTGCAGCCACGCGCGACCCGGAAAGCTTTGCTTCCGCTGCGGCCGCGATCGGACCCACCATCATTCCCACAAAACTGGCGGAAGCGGTCAAGGCGGACATCATCTTTTTGGCTGTCCGTTTCGAGTCGCACCCGGATGTCGCAAAGGCACTCCCCACCTGGCAGGGGAAGACGATCGTCGATCTAACAAATGCCTACGGCGTGCCTCCTGAGGAACTGGGAGGACAGCCTTCTTCCAAGTTCGTCGCGCAGGCCTTCACTGGTGGACGACTGGTCAAGGGCTTCAACCATTTGGCCGCTGCCGTCCTTGACCAAGATCCGGCCGTACATGGTGGCAGGAGAGTTGTGTTCCTGGCGAGCGACGATGACGACGCCGCAATGGAGATTGGTGCGCTTGCGGAAAGTCTCGGTTTTGCGCCGATCAAACTTGGCGGGCTTTCGGAAGGTGGACTGCTCGTGCAGGCGCGCGGAAAGAGCTGGGGTCAACTGATCTTTAAGGACCTGGTCAAGTTCGACTGACCAATCAGGATCGCAAATTTTGATGCGATCCTGCCTCGTGGGTCACAACGTGTCCGCCTGGCTCGGACACAATTCCACGTAAGGAAAACGGAGAGATACGATGGGCATCGACGGCAGGCTAGTCCTTGCCGCCGATTGCGGGGAGTTGGCCTTCGATGCGGTCTATAGGCGGCGATTTAACAAGTCGCCTTCCTGATACCGTTGCTCGCCGGGTTTGTCAGGATGGCGCTCGCGATGATGTGAACGAGATGATCTGCCCTTGGCGCGAATGAGGGTAAGTCGACGAGCCAGCCGAGCGCCGACATCAGGCCGAACAGGTCGTCCCCATTCATATCAGCGCGCGCCGTACCTTCGGTCTGGGCACGGAGCAGCAGTCGCGCGCTCGCTGAGTGCACAGCTGCGCATGAAGCATAAAGAGCGGAGTCCGGGTTCGTGTGGGCGGCCGCCATCAGGGCGACAACGCCCTGATGGCTTTCGGCGAATGCTACCCATTCGCGGAACCAGGACAAGAGCGCTTCGTCAGCGGCGTCAGACGTTTCGAGTTCACCTGCCCTCTGTGTCAGGGCGTCCAGGTTCGTACGCAACAAGGCTTCGAACAAGGCTTCTCGCGTCGGGAAATGACGAAGCAGCGTCGCCAACCCGACGCCGGCCCGGCGGGCAATATCTCGCATCGACGCATCGACGCCATGCTCGGTGACGACGTCACGCGCGACCGAGAGGAGATGGCTGTAATTCTTTTGAGCGTCGGCTCGCATGTCTTGCCTTGATAATCGGATCGGTGATCCGTATATATGGATCACTGATCCAATTATGGCACCTGGATCAGTGATCCATCAGATAGAGTGGATCTGTGAAAATCGCAACAGAGCCGCTGCCCGACACGAAATGATGGCGAACGCCCGAGGAACACGAACATGAGCACGATCAGTATCATCGGATCAGGCAGCATGGCTGCAGCGATCGGCGGGCTTGCTGCCAAGGCCGGACACAGCGTCGAGGTGACGAGTCGCGACGCCGCGAAGGCGCGGGCGCTGGCCGCGCAGATCGGAGCCGGCGCGACGACAGGGACGTTTGGCGCTGCCCCGGCTGGAGACATCGTTATCCTTGCGGTTCCCTACGCCGCCGTACTCGACGTGGTGAAGCAGTACGGCGAAGGGCTGGCAGGCAAGCTCCTCGTCGACATCACCAACCCCGTTGCCTCCGACTACACGAGCTTCGTGACCCCTGAGGACAGTTTCGGCGCACGGGAAATCACCAAGGCCGCCCCTGCCGATGCGGTAGTCGTCAAGGCGTTCAACACCCTGTTCTCGCATGTCCTGGCTGCCGGTCCAGTCGAGGACCGCCCGTTGGACGTGCTCCTCGCCGGCGACGACGCACAGGCGAAGGCACGCGTGTCGGCGTTCATCGAGAGCCTCGGACTGCGCCCCATGGATACCGGGGAGCTGCTTATGGCGCGGACGCTGGAGCACGCCTGCCTGCTGTCGCTGGGCCTCATGACCCGCTCCTTCAAACACGGCAACTTTTCAATCGGTGTCCGCCTTCCCGCCTGAGCCCACTGGCAGCACCACTTCTCACATCACCTCACTCCACAAGGAGCATTTACATGCACGTTTTCGTCACTGGTGGGACCGGCCATTCCGGTCCGTATATCATTTCCGACCTTATCGCAGCCGGTCACGAGGTCACTGCGCTTGCCCGGTCGGACAAGTCTGCGGAAGCGGTGTCCGCGCTTGGCGCCAAGGTGCGTCGCGGCGACCTCGATGATCTCGATGGGTTAAAAGCGGCGGCCGCAGACTTCGACGGCGTCATCCACGTCGCGCACCGGCAAGACCTGCTTCCCACCGGTGGCCTCGACGCGGTGGCTGCCGCGGAGCAAAAGATCATGCTCGCATACGGTGAGGCTCTGAAGGGGACCGGAAAGCCGCTGGTCACGTCGGGGAGCATTGGCTCGCCGGGTTGGGAACATCTCGGCCGCCCAGCCACCGAGGAGGACGCCACCCTCTCTGGCGGCGAGAAGTTCAAGGGCACCTTGCGAGTTCGCAACATTGTCGAAACGACCGTGCTCGGTCTCGCCGAGCAAGGCGTGCGCTCTTCGGTCGTACGGATTCCGACGATCATGCACAGCACGAGCGACAATGCCGGTTTCCTCCCGATACTGATCGGGCTTGCGAAGGAGAAGGGCGTTGTCGGCTATCCCGGCGACGGCAAGAACAATTGGTCGGCCGTGCACGCCCGCGACCTCGCCGCCGTGTTCCGTCTGGCGCTGGAGAAGAGCCCCGCCGGGAGGAATTGGCATGCGGTTGCCGATGAGGCTATTGCGTTCCGCGAGATCGCCGAAGCCATCGGCAGCCGCTTGAACCTGCCGGCCGTGCCGATTCCCGCGGATGAGCTGATGCTGCCAGGCTTTTTCGGGTTCCTCGCGAATCTGGTGAAGCTGGACGTCGCCGCGTCCAATGCCATCACCCGCCGGGCCCTCGGCTGGGAACCCACTCAGCCCGGCCTGCTCAAGGACCTGGACAACGGCCATTATTTCCCCGCCGGCTGACCAGCTTGGACACGACGAGCATAACTCAACTCTTTAGGAGACTGCACATGAGCATTATCAGCATCATCGGCTCAGGAACCATGGCCGCAGCGATCGCTGGCCGTACAGCCAAGGTCGGACACACTGTCGAGGTTGTCAGCCGAGACCCCGCCAAGGCGCGGGCGCTCGCCGACCAACTCGCAGCCGGAGCGACCACAGGGGCGTACGGGACAGCGCCGGCGGGCGACATCGTCATCCTCGCCGTGCCATACCAGAATGCGGCTTCGGTGGTGGCCGACTTTGGGGACGCGCTCGACGGCAAGGTGATCATCGACATCGCCAACCCGGTTGCCCCTGACCTCTCGGGCCTCGTCACCCCTCACGACAGTTCTGGCGCGCAGGAGACCGCCAAGGGCCTTCCCGCCGGCGCGCACATCGTCAAGGCGTTCAACACGATCTTCGGTCACGTACTTGCCAGGGGTGGACGCCTCGACGCGTTCATCGCAGCCGACGATGCGGAGGCGAAGGCGCGCGTTTCGACCTTCCTCGAAAGTCTCGGGCTGCGTCCGTTCGACGTCGGCGGCCTGCACATGGCCCAGACGCTTGAGGCGCTCGGCCTGATGATGATCGGCCTGGCCAAAAACGGCGCCGGCACCTGGGACTTCGCCATAAACGTCGATCTTGGCTGAATCCACCGACACCACGTCCATACCGGCAGGTCCGCAACAACACTGGGAGCAAGTCGTTTCTCACGTCGTTCTCATCAACCAACCCAGTGGAGTTGTCTGGCGACGGCGGCTTTCCGGCTAGCCGGAACGGCGGTTGAAATTTTTTGCAGATCGCAGCAAACCTATGCATCGATCGGGAACAGCATCAGAAACTGCCGGTCGCCTTCCGGGGTAAAGAGGATCGAGCGGCTTTCAGCCGTGCGTCGCGCCCAGCTCTTGTCGAGGAAGTTTGACAGCAGCGCCTTGCCGAGGCTGCCGGCAAGATGGGCGCGTCTTTCGCTCCAGTCGAGGCAGGAGCGGCAGAGCGGCCGGCGCGACGATTTCAGGTCGCCGACATCGATGCCGATGCATTTGAGATCGCTTTCGCCCTTTTCGGTCAGCGCCAGGCCGTCCCCGACCGCGTCGATCGAACCTGAGGCAATCAGGCTGTCGAGCATGCGCACGCCGTAATCGCCGGCCAGATGATCGTAGCAGATGCGCGCCTTGCGCAGCGCCGGCTCCTTCGGTCCCGGCTGGTGGCGCAGATGCCCGCGCCCGGCGGCAAAGCCCATCATGCTTTCGATCAGCCGGGCGACGGCCTCGTCGGCCAGGGTGAAATAACGGTGACGCCCCTGCTTGCGCTGGGTAAGCAACCCGCCGGCTTCGAGCTTGGCCAGATGTGTGCTCGCCGTCTGCACGGTGATGCCGCCGACGCCGGCAAGCTCGGTCGCCGTCAGCGCCCGGCCGCCGGTGAGTGCGGCCAGCATGTTGGCGCGGGCGGGATCGCCGATGAGCGCGCCGATCTGCGCAATGTCAGGACCTTCCTTCATAGTTCGATCGTAACCGAAGCATCGTCGTCAGGCAATGTGCGAAAAACAGGTGGAGAGTAAAGGAGAAAACCAATGATCACCTGTTTCATTCGCTACCAGATCGACCCGTTCAAGAAGGAGGCCTTTGCCGAATATGCCCGCAACTGGGGCCAGACAATCCCCAGGAATGGCGCCGACCTGATCGGTTATTTCGCCCCGCACGAGGGATCGGCGACAACGGCCTACGGCGTCTACAACATCGAAAGCCTCGCCGCCTACGAAGCCTATCGCGCCCGGCTGGCGGCCGACCCGCTCGGCCGCGACAATTACGAATTCGCCAGACGCGAAGGTTTCATCCGCAAGGAGGATCGCATCTTTCTGAAAAACGTCTCCGCCCCTCACGCCAAGCTGGTGCTGCCATGATCGCCGTCATCTTCGAAGTCGTGCCCTATATGGGCGAACGCCACAAATATCTGGATCTCGCCGGCGAGTTGCGCGGCGAACTCGAAGCGATCGACGGCTTCATCTCGATCGAGCGTTTCGAGAGCCTGACGACCCGCGGCAAGCTGCTGTCGCTCTCCTTCTTTCGCGACGAGGCGGCGGTGAAGGAATGGCGCAACCGCGAGGCTCATCGCGCCGCCCAGCAGGCCGGCCGCGGCGGCATCTTCGCCGATTATCGCCTGCGTATCGCCAGTGTCGTGCGCGATTACGGCATGTTCGAACGCGACGAGGCCCCGGCCGATAGCCGGAGTGTGCACGATGCGGCGTGAGGTCGAGAGCGAGCGCATCCCGCGCGATCGCCAGACCGGCGCTGTGAAAACTGCAACTGGCGTAACCCGTTCGAACTATACGCGTGACAACGAATTTATTTCATCTATCGATGGCTTTTGACAGGCTGCGGGGAGCCTTTTGATAGGAGATTTGCATCGTGTTTCGGGAAAGCCAGCTAGCACGAAAAAAACGGAACTGGCCAGTTTCTTCCGTTTTTCTGTCGTACGGTGCTGTTGAACGGCATCGAAGCAAAGTTTTGATTGTGGCGCTCTGCATTTTGAGCATCTCAGCCGGTGCTGCAACTTCGAAGCAAAAAGAGTGCTCGGCATATTGGTTGAGAATGTGGGATACTCGCTCTGACCCACAAAAATGGTCATATGTAGATCTGTCTTATTATGCAGAATATGGAGCTCACCCAAATATACAAGGATATTCCTCAAGAGAGATATCGGTGTACCTTGCGGCCTTGGCAATCAAGAACAAGCAAGGGCTAGATCTTAATTTGCGGAGCATATCGTTGGAGGCCATGGATAAGTCTCACAGGGCAGGCTCCATGCGCTATGTGATAGCGCGGTTCTTTGGATTGAGCTTGCCGGATTGGGAGGGCCATAATCGTCCCGACCGATGTGTTTTTTCGCAATCCAGCGCGTGCCTTGAGCGACTAACGCGCCGCCTGTTGCCGAAAGCTGAAAAGATGCGGCAATTCCTGGAAAGCGCTGCTCGATCTGGGGAGATCGGAGACGTTCCGTGCGAAGGTGGAATCGAGTACTTCGACCGTCCGCGATTGCGCTGACTGGCTTGTAGAGTGGATGAGCTTTAGCGTTGCTCGCTCGACTCAGTGAGCGAGGAACCGGCTCAGTCGCCTAGCGGCCTACCATTCCCACTCGCTCGCTCGACCGCCTCCCGAATAAATTCCCGAAATCGCCCACGGCTTCAGGCTTTGGTAACTAAGTTGGGTAACCATAACGGACAGTTAAGCGTAGAGCGTATGAGTGAGTATCAGAATGGCATCAGTATTTCCGCTTGCCGACCTCAAGGCTTCCGTCAAGTCGGATTCCCGGCCGGGCTCTTGGGTCGACACGATCATCAAGGGCGATTGCGTCAGCGCCCTTGAAGCTTTGCCCAGCCACTCCGTCGATATCATCTTTGCCGACCCGCCGTATAATCTCCAGCTCGGCGGAACGCTGCACCGTCCCGACCAGTCGCTGGTCGATGCCGTCGACGACGAATGGGACCAGTTCGCTTCGTTCGAGGCCTATGACGCCTTCACCCGCGCCTGGCTGCTCGCCTGCCGCCGCGTGCTGAAGCCGACTGGCTCGATCTGGGTGATCGGCTCCTATCACAATATCTTCCGCGTCGGCGCCACGCTGCAGGATCTGAATTTCTGGATCCTCAACGACATCATCTGGCGCAAGACCAACCCGATGCCGAATTTCAAGGGCCGCCGCTTCCAGAACGCCCATGAGACGATGATCTGGGCAAGCCCCAGCGCCAAGGCCAAGGGTTATACCTTCAACTACGATGCGATGAAGGCCGCCAATGACGACGTGCAGATGCGCTCCGACTGGCTCTTTCCGATCTGCAACGGCGGCGAGCGGCTGAAGGGCGAGGACGGCAAGAAGGTGCATCCGACGCAGAAGCCGGAAGCGCTGCTTGCCCGTGTCATCATGGCCTCGACCAAACCAGGCGATATCGTCCTCGATCCCTTTTTCGGCTCGGGCACAACAGGCGCCGTCGCCAAGCGCCTCGGCCGCCACTTCGTCGGCATCGAGCGCGAACAGGATTATATCGATGCGGCCTCGGCCCGCATCGCCGCCGTCGAGCCGCTCGGCAAGGCGGAACTGACCGTCATGACCGGCAAGAAGGCCGAAGTCCGCGTCGCCTTCAACGTGCTGGTCGAAAGCGGCCTGATCAAGCCCGGCCAGGTGCTGACCGACGCGAAGCGCCGCTACAGCGCCATCGTCCGCGCCGACGGCACCGTGGCTTCAGGCGGCGAGGCCGGCTCCATTCATCGTCTCGGCGCCAAGGTGCAGGGTCTCGATGCATGCAACGGATGGACCTTCTGGCATTTCGAAGACGGGCAGTCCCTGCGCCCGATCGACGATCTCAGGTCCGCCATCCGCAGTGATCTGGCCAAGGTGAAGTGAGCAGCACCTTCGACGGATCGAAATACCTTCTTCCGGTTTCCTCCAGTTGCGGAAGAAGGCCAAGGCGCCCGGGGTTTGAGCCCCGGGCGTCTTCTATTTGAGCTAGGGAATGCGGCAATCAGAAATCCTGGTAATCGGTGACGTCGACCCGGGTGATGCGCCCGTCGCCATTGAAGGTGATCGTCTCCTCGCCCTCGCGGATCAGCCGCTTGCCCGTCTGGCTGTGGGTGGCGCGAAGCGACCAGACCGCCCGGCCGGACAGCGGTGTCAGTGTCTCCACCAGCGAATTTTCCGCCGTCTGATCGGGATAGTCTTCGAAATATTTCCGGAAGGCCGCCATGATCTCAGCCCGGCCGGCAAGGCTGCCGACGCCGTTTGAGACATAGGTGGCGTCCTCGGCGAAATAGGCCTCGATCGCCGGGAAATCCAGCGCGTTGATGGCGGCGTGAAAGCGGTCGATTTCCTCTGCCGGGTGGAAAGCCATGGGGTCAGACCTTCAATCCGTACGCGGCGAGATCGCTGCGCAGTTTCACGGCACCCGAAAACAGCACCGCATTCCAGCCGAAGGCCTTGGCGCCTTCGACATTGACCGGCGCGTCGTCGATGAAAATCGTTGCCTTGGGATCGAGGCCGAAGCTCTTCGTATGGCTCTCGTAGATCGCGAGATCCGGCTTGATCAGGCCGACATCGCCGGAAACGGTGACGCCGCGTGGCAGGGTGAGGAAGGGGAAACGCGCCTGCGCCTCGCGAAACGTGTCGGAGGCGAAGTTGGTCAGCATCGTCACGTCGCGCCCTTCGGCGATCAGCCCCTCCATGATCGCGACGCTGTCCTCATAGGCGTGCGGCACCATCTCGTGCCAATATTTGCGGAAGGCGCGGATATGCTCTTCGCGGGCAGGGTGCTCTTTAATCAGCAGCGCTTCGGCCTCCGCCCATGTGCGGCCGCGGTCCTGCTCGATGTTCCAGTCATGAGTGCAGATATTGGCGAAGAACCAGTTGCGCTCGGTCTCATCGGGAATGAGCCGGCTGAAGGCAAGATGCGGATCGTAATGAATAAGGACTTTGCCGATATCGAAAACAATATGCTTTATCTCGGTGGTCATGGTCATCCCTTGGATGTTTTGAACGCGAGAGGAATAGCCGCCGCGATCGCTTTTTTCATGATTGTGGGTAAGGCCTGCGCTTCAAGATTTGTAACCGGCTCCCACCATTCGTCATTCGGGCTGACATTCGTTTTTGGCTTGCCGGCGATCGCCGCCCGCCAGATCGACAGCCGGAGCTCGAAATGGGTGAAGACATGGATGACGGTGCCGCATGCCTGCCAGGCCGCCTCGAAGGGCGCGGCTGAGGCCGAGGTTTCGCCGTCGAGGCGCGCCGTCCAGGCCGTTGTCGGCACCTCGGTCATGCCGCCGAGCAGGCCGCTGTCGATGCGCCGCCGCAGCAGGATCTCGCCATCGTCAGTCACCGCGATGAAGGCCGCGCCCTGCCGCACCGGCTTTTCCTTCTTTGCCGCCTTAACCGGAAAGAGCTCGGGATCGGAAAGTTTCAGCGCCTCGCAGGCGCCGCGGAACGGACAGAGCGAACAGGCCGGCCGTTTCGGCGTGCAGATCGTCGCCCCGAGATCCATCATCGCCTGGGCAAAATCGCCTGGCCGCAGAGCCGGCGTCAGCGCCGCCACCTTCTGCTTCATCAGTGGCTTTCCCGCCGGAAGCGGCGTGTCGATCGCATAGAGCCTGGAGATCACCCGCTCGACATTGCCGTCCATCACAGCCGCCTGCCGGTTGAAGGCAATGGCCGCGACGGCCGCTGCCGTATAGTCGCCGATCCCGGGCAGGGATTTGAGCCCTTCTTCGGTATCGGGAAAGACGCCGCCATGCTCTTTCGCCACTGCTTCGGCGCATTTCTTCAGGTTGCGGGCCCGCGCGTAATAGCCAAGCCCCGCCCAGGCGGCCATCACCGCGTCGCTTTCGGCCGCGGCAAGATCGGTCACCGCAGGCCAGCGTTCGAGAAACCTGGAGAAATAGGATTTGACCGCCTGCACCGTCGTCTGTTGCAGCATCACCTCGGAAAGCCAGACGCGATAGGGATCGGGTTTGACGCCGCCGGCCGCCATGCCGGGCGAGATACGCCAGGGCAGGTCGCGGTGGTGGCGGTCGTACCAGTCGAGCAGGGGCTGTGCGGAGGGAGTGTCGGGTTTCGTGAGCGTCATGATTTGCCGGGATCGGGGGAAGTGCCTATACTTGGCGAAGCAATGCCGCGCGATCAAGCCGGTGATGCGAATTGCCTGTGCGATTGGCAGGGGCATCCAAGGGTTTCGATGAGTTATCCACGCAAAGGTGCAAAGCAGATTTCCGAGCTGGCGAACGGGCTGATCGATCCCGTCCTGGCGCGCCGCGCCGGTATCAACACGGCCCTGCTTGGCTCATGGAGCGAAATCGCCGGCGAGGATTTTGCCGATTGCACCCGCCCGGAAAAGATCGCCTGGGCCCGCGGCGGCAATGAGGTCGGCGGCTTCCGCCCCGGTGTGCTGACGATTGCCTGCGAAGGCGCGCGCGCGCTTTTTCTCACCCATGCCCAGGGCGAACTCATCCAGCGCATCAACAGCTTCTTCGGCTTTGCCGCCGTCCACCAGATCCGCATCGTCCAGAAGCCGGTCTCAAACCCCGCCCGCCGCTCCCGCACCCCGCCGCCGCTGAAGGGCGAAGCCGCCCGCAAGCTCGAAGGCATGATGGAAGGCATAGAGGGCGACAAACTGCGCCAGGCGATCCAGCGCTTAGGGACCGCGGTGATGGGCAAGCGGGGGAGTGGGCGCTAGCGCGTTTTCGTCCTCAGTGGGGCCATGGATCCCAGGCTCAAGGCCTGGGATGACGGAGATGGAGGACCGCGAGAGGCTGGACGCGCGCCAATAGCGCCTATCTCCGCACCGTCGCTGTATTCGCAGAAGCCTACCCCGCCCTCCGTCGTGCTCGGGCTTGACCCGAGCATCCATGCACAAGCACTCTGCTCCCATTACTTAGAGCCCCTCGGAAATACGCATGCGTATCCGAGGGACCACTGGCGATCGAGCGCCTCGGATGCCATACTTGCATAGCAGACAGGAGAAAGATCATGCTGGCCTTGCGGTTGCCGCCTGATATCGAAGCGCGCCTTGAGGATCTCGCCAAGCGCACGGGCCGCAGCAAAAGCTTCTATGCACGTCAAGCCATCATCGAACATCTTAACGATCTCGAGGATATCTATCTCGCCGAAAAGCGCCTCGAAGAGTTCCGTCGGGGTGACAGCGATAGCGTGCCGCTGGCCGAGCTGGTGGCGCGTCATGGCATGGAGAATTGAGTTTCACCGAGCCGCCGAGCAATAAGCTTTGAAAGCTTGGGCATGTGCGGATTGGCAACCGCCGCGATGTCTATCGATGAATCCGCATACGCATCGATCGCAATTTTGGCTCGCGGTCCCATCACGGTCACAATTCTTTGAAGGAAGTTGGTGAACCGTGGCTTGTGAGCGGCCGCTAGCCGTTATATCGCACAGTCACGCCGTCACTCTCATTGCTTATGGGGAACCCATGCAGATGTCTGAAATGCAACTGACGAAACGCCGCCTCCTGGGTGGGATCGCCATCGCCGCAGCTGCCGCAGCGCTTGTCGCCTGCAACGACAGCAAGGACGCTGCCGATGCTTCGTCCTCCGGCAAGACCCTGGCCGACGGCACCAATGTCGACACCATCCAGACGGCGGCGACATCGCCGGCCGAAACGCCGCAATCCGATGGCGATGTCGACATGGCCGCAGTGCTGAAGCCCGGCCCGCTGCCTGAGATGGCGCTCGGCAAGGCTGACGCCCCGGTCAAGATCGTCGAATATATGTCGATGACCTGCCCGCATTGCGCCCATTTCCACAACACCACCTTCGATGCGATCAAGCAGAAGTATGTCGATGCCGGCAAGGTGCAGTTCATCATCCGCGAATTCCCCTTCGACCCGCGTGCCGCCGCCGCCTTCATGCTCGCCCGCTGCAGCCCCGCCAATCCGGAGCAGCTGAGCACGCCGGAGCAATATTTCCCGATGGTTTCGATGCTGTTCAAGCAGCAGCAGGTCTGGGCCGCCGCCGATGACGGCCGCAGCGCACTGCTGCAGATGTCGAAGCTCGCCGGATTTACTGAGGATAGCTTCACGAAATGCTTGACGAACCAGAAGCTTCTGGATGAAGTGAACGCCGTGCGGGAAAGAGGTTCCAAGGATTTCGGCGTCAATGCCACGCCGACTTTCCTCATCAATGGCAAGCGCTACTCTGGAGACATGCCGGTTGAAACCTTGTCGGGGCTCATCGACAGCCTGCTCTGAACCGATCCGTTTGACGATAACGGGCGACGGTGAAAGCCGTGCGCCCGTTTTTTTGTGGCTGCGGTGCGGCTCCTTGCCCACCCCGCGCCGCGGAGCTTCTGCATGAAGTTCAACAAGCTGCGCCTGGTCGGCTTCAAATCCTTCGTCGAGCCGACGGAATTCATCATCGAGCGGGGGCTGACCGGCGTCGTCGGCCCGAACGGCTGCGGCAAATCGAACCTCGTCGAGGCGCTGCGCTGGGTGATGGGCGAGAATTCCTACAAGAACATGCGCGCCTCCGGCATGGACGACGTGATCTTTTCGGGCTCGGGAAACCGCCCGGCCCGCAACACCGCCGAAGTGGCGCTCTATCTCGACAATGCAACGCGCACCGCGCCTGCCGCCTTCAACGACAGCGACGAGATCCAGGTCACCCGCCGCATCGAGCGTGAACAGGGTTCGCTCTACCGCATCAACGGCAAGGAAAGCCGCGCCAAGGACGTGCAACTGCTGTTTGCCGACGCCTCCACCGGCGCCCGTTCGCCCTCGATGGTCGGGCAGGGGCGGATCGGCGAGCTGATCCAGGCAAAGCCGCAGGCCCGCCGCCAGCTGCTGGAAGAGGCGGCCGGCATCTCGGGCCTGCATTCCCGCCGCCACGAGGCCGAATTGCGGCTGCGGGCCGCCGAGGGCAATCTCGAGCGTCTCGACGACGTCACCTCGCAGCTCGAAAGCCAGATCGAGAGCCTGAAGCGGCAGGCCCGCCAGGCAAACCGCTTCAAGACGCTGTCTGCCGATATCCGCGCCCGCGAGGCGATGCTCTTGCATATTCGCTGGGTGCAGGCCAAGGAAGCTGAGGCCGAGGCGGACAGCGCGCTGAACCAGGCGACATCAGTCGTCGCCGAAAAGGCGCAAGCCCAGATGGAGGCGGCGAAGAACCAGGCCATCGCCAGCTTGAAGCTACCGGAACTGCGCGAGGGTGAGGCGCGCGCCGCCGCCGCTCTGCAGCGGTTGCAGATCGCCCGAAGCCAGCTGGAGGAGGATGTCGGCCGCATTCTGCGCCGCCGCGACGAGCTGACACGCCGTCTCGCCCAGCTTGGCGAGGATATCCGCCGCGAGGAGCGGCTGGTCGCCGACAATGCCGGTATCCTGGCAAGGCTCGATGCCGAAGAGGCCGAGATTTCCGAAGTGCTGGCCGATTCCGGCCGTTATGCCGAGGAAACCCGCGAGGCCTTCGAGGGAGCGGCGGCAAAACTTGCCGACAGCGAACGCATCTTCACCCAGCTGACCGCCGAGCGCGCCGAGGCCGCTGCCGGCCGCAACCAGCTGGAGCGCGCCATCCGCGATCTCGCTGACCGCAGGATGCGCCTCGAACGCCAGATGAATGAGGCCAACCACGAACTCGCAACCATCGGCGACAAGATCGCCGGCCTGCCTGACCCGGATGAAAAACGCGCCATCGTCGAGGCCGGTGAAATCGCGCTCGCCGACGCCGAAGCCGCCGTCCAGCTCGTCGAGCAGGCGCTTGCCGCCGCCCGCCAGACCGAGGCGCTGGCGCGCGCACCGGTCGAACAGGCCCGCTCGAGCCTCAATGCGCTGGAAACCGAAGCCCGCACCATTTCCCGCATGCTTGCCGCTGGTGCCGCTGCCGGCAAATTTCCGCCGGTTGCCGATGAGCTGAAGGTCGATCGCGGCTTCGAAACAGCACTGGGTGCTGCCCTCGGCGACGATCTGGAATCGCCGCTCGCTGCCGAGGCCCCGGCTCATTGGTCTGACAATGGTGATGGCGCCGGCGACCCGGCACTGCCAACCGGCGTCACGCCGCTGCTTGCCCATATCAGCGCGCCCGCCGCACTCACCCGCCGCCTGCGCCAGATCGGCCTGGTCGGGGCGGGGGATGCCGAGCGCCTGATGGCGGCGCTGCAGCCCGGCCAGCGGCTGGTGACGAAAGACGGCGCCGTCTACCGCTGGGACGGCCACGTCACCGGTGCCGACGCCCCGAGCGCTGCAGCCCTGCGGCTTGCCCAGAAGAACCGCCTGGCCGAACTCGAAGGCGAGGCGGCCCTTGCCCGCGACGTGCTTGCCGAAGCCGAGGAGCGGCAGGCCGCCGCCGCTGATGCGATCCGCGGCGAAGAACGACGGCTTGCCGAGGTCCGCGACATGAGCCGGCTGTCCTCCCGTCATCTCGCCGAGGCGCGCGATGCGCTTGGAGCCGCCGAGCGGGCCTCTGGCGATCTGATCCGCCGCCGCGATGTCGTCAGCGAGGCGGTCAGCCAGCTGGGCGCGCAGATGGAGGAGGTCGCCATCCAGGAAGAGAATGCCCGCATCGAGCTGGAGGACGCGCCCGATCTCACCGCGATCGACGAGCGGCTGCGGTTCCAGCAGGCGGAGGTGGCGACCGATCGCGGCGCGCTGGCCGAAAGCCGCGCTCGCGACGAAAGCCTTGCCCGGGAAAATGAAGCCCGCCAGCGCCGCATCCTGGCGATCGGCCAGGAGCGCGAGACCTGGCGCCAGCGGGCGGCAAGTGCTGAAGAGCACGTCGCCACGCTGCGCGAACGCGAGGAAGAGGCGCGCGAAGAGGCAGCCGAGCTCGAATTGGCGCCGGACGAATTCGACGACAAGCGCCGCGCTTTGATGAGCGAATTGCAGAAGGCCGAGGAGGCGCGCCGCAACGCCGGCGATCTTCTGGCCGAGGCCGAACGCATCCAGCGCGAGGCCGACCACAAGGCGACCACCGCACTGTCGGAACTTGCCGAATGCCGTGAACGCCGCGGCCGCGCCGAGGAGCGCCTGGTTTCCGCCCGCGAGAAGCGCCAGGAAGGCGAAAGCCGCATCCGCGAGGTCCTGAATGTCGCCCCGCACGAAGCGCTGCAGCTGACCGGGCGTCCGGCCATGCAGGCGCTTCCCGACCCGCGCGAGGTCGAGCGCGAGCTGGAGCGCCTCAGGATCGAGCGCGAGCGGCTCGGCGCCGTCAACCTGCGCGCCGACGAGGAACAGAAGGAGCTGAGTGACAAGCTCGAAGCGCTGATCAGGGAACGCGACGACGTCATCGACGCGATCCGCAAGCTGCGCGGCGCCATCCAGAGCCTCAACCGCGAGGGCCGCGAACGGCTGATCGCCGCCTTCGACATCGTCAATGCCCAGTTCAAGCGGCTGTTCACCCATCTTTTCGGCGGCGGCACCGCCGAGCTGCAGCTGATCGAATCCGACGACCCGCTGGAAGCCGGCCTCGAAATCCTGGCCCGGCCGCCGGGCAAGAAGCCGCAGACCATGACGCTGCTCTCAGGCGGCGAACAGGCGCTGACGGCGATGGCGCTGATCTTTGCCGTCTTCCTCACCAATCCGGCGCCGATCTGCGTGCTCGACGAAGTCGACGCGCCGCTCGACGACCACAATGTCGAGCGCTACTGCAACCTGATGGATGAAATGGCGGCGTCGACCGAAACCCGCTTCGTCATCATCACCCACAATCCGATCACCATGGCCCGCATGAACCGCCTCTTCGGCGTCACCATGGCCGAGCAGGGCGTCTCCACCCTCGTCTCCGTCGACCTGCAGACCGCCGAGCGCCTGCGCGAGATCGCCTGAGCAATTCCAGCCTGGATCAGCGCAATTTCAGCAAAGCCGTGACGCGGTTTTGCGCCCAGAAATTGCGTGAAATCAGAAAACTGGGAATAAACACCAAAAAAGGTCGGCTCTCTTGCCGCCTGTACCCCATTTGGGTGATGCTCTTTTCGCTGACTTGCATTAGAAGTTGTTTCGACGCAACCTAATTACCCAGCTGAAAAGCTGGCAATCAAGCGTTGCGCATTGTCGAATTTGCGTGCGGTTTTCCGGGCGAGGGCAAGAACCGGAAGCCGTTAGAGTAATTCCAGGGAAGGACAGATCTGTTTTCCCCGGAGTTGCGTAAGATGATGGTCAGAGCGGTTCCTTTTTCAAAAAGCTGAACCGTTCCTGGGTTGTGGGACCCCCCGTCCGGTTTTCCTGGCCGGACGGAAACAAGGCTTTGCGGGACATTGTTGCAGTCCCGCAAAGCTTTTTTTGTACCTTTTTCTTGTTCCCACCGGCTTTCAATCGTTTCGACCGCGGCCGTGCCGAAGATTTATTGTGCAGCGCAACATTTCGCCGCATTTGTCGATTTTCATTTCAACACCAACGGATTAAGCTAATCCCGGTTTGGTGTTGGGGGGAAGATGACCAAGTGGGTCTATACGTTCGGCGACGGGCAGGCTGAGGGCCGGGCGCGCGATCACGAGATTCTCGGCGGCAAGGGCGCCAATCTCGCGGAAATGTGCGCCCTGGGGCTTCCCGTTCCGCCGGGGCTGACGATCGTCGGCGATGCCTGCAACACCTATTACAAGAACGGCCGCCATATCGAGAACGCTGTGAAGGTCGAGGTGCGCGCCGGCATTGCTGGCATCGAGGCAATCACCGGCCGCCGCTTTGGCGCCGGCAGCCAGCCGCTGCTGCTTTCGGTGCGCTCCGGCGCCCGTGTTTCGATGCCGGGAATGATGGACACCGTGCTCAATCTCGGCCTCAACGACGAGACCGTGCAGGCGCTCGGCCATGATGCCGGCGACGCGCGGTTTGCCTGGGACAGCTACCGCCGCTTCATCCAGATGTATGCCGATGTCGTCATGGGTCTCGGCAACGACGCCTTCGAGGAAATCCTCGAAGACGAGAAGGCCAAGCTCGGTCACGAATTCGATACCGAACTCAGCGCCTCCGAGTGGCAGCATATCGTTTCTCTCTACAAGCGGCTGATCGAGGAGGAGCTGGAGCAGGAATTCCCGCAGGATCCTGAGGTGCAGCTCTGGGGCGCCGTCGGCGCGGTCTTTTCCAGCTGGATGAATGCACGCGCCGTCACCTACCGCCAGCTTCACAATATTCCGGGAGCCTGGGGCACGGCGGTCAACATCCAGGCGATGGTCTTCGGCAATCTCGGCAATGCGTCCGCCACCGGTGTTGCCTTCACCCGCAACCCGTCGACCGGCGAGAAGGCGCTGTACGGCGAATTCCTCGTCAATGCGCAAGGGGAGGATGTCGTTGCAGGCATCCGCACGCCGCAAAGCATCACCGAGGAGGGCCGGATTTCCTCCGGCTCGGAAAAACCGTCGATGGAAAAGCTGATGCCGGAGGCGTTTCGCGAGCTTTGCGGCATTTGCACCGAACTCGAGATCCATTACCGCGACATGCAGGATATCGAATTCACCATCGAGCGCGGCAAGCTGTGGATGCTGCAGACCCGCTCCGGCAAGCGCTCGACCCGGGCGGCAATGAAGATCGCCGTCGATATGGTCGACGAGAAGGTGATTACCGAGGAGCAGGCGGTGCTGCGCATCGAACCATCAAGCCTCGACCAGCTGCTGCATCCGACGATCGATCCGCGTGTCACCCGCCAGGTGATCGGCACCGGGCTTCCGGCTTCGCCGGGCGCTGCCACCGGCGCCATCGTCTTCACCGCCGAGGAGGCCGTCGAGGCCGAGGCCGAAGGCCGCAAGGTCATTCTGCTGCGGGTCGAGACCAGCCCGGAGGATATTCACGGCATGCATGCCGCCGAAGGCATCCTGACCACCCGCGGCGGCATGACCAGCCATGCGGCGGTCGTTGCCCGCGGCATGGGCATCCCCTGCGTCGTCGGCGCCGGCACCATGCGCATCGACATGCGCAACGAGCGGCTGCTCGGCATCGGCGTCACCCTGAAGAAGGGCGATATCATCACCATCGACGGCTCGGCCGGCCAGGTGCTGAAGGGCGAGGTGCCGATGATCCAGCCGGAACTGTCGGGCGATTTCGGCCGCATCATGGGCTGGGCCGACCGCGCCCGCCGCATGACGGTGCGCACCAATGCCGATACGCCGGCCGATGCGCGCGCCGCCCGTTCCTTCGGCGCCGAAGGCATCGGCCTTTGCCGCACCGAGCACATGTTCTTCGAGGGCGAGCGCATCCATGCCATGCGCGAGATGATCCTCGCCGTCGATGAGACGGGCAGGCGGCTGGCGCTCGACAAGCTGCTGCCGATGCAGCGGCTGGATTTCACCGGCCTCTTCACCGTCATGCACGGCCTGCCGGTGACGATCCGCCTGCTCGACCCGCCGCTGCACGAATTCCTGCCGAAGACCGACGACGAGGTGGCCGAAGTCGCCTTCGCCATGGGCATGGAGGCGGCAGCGCTTCGCCAGCGCGTCGATGCGCTGCACGAGTTCAATCCGATGCTCGGCCATCGCGGTTGCCGGCTGGCGATCTCCTATCCCGAAATCGTCGAGATGCAGGCCCGCGCCATCTTCGAGGCGGCGGTTGCCGCAGCGAAGGAGACCGGGGCGGCCGTCGTGCCGGAGATCATGGTGCCGCTGGTCGGCCTGCGCTCCGAGCTCGATTACGTCAAGGCGCGCATCGATGAGGTCGCCGGCAAGGTCATGAACGAGGCCGGCATGAAGATCGATTATCTCGTCGGCACGATGATCGAGCTGCCGCGGGCCGCCCTTCGCGCCCATGTGATTGCCGAAGCCGCCGAATTCTTCTCCTTCGGCACCAACGACCTGACGCAGACCACCTTCGGCATCTCGCGCGACGACGCCTCCGCCTTCATCCCCACCTATCAGCGCAAGGGCATCATCGAGCACGATCCGTTCATCTCGCTCGATTTCGACGGAGTCGGCGAATTGATCAGCATCGCCGCCGAACGCGGCCGGCGCACCCGCAACGACATGAAACTCGGCATCTGCGGCGAACATGGCGGCGACCCGGCCTCGATCCGCTTCTGCGAGACGATCGGGCTCGACTATGTCTCCTGCTCGCCGTTCCGCGTGCCGATCGCCAGACTGGCGGCGGCGCAGGCGGTCATCTCAGGAGGTCTTTCAGACCTCCGGTCGGGAGGTCTGAAAGACCTCGGGGGGAAATAGTCAGATACCGGCAAGTGCCCGCGGCAGCCCTTAGGGCGCCTGGGATCAATGATGATGGTGCCAGTGATCGTGGTAGACATAGGGACCGTTGAGATCCCAGGCCATGCTCTGCATCATCTCGGCACTTTGTGCCCGCGATTCGGCCCGCCGGTCGAGATCGATGCGCTGCAGGCAGTTGGCAAAACCATCCGTGCCGCGCCGGAAGCCATAGCTCAGGCACCGCCCTTCATCCGCCGCCCGCCGCTCCTCTGGCGTCATCGTCTGGCAGGCGGAAAGCGCGGCGGCGACGGTGGCAACGGTGATGAGGAGCGGAAGGCGCATCGGGGTATTCCTTGCTTTTCCCTGAGGAAATGCCATTCGGGTGCGGGCGTCAAGCTGCGGCGGTGAGGCGTGTAGTGGATGTGAACGGTTTCTCCAGCCTATCCCACCCTCCGTCATGCTCGGCCTTGAGCCGAGCATCCACGCCGCATCCATCAGCAGCAGCCGTATGGATCCCAGGCTCAAGGCCTGGGATGACGGAGAGTGTGGTTGGCGTTTCCGTCAAACTCGTCGCCAGAGAACAGGGACACCCTACACCGGGTGCTCAATTGGCCCAGCGTTTACTAGGTTCCAGTGCCTGTCACAGTGCGCCCAAATCCTTCGGTAGGGGACACTCCGCACAGGAGCGAGCGGGCGTGAAGATGACGCTCACGCCGCCCCAGCCGGATCCCCGATCGGCAGCAGCGCCGGATCGAGCGGGTCCTGTGGGTTCTTCGTGTCCGACGGGTCCTGCACCGGCGTCAGCGGCGGTTTTTGCTGGGTGGGGTCGGGAATGCCCGGCGTCGGCGTCGGGCCGCGTGGGGTGTCGGGACTGGGGATCGGCATCGGGTCTCTATTGGGCATGATCGCCTCCTTTTCAAAAAAAGGAACGGCATCCCCCGCATATGGTTCCACTTTCGCCATCGGAGATTCCTCTGTATGAGGGGCTTGCAAACACTGGAACGAGCATGGCCATCCGCGATCGATTTTCGAAAAAACTGAACTGCCCGCAATGCGGCAATGAGGGCTTTGCCGAAGCCTCGGAAGTTGACGATCCGAAGCGCAAACACCCGGATTTCAAGGTCGATCGGCTGCCGCGCGGCTTTGGCGTGCAGCGTCCATCCAACCACCAGGAAAATTTCGTCATCAAATGCGAATGCGGCCGCAAGTTTCCCTTCCGCAGCGTTGCGGAAGCGGCGGCCGAGCGGCGCTAGCCCATCTCTCGGCATCACGCTCCGAAGCTCTAAATCCGCTCCAGCACTTCGATAAAGGCTTCGGCGAAACGCACCAGATGCGCAGTTTGCTCATCGGGCGCCTGCATGCGGATTTCGGTGCCGGCATAATCGAGCAGCGCCAGCACGACGCGCATCTCACTGCCGTCATCGGGAATGCGCAGCACCGCGATGCGGCGGCAATCCTCGATAAGACCCCCGGCCGGCAGGTCGAACAGCAGCTCGCCACCCGACCGTTGCGCTGCCTGGCGCACCGCCTCGCAGAAGCCGGCATCGCCGCCGGCATACCCTTCGAGCGAAAGTTCGAGCTCGACGAGCTCCATCGGCAGCATCGGCTCGCTGTGGTCGATCCCGCCAAGCGCAGACGCCTGCGGCCTTGCGGCTATCTCGGTTGAAATCATCCCGTCGCTCCTTGCCTTTAAAATCGGAGATGAAACCGCGGCAGAATGGCTCTTTTTTACCATATCAGCAAGAGCTTATGGAATCGCCCCGTCTTCGCCCCGGTCTTCATCATGGTCTCGTCATGGTCTTCGCTCGCGAATTCCATCTGATATTCCGAGACAACAGTTTCAATTCAGCCGAATCTTGCCCAGATCCGGATGATTTTAGGCCGGGCTGGCCTAAAATCTGAATCCGGATCTAAATCAAAGAAATAGAGCATGATGTCGTCCGAAAACCGCTTCACACTTTTCGGCATCATGCTCTAAACAGGGATATGGCGATTTGCGTGGTTGAAGGCGCGGCGCTGACGAGCAACCGGTAAGTTTGATGGCCATCCGTTTCGACCGTCCCGTTTCCAACGCCGCCCGCTTTTCGCGGCTGCTCGGGGCGTTTTCCCTGGTGCTGGCGCTGGCGGTGCTGGTCGCCCATCGTTTCGGCGGCCTCGCCACCCCCTATCTGGTGCTGCTGTTGATCGCCGCCGCCGGCGGCGCGCTGCTGGCCGCCCTTCTGGCCGTCGTCGGGCTGCGCAGCCTCTGGATGACGGGCGCCGAAGGCGGGCTGGCCGCACTCGCCGCGCTGATCTACGCCGCCTTTCCCTTAGCGCTCGGCGCCTTTGCCACCGAGCATTATCTGACCTTGCCGGATATCTACGACGTCTCCACCGATCCGGTCTCGGTGCCGGATTGGCTGTCGCCGCCGAAAGCCGACCAGATCTGGCTGAAGCGCAATCCGGTGATGCCGGAGGATCGTGAAAAGCAGATGACCGCCTATCCCGAGCTGACCGGCCGGCGTTATGAGGGCGCACTCGACCGCGTGCTGGAGGCGGTGCGCAAGGTCGCCAAGCTGCGCGGCTTCACCATCATCCGGACCACCGGCGATACCGAGCCCGACCGCGACCCCGAGGACCGGCCGGCCAAGCCTGAGCCGAGCGATGATGCTGCCATCGCCGATGCGCCCGATATCGTGCCCGTGCCGACGCCGCGCCCCTATGACGACGATGTCGCCAAGCTGATCCGCGGCGCCAACGGCGTGACGCTGCAGGCAACCAATCGCACACTGATCCTCGGCCTGCGCTTCGATATCCTCATTCGCCTGCGCGAAGAGGCCGAAACAACCTTCGTCGACATCCGCGTCGCCTCCCGCTACGGCCAACACGACCTCGGCTTCAGCGCCGACATCGCCGGCGATTATCTGAAGGCGCTGGATTCCGAATTGCTGGGGATTGCGGGTGGGTGAGCCGCGGTGCCGCCAGAGGCGGCAGCAATCGATCCAGCGAATCGATTGCAGCGGCGAACGCCCTGAGCCCAAAGCGAAGGGCCGGGATAGGGTGCGGCAGGCTCGACAACCTTATGCCGCACCAAAGGAGGAGAGCTGTGATGGGAAGCAAGGCCGATTTTCTGAGTGTGCCTGACCAGGACACTCTTGATACTTCAGGTTTTGTGAAAACGCTCTCAGGCGAGATTTATCTCAAATTTGTCAGCGGCTGCCGCTTTATGGAGTTTCCCATAGGGAAGCTCTTCTCTCTTCATGTTCCGGATGACTTTCTTGAGTTTGATCGGGTTGTGAAATGTGCACTGCAGATTCAGCCCGATGTTAAAAATTCAGTCATCCATACATTTGCCGTTCGAAAGCGGGGAGGGGTGAGTGTAGCTGCAGAGAAAAGGCCGGATGATCTTTACATATATGTTCCTGAGAAATGTGAGGTCGATGTTCAGTTATTGAGCAGTTTGACAATCTCAATTCTCTCGATGGAATACACGACCGAGCCCCATCCATTGAACAAGCTCTATGTTAGTTGACCGGTGGATGGGGCCTCTTACGTCTCCAGACGCAGCCACCCTCTATTACGCCACCACCCGTCAGCCCCCCTCTGCCCTGCCGGGCATCTCCCCCACAGGTGGGGAGATTGGCAAGTGGCGAAAACTTCCCGTCCCTCCGCCGTTTCGCCGGGCTGTGACACCGGTTGTTTGGGGAAGCCAGCGAGCCCAGCCAATCTCCCCACCTGTGGGGGAGATGCCCGGCAGGGCAGAGGGGGCTCACACGGCAGGCCGGCTCAGGTGAGGAAAAACGACCTCACGCCACCACCAACCACCCCGTATACCGCACCACCAGCCCGGTCAGCCGCCCGCCGATCTCCACATGAAAGTGGAATCGCCCCTCACGCTCCTCCTCATAGGTCTCGCCACCCGGCGCCAGGAACAGCGGCAGCGGAACCCCAAAAAACCGCCAACCCCTCACCACCAGCCGTAACCTGTTCCCCTCCTGCACCAGCGCCACCAGCACCCGGAACGGCCCGAAGACTTCGGTAAGCAGATGCCGGTCGCGGCCTTTTCCTTCGAGCTGCAGGCTGTGGAAACTCTTGCCGCCGAAATCCCGTGTCCAGATCTCCTTGTCGCCATCGGCCACGAAGCGCACCGTCACCGGCACATCCTCACCCGCCGGAGGGAAGCCGATCAGCCGCGCGACGATCCCCGCAAGCCATCCGCCGCCGCGTTCGATCCGCGCCCGGCCGGAGGCGACGCGCGTCCCGCCGGCATGCCCGACCGAATGCATGGCGGCAATCGCCGGCGGCAGCCGTTCGAAGGCGCTGCCGAGAACCCTGTGGTAGAGCGGCAGGCAGGCGCCCTCGCTTTCCACCCGGATCCCCGTCGTGATCGAAAACCGCCGAAACTCCGCTTCGAATCCGGCAAGCTGCAATTCGCCCGTCGCCGGCCGCGCGCCGTTTTCCGGCCGGATGCCCTGGAGCAGCCGGCGGACCAGCGCCGCGACGCCGGCGATGGGAATGAACGGCCCGTCATCACCCTCGGCAATCAGATGCCAGCCGCATGTGAGGCTCTTGCCCGCGGCATCGATGCCACTGACCCGCATGAACATGCCGCCGCGATGTTCGCCGATCGCGAAACCATGGCTGGCGCGCTGCAGCAGCGGCGAAAACGGTAGCAGCGATGGAAGCAGCTTCAGGTGCACCAGCCGGGCGGCGAGGCTGAGCAGGCGCTGCAGCGGCTGCGGCTCCGTTCCGACCCCGGTGAAGCTGGATTGCAGAGTGGGAAGGCGCGCCGGCAGCAGCGCCAGATCCGGCGCATCGACCAGCAGGAATGTCCGGCTGCGCAGCGGCACCGCGCCCGGCGGCGCCACCGTCACCCGCATCGCCTCGATCAGTCCAAGCCCGGTCGAAGGCTGCCCATCGCGCAGCAGCGACACCGGCCTGCCGGCATAACTGGCGATCGCCCTCACAACATTGAGCCCGATCTTCACATGCGCCGACGGGGCAATGCCCGCAGCCACCCGATCGATCCGCGCAAACGGAGGCGCCATGACATCGAGCGCCGCAAAGGAAAGCGCCGGCAGGCTGCTCAGCCCCGACAGCGCGAAGATGCCCTTCGCCCTGGCCGCGGCATCGAGCCCGCCAAAACCGGCGACGAAGCCGGTGCTGTCGGCGATATCGGCATAATCGATGCCGAGGCCAATGCAGGCGCGCACCACCTTATAGGGGTCGTCCCCGAAGCTCTGAAACGGCCCCGAGGCATCGATGACGAGATCCGGCCTCAGCCGCATCAGCTGTTCCGCCAGATCGCCATCGCGATCGAAGCGTACGGCCTGCAGCGTCGCCCCCAGATTGCTGCTTCCCAAGCCCTCGGATCCATCTTTCGGGGCTCTGAGATCCGCAACGAAATCGTCTGCCTTTTCAAGCGACCGCCCGGCGATCAGCAGTCTGAGCCGCGGTTCATCGCCAAGCAGCCGCGCCAGCCGGCCGCCAAACGTGCCGTAGCCGCCGATGATCAGCAGCGAAAGCCTGTCGCCGCTCATGCGATGAAGCGGCTGCGCTGCTCCGGCGTCGGCACCATGCAGCTCTGCCGGCCGGCAATCTTCAACCGGTTGCGGGCGATGAATTCATAAAGCGTGTCGGCCAGCCGCCGCGGCAGCAGCCGGAAAAGCCTGATCAGCGAATAGGGAAAACCGAGGCCGGCGACCATGCGGATCGAGCCGTCGGATTTGAAGAAGGCGCGGCCCTCTTCGATCAGGATATTGGTCTTGTAGTCGCGCCCATCCAGCCCATAATGCCGGTAGAGCGCGGCGCCGAGCGGCGTCTGCGCAGCGAGGAAGCGGTATCGCCGCTGCTTGTCGTGTTTCAGTGCGAACTTCACCCAGCCGGAGCAGAACACGCATTCGCCATCAAAGACGATCAGCGGCCGGTCATCGGCAAAATCGGGCACATCGGCATCGTCGCGATAGCTGTAAGCGGCGCCCATCTGCTGGCTCATCTCCCTGGTGCCGGCCGGTAGAGGGCGGAAAGCGAAGGCGGCCCATCCGCGGCAATCTCGCCGCGCTCGAAGAGATCCTCGATATGGGCGAGCACGGAAAGCGCGGCCGCCCCATGCAGCTTCGGATCGGTATCGCTGTAGATCGCCTTGACCATCTCGGTGATCCCCTGGTCGCCCGCCCGGATGCGCGTCAGGATCGCCTGCTCGCGCCCGAGGCGATGCGCCTTCAACGCCCGGAGGAATGTGGCCGGCTCCGTCACCGGCCCGCCATGGCCGGGCAGCAGCAGCCCATCCTCGCGCGCGATCAGCCTGTCGAGTGAGGCCATGTAATCGGCCATTGAGCCATCCGGTGGCGCGACGATCGAGGTCGACCAGGCCATGACATGATCGCCTGTGAACAGCAGATCGCCGCCGTCCAGCGCGAAGGCGGCATGATTGGCCGTGTGCCCCGGCGTCGGCACGCCTGAAAGCACCCAGCCATCGCCCTTGATGGTCTTGCCGTTGCCGATCGAAATATCGGGCACGAAGGCCATGTCGGAGCTTTCGGAAAACGGATTGATCTCGCCGGCGCGCAACGGCCTTGCCGGCCGGTGCGGCCCCTGGCCCACCGTCACCGCCCCGGTTGCCGCGCGCAGCCGGCGGGCGAGCGGCGAGTGGTCGCGATGGGTGTGGCTGACGAAGATATGCGTCACCTCACGGCCGGCCAGCGCCGCCATCAGCGCCTGGAAATGCGCCTCGTCCTCCGGCCCGGGATCGATGACCGCGACCGAGGAACCGCCGACGATATAGCTGTTGGTGCCGAAAAAGGTGAAAGGCCCGGGATTGTTCGCCGTGATCCGCTCGACCCCTGGCGCCACCGGCACGGCCCGCCCATAGGCCGGCTCGAAGACGAGGTCGAATGCGGGACTGTCCATGAAGGCAATGATTTCCGGCCGATGAAGTCGCCAAATCCTAGCACGGCATGTAGCGCTGCGCAGCGCATAAATCTGCCTGCGGATAAACTTAGTCATTGTGACAGACGGAGAGCTTTGCTAATCAGGCGTCGATTTCAGCAGCGGTTTGCCGCTGAAAGCTCTGGTGGGGCGTCGCCAAGCGGTAAGGCAACGGTTTTTGGTACCGTCATCCCTGGTTCGAATCCAGGCGCCCCAGCCACATCTGTTTTTCGGCGCATAATTCTGTATCGCTTCGTTTACATCGAGAGCCGCGACAGTAGATGGTGATTCTTTATTCGCTGAAAGCGCAAATGTGAAAGAACGTCGGCGCACTTTTGAGACAGGCTTTGATTCAAAGGGATGATGAATGCTGCAACCGGATGGCTTGCGGCCATCACCACTTTGCCCTTGAGCGAAGCGTCGAAGTGGCTCCCATAAACTCTTAGTTGGCCGCAATACTCATCCAAAACGGTGTAGAGTTCACTAACGGCTCTAATCGTCTCTTCGTCAAATAATTCGATCCTATCGATAAATTTCTGAAAAATGCCGATGCCGGGGTAAGGGTCCGGGATCGGGAAATAACCTTCGTTCGGGTTCATCCGCAGAAGGCCGACCGCAGCCTTATCTAACGTCGCTTTCACGGAGGCGATTTCGGCTAGCAATGCTTCAACAATTCCGAATTTATCGTTCCGCTCACGCTCGCGGTCCGCATTCCGATTGAGTCGGGCATTGTAGAGTGCGCCAAGCATCAGCGAGACAAGGCCAATTGCGGAACCCGCCAAAGATCCAAGAAGTTCGGGCCATCCGCCCTCGAGCTCCTGAATCAATTTAAAGATATCGTGGATCATGCTCGTCTCAAATCACGCTATCGTGGTCGATCTGGCGTTTGATCGCCGCCTTCTCCCGCCCCACACCAACGCGGTTGCCGACAAGTCCGAAGAACACCGTCATCACCAGAACTGCGAACCACCATCCCGCGAACGCTGTCCCGAAGACAACGATACCGAAGGGGGGCATAAGTATCGCTGCCAGCGTCATTCCGGCAAGGAGGAATGAGGTCGTCCATTTCTGTTGCGAGGTCGTCCATACTAGCCTGATTACCTGCCGGCACATGAAGCGTGCGGTCGCACGATAGTTGAATTCCATTGATCATTTCTCCTGCCTAAGATTGTGCCAATATCGGAAGCGCCGTGCAAGAAGCCCGCCGATCGTCCACCGGCGGGCACATGTCACTTCGTTATTCCTCTACAGGTATTGCTATAGGTTGTCCTTCAGGGGTTGCCTCGCCAGCAAGATATCGCACATCTTGCAGATAAGACGTAGCAGTCGTTCCGTTGCCTTCACCCCAAATGAAAATCCAATTATCCCCCTCTAATCCACCGACCAAAAGCTTCTGCCGATCGGGCTCATCAACGATATCTGCCCAGTAGGCTGAAACCTCCCGCCAAACTCGCCGAGCAATCCGTTCTTGACCGAACCAAAGCCTCATTTCCGCCTTGTGGACTTCCGTTACGCCGTGGGTGAAGACCCGTTCCAATCGCTTCAGAAATGTAGTCTCGTGCCGCTTGTTCACGTGCAGTCCCTTTCCGTTAATTCACGCTATAAAAATAACTAGAATTATTTACTTAGCAACATTTATTTTTATTGCTGGAATTATTTTCGTGGTTGCTGCCCGAAAAGTTGTCGTTCCGTCCGCGCGGCAATCAGACGTCTCGCTTCCTGGCGCTCCACACCTGCCAAGCGCATCGCGTCTTATTCGATCACCGCATGTCGAGATCGTCTGCATTGTGATGCCCACGGCCGTACCGAACACTCCCTTCTGCCAGTCCTTCATTGCGGTCTCGGCGCCCAAATTTCTCCTACCTTCGGCTCACTGGCGATAAAGTTGCAGGCCGTCCAGCCTCACGAGGAGCTAATTAACGTCGTGGAAACTCTGCTGTGATCTCTTTTTGTTCTCAAGCGAGTCTTTTCCCGGCCACCAAAATCTGGCACACACTTCAAAGCGAAGTTACTGCTTCGAAAGGACCCAATATGGCATATCGAATCGCCGATCTCTTTGCAGGGGCAGGGGGAATGACGCTCGGCTTTACTGACGAGAGGTTTGGAGGCGGCTTCGTTCCCGTTTTCGGTGTCGACAACGACGCTGCTGCCGTTCGTACACATCATGCGAATTTTCAAGGCCAATCTGTACATGCGAATATTGAAGATTGGGTCGCGAAGGGCGATGCACCAGTTGTTGATGTAATTGTAGGTGGGCCACCGTGCCAAGGCTTTAGCTTGCTGAACAAAAGCAGAAGCGGGGATCAACGGCGCGCACTATGGGAACCCTATCTGGAAACGGTGAAGGCAACCGGCGCGAGAGTTTTCGTTATGGAGAACGTGGCCGAATTATTTCGCTCACCTGAGCTTTCCGATATTCGCGCCCGGGCCGACCAACTTGGTTTCACAACGGTCGCAGCTGTATTGAATACCGCGAACTTTGGCGCTCCTCAGACCCGAAAGCGTACCATAGTGATCGGCTGGGATCGTGTCACGATTCCCTTTGGTGTGGAGTTGCCCGAACCAACTCACGTCGACCCGGCACTACGCGGCTCTAGTAATCTGCCAGTCTGGAAGACTGTCCACGATGCCATAGGCGATCTGCCACCCGTGCCAATCGGGACGGACTTTGGAGCTGAAGGCCCATTGGACCTACACTTCGGAAGAACCCCCACAGAAAAAAGCCAAAAACGATATCGAGCTGTCCCAGAAGGTGGAAACCGCTTCGATCTCTTCCGAAATGCTCCTGAACTTACCCCGGACTGCTGGATCAGAAAAACAAGCGGCGGAACGGACTTGTTCGGCCGTCTTTGGTGGAATCGGCCGTCCGTCACAATCCGGACGGAGTTCTTTAAGCCTGAAAAGGGGCGCTACCTGCATCCGGTCGAGCATCGACCCATAACGCACCGCGAAGCAGCACGACTTATGGGTTTCCCCGATAACTTTGTGTTCATAGGTAGTAAAGTAGAGATTGCTCGACAAATTGGAAACGCAGTGCCCCCGCCCTTTGCAGGTGCAATTAGCAAGGTGGTCCGGCAGGCCTTGGATCGAGCAGGTTTAAGTTTGGATGCCACGAAAATCAAAGCAGCCTAAGGATTCTCAAGAATATCTGTCAGAGCTTCAGCAGCTTCTGGCGGACTTTGCCAAGGAGCTTTCCAGACCCGATCTACGCGAGCGCGTTCGTGCTCTCATCCCGTCTTTTGACAAGATTCGCGCTCTTGGCGTGTCTTTGATGCCAGGTCACGTCGACGCAGGTGCTAGGGATCGAATTCTTGCATATTTTCTGAAATATCCGAGAACGGTCATCGACGGCGATGAGTTGATGGTCGTTTCAGGCATTGGGGAGTGGGCTCGGCGAGTTCGAGAACTCCGCGTCGAATTCGGCTGGCCGATAAACAGCGGCGCGACCTACAAAGAAATGGCGGCTGATCTGCGAAGCGATGGTGAAAACGATGCCCTCGCTGAATTAGAGCGCGACCTGGGTGTAAATCCTCTTTTGCTCAAGCCCGAACAGTACGTTCTCACCTCTGCGACACAAGACCGGGACGCGGCCTACAGGTGGAACGTCCTGAACGCCATAAGAAAATCTGACGACTCGGTGCGTGACAAAATCCTCACCTACCTAAAGCAGAACGTCGGCAAACCCGTACTAGGGGAGGAACTGCGCTATCTCTCTCCGTCAAAAACGGAGTGGGCACGGCGTGTACGAGAGCTAAGGACAGAGTATGGGTGGTCTGTAGCTTCGCGAATGAGCGGACGCCCTGACTTGGATGTAGGCGTATACATCCTGGAACATGAGCACCAGGCACGCGAAAATGATAGGAAAATAAAAGACCCTGTCCGAGTGAACGTTCTCCAGCGAGACGGGCACAAGTGCCGCGTTTGCCAATGGAGTTACAAGGATCGCCAGTATGGCGACCCGAGGCAATTCCTTGAGTTGCATCACATCGAGCATCACGCGAGGGGTGGGGCCAACGAAATGGATAACCTGATAACTCTTTGCAATGTCCACCACGACGAGGTTCACGCCGATCCTGAGGCCGAGAAACGTGTGGAAGGATTGTTGGGTCTGCGCTGACGTAGCCTTTCGATGAGCGCATCGACCTCATCGAGGCTGCATTCCCATATTACCTCAACAAACCACCCTGAGCGCTCCAGCGCCTCCATCGCTTTCACGTCCCTCTCGACATTTTTCCTGATCTTCGCTTCCCACATCTCCACATTTGATCGGGGGAGCTTTCCCCTGCGGCAATCATGCCCATGCCATAAACAGCCGTGGACAAAAACGATTGTCCGATATCTTGGAAGCACAATATCGGGCTTGCCCGGAAGCGATTTAATATGGAGTCGAAACCGGAAGCCTGATCGAAAAAGAGCCTTGCGTACGATGATCTCTGGAGCCGTATGTGCTTGTCGGACGCGGCTCATTAAAGCCGATCTTGCGTTGCGTGTTAATGTGTCTGCCACGTCCTAATCCCTGTAGGGCGAAACACCTGCCAGTATAGTCGCCCGATCATCAAAGCCATGCCTCGCAGCTAGTCACGTTTCCGGTACGAAATAGCCTTCGCTCGTCGTCTTCACGGAGATCGAAGATCGCTATTGCAACCGACCTGCTCTGTTGCACGTCAGAACGGAAATTGTAAGGCAGGTCAGAAGACGTAAGGTCTAAGAGTGGTTCTCGTTCACAGGCGCGCGCGAATAGCTGGGTTGCCGCGGCATATCGGGCTGCAGTTCGGCCGGAGTTAGCCGAAATCTCATAGGCGATCATCCTAAAGCTGATGTTCGGAATAGTGGCTTGTTTATAACACATACTACTTGCATAAAGTAATCAATAGGCATAATGATAGCACTCACAGCGTTGCACGTCGCCTTGCTCAGCAAATCTCCGGTGTTCTCAATGAAGCTAACTGACCAGCAAATCGACCAGATCAGCGTCCTGTTGGGCGCAGCTCAACGCAATTTGGATCGCATTCGGGAAATCCTCGCCGCCAGGGAAGAATATGCCGAGCTAGCCCCGCTTAGCGCTAACAATAAAAACGGAAAGTTCCTTTCAGAGCGCGGCATAGAAGTCTGCTACCGACTTTTCGATAATGATGAGAATCCCTACGCGGTAGCGCGGCTGATGAACATCTCATACACGGCCGCGGCAAACAGGCACGCGACTTGGGAAAAAGCAGGCGGCAAAAATCGGCGGCCTAGTCCGCTAACCTAACTACTACCGAAGCACGAGGATCGATACTTTCCTCACCGGGATGGATGGCAAATGGAAATTTCAGAGCAAGACAATGAAGGTTTGCACAACATTATCGATAATCATCGTCGCCTCGGGCAGACACAACGGCCAGCATATCTTGCCGCAATGGAGGAGCTATCTCGTCGCGGCGGAAACGGTTTGTCGTTTCGCAAAACGCTCATGGCCATTCTCGCCGCAGCGCGCGAACAGCGGTTTATCAGTTACAAGGGAATAGCGGATCAGAGCGGCGCTGAGTGGAGCCGTGTTCACTGGGCTATGGGCAAGCATCTTGGCGAGCTTTTGGAATATGCACACCGGAGGGGCTGGCCACTTGTGACGTCAATAGTTGTAAACGAGCTGCATGTGAAAACAGGTCAGATGAAACCAGAAAGTCTTGAAGGTTTCCTGTCGATGGCTCGCAGCCTTGGCTTCGAGGTGACGGACGAACTCACATTCCTTATTGACCAGCAGCAAAACGTTTTCAAATGGGCCAAAGACTTCACCCTCGAAGGAGAGCCGTTATTGCTGTAGAGGCGATTCCCAAGGCGGTGTCTTCACGTTGTTCAAGTTGTACGCGAAGCGCAAATAACCCTGCTCCAGGCTGCGTGGCCATCGCTCGATATCCGATCGGTTTCCGGCAGCATGTGCTTTGCCGCCAGGGCCTTAAACGTCGCGGAGTGATGTAGATCACGAGCTCAGTGATATCAGCAGGCGAAGACCAAGGCAGCAAGGGCGCCTGCTCTAAGTGCCGCGATAAGAACAGCTCACGCGTGTGCTCTGCTCGTTCGGCGAGACCGTAGATAACGAGACCTTGGCGCCGCCAGCGCTCGACGGAGGTCGGTCTCCCATCAATCGCACCAATCGTTCCGCTGCTTCGGGCTCCAGGCCCTTGCAAAGCCTTCCTTGAACAGCTTCTTGCCGATCTCTTCACCGTTCGTTCGGTAGATGTTGACAAGGGGCCGGTGCGTTCGTGTCTTGTCGACCGCGCCGCTGAGCACGACACGCAGTCCCTTTTCAGCCAGCAGTTCTTTCAGCCTCCCTTTGGCGATCAGTGCCAGCTTCCGTTCCTTGATGCACTTCGCGTGCGATCCGATCTCCGGCGTATCGATGCCTGAGACGAACGGAACGCCTTCCCCCAGCAGTCGCATGTTCTGCCCATTGCATTTCACCGTGTCGCCGTCGACGACGGTCAGCGATGCGCAGATGATCAGTCCAGCAATCATCAGTAGCAGGAAGTCCGAACTTGGCGAACTGGACCGCCCACCCAGGTGCTTGACGGCGTCGAAGTGCAGTTCACCGGTTGATATGAGGGCTGTTGCTGCATCCCTCGATTATATCCCTGTCCGCCAGCGATAAGCGCATCCCCAATCGCTTGTCGTGTCTGGTAATTGCTGTTCCTCATAGACGACTCACGCGTGAACTCTTGTTGCAGACAGGCTTTCATTTCGGGCGTATCGCTCTTAACACCCTGAGCCCAGCAACGTTTGTGCAAATCGAGCGAGAGAGACTTCATCTCAGAGTAAGATAGCTGGTCGACCGGCTTGCTCTGGCAAGAGGTCAGGATGACTGAAATGGCAAGAGCAGCGAAGAGCTTGGAACGCATCAATTTATCCCCGAATTTCGCAACCATTACTACAGCAAATAACGCCCCGCAATCGGGCAACCTTATCCATTCGAAGCAAGGTTAAAGCACAGAAATCCCGGCCGCCGTCTATTCGAATCTGGCCGGTGCAACCGCGCTGTCGGTCAGCTCATCTACTCAAATCAACGTGGGTTGCGGATCAACTGATATCAGAGGCTCCGCGGGCGGCAGTAAGACGATCCCGTCGTTAATTCGTCGATCACGACGTCAATCTTCGCGTTTTCGATCTGCATCAGCACATGGTTGTTAGCGAGTTCAAGGAGCGCGGCCGTGACATCCTGCGCACCTCATCCACCCGCAGCCGCTCTGAACCGGGCGATACTGGATTGGTCGAACCAGTCTTCTGCTTAAGTCTTTTCGATTAATGAAGTGGGATCGCGTTCAGAGAATCTTTTGCGGTTCACGCATTGCGATGCCGCTTCTAGTAAGCTCGGCATTTGATGCGTGCTGCGCGAGGAGCGTTTCGATGCGCGCGAATTCGTCGACTGTAACTAGAGGTCCCGCTGTAACCTTCAGTTCGTCGAGGCTCGACGGGTCAAGGGGAACGAACAGTTGGTTTGTTTCGACGGGATAGGTGTCGAGATCCAAAGTAACCTCGTTAAAGTACTCGTCGTCGGGATACTCACTGGCAAACGACAGCGCAGCGATTTTAAACCGCCACTCCTCCTCATAGGCCCACGCCGTGCTCTTCGCCATGCCCAGATCATAGGGGGTATAGCGCGCTTTTCCCCCCTCTCGCATAATAAGGGGACGAACTCTAAACGCCATATCGTCGGTATAATAGACCTTATTCGGTCCAATTGCTGCGCTCATCGTAGTGCTCATTGCCGGCGATTTTCGCATTATGAGCATCTCTGCATCGACAAGGGTCAATGCACCGCCAAATTCAAAGATGGTCGGTTTGTGACGTCCGGCGAACATATTTACTGGCATCGAGAGCCGGACGCCATGACGACCGCCGCCATACAACGACCACAGGGGAATGGACTCTACCGAGTTGCTCGACCAGCATGAAACGAAAATCGATGTCGCCGCTAAGGGAACATCATCCGATTGCGCTTCTTCGGGATCGTTCACTTGGTCAAGGCGGCCAAATCTCAAAGTGTGGTTGATGAGAATCTTCTCCAGGGTGTCGATGGAGGTATAGTGAAAAAGTCTTTCTGGAAGCGTTTCGACTCCCATGACCTCTGCCATAAAGTCGTCTGTGTAAAAAGGTGAAGAGCCGACCATCATGCCTCGCAAGAAGACCATTCAAAATATCTAGGCGAACCTTAGTTTACTGCCGGGGGTATTTAAAGTACCGACTTGTCGTTTGGCGATGTAAGAGTTTGATCGATCTCGCTGGCAGCTGGCAAACTAGCAATGTCACCTGTTGGCTGGGAATCCAGCCACCCCACCCACGTTCACCGCCTTCTTCCGCCCCCGCCGCAATCGTCATCACCAGCTCGTCCACCTCCCATGCCAGCCGCTCCGGCGGCCATCCGACGAAGCGCCGCTCCAAGCTGATGTTGACGACACTATGCACCGCGCCGAATGGGGCGGGCGCGGATGGCGCGGTCTTGTGGGGCATACCGGCCTGTTGGCGATCCGCTGGCGGGCAACGCCCGCTAAACAGCTTTCCGGCGCTCTGCGAACAAACGAACACCTGTGAGTGCGGCAAGCTTCTCCACCAGCCCATCCTGAAACGCAGGATCGCCAACATCCCCCGCCGCCTCCCGCCGCTGCCGATGATACCAATACCCACCGCTGACCTTCGCAGCTTCCGCATCGCTTGCCGCAAGCCATGTCTGGGTGAGGTGCCCCATTTCGAGGTCGTCGGGCGCGCCGGCGCCGCCCATCTTGGTCGGCACCCAGCCGGGATCCACCGCGTTGCTGAGAACATCCGGCCAATGGCGGGCGACGGCGGCGGCGAGGGTGGCGATGTAGAGCTTGCTTTCCGAGTAGGCCTGGCTTGCGTTCCACGGCCGTCTCTTCCAGTCGATATCGTCAAGGGCGCTGCCGCCGCTGCGGTGCATGCCGCTGGTGAGATAGATCAGGCGCTCGGGGCGGGTGATCCAGGCGGTGAGCAGATAGGGGGCAAGGGTGTTGACCGCCAGCGTCTTGGCGTGGCCTTCCGGGGTGTCGCCGCGGCTGCGCTCGAGGTAGATGCCGGCATTGTGGATGACGGCGTCCATGCGGCCGATGGTGTTGAGCTGTTCGGCGATCGAGCGCGTCTCGGTGGCGCTGGCGAGATCGCCGATGATGATGCCGAGGGCGGCAGCGGCAATGTCTGCGATGGCGGCGGCGCGCTCGCGGGAGCGGGCGTGCAGCACGACGTCATGGCCCTCTTTCATCAGGGTGCGGGCGGCGGCGAGGCCGAGGCCATCGGTGGAACCGGTGATGAAGATGCGGCTCATGGGGGTTCCTTTCGCGTCCGGCGTGGGTGGGCCCAGAGTGCTTGGCCATGGGTCCTCGGGTCAAGCCCGAGGGCGACGGAGATTGAGGTCAGCGATCGGCAAGAGGCGCGACGTTGGGAGCAATTCCTCGTTTTCCTCAATCTTTCGAGGTCAGCCTGGCTGCCTCGGCCCGGCTCTTTATCAAGCCGGCGATTTCATCGATTGGGTCTCGATCAGGCGATATGTCTGCGAGCTCGTCAGCGACCTTATCGGCCGCTGCTATCACCTTGTCGCAGAGCTCGTTTACCCGGCGGCGCAGCAGCGGAGTGCCAACGCCGGCTTCTCGCGCAAAGACCTGCCAGCCCTCCGCATCCATCTCGGCGAGCGTGGCACGTTTGCCGATTCTCATTGCCAGCTTTGGCGACAGCTCCGGATAAATCACGGTGGAGAGGAGGTCGTAGAGTTTTGCCAGCCGCGGGCCTTGGCTATCGTAAAGGATGGAGAAGTTCTTGCCGTGGGCATCGGCATTTCCGGCGATCAGGTTGAAGATGGCAGCGTCCAGCAGCTTCAGAACATCGATGGCCGGTCTTGCCGAAATCCGTCTCAGCAATTCGAAACAATCCTTGAAGGTCGGCCCGCCTTCGCTCGCATATTTCGTTTCCGGCGGTACGCCGAGCGCCTGGCAGAAATCCTCCTGATGGATGCGGCGAACCAGGCCGCCGGCGTCGCGGACGCGGTCATATCGTTCGACCAGAAGAAACGGGCGTTCCCGCACATGTCGCGGTTCGACCGCTGCGACATCCAGCTCGATGGCGGCTGCGAGCCTCATCACGAAAGCTTCGTTTTCGGTCGTCGCCTTGAAGCGCGCTATTGGTGGCTTCAGAATATGAGTGGTCGCCTGGCCAGGCAGGGGAAGGCCGATCCGGCCGTCGATCAGAACAACCGGCACCTTGGATTGCGCGCCGGCGAGCGACAGTCTCAAGCCTTCCTCGCCGGCCAGCAAAGGGCGCACGGGAAGCGCCTCCAGCACCCGAACGATGCCGGCTTCGTCCAAAGGCGCGGATTGGCGATCTGCAGTCGTCGCGGTTTCCGCGGGCTCCTGGCCCTCGGCAAGCAGTTGCAATGCACCGGCGACATCGCCGCCAAGGTGATCGAGAAGCGCAAAGTCATTGGCGGGAGAAACGCCCAGGGCTTGCGCGGCGGCTATCCGCTGGCTTTCCTCGGGCAACAGGCCGCCGAAAAACGGCCGGCATTCCCGGCGGGAAAATCGCTCCGGTCGTTTCGGGAGAGAGGCCGAGAGCGGCAGCGCATCATCATCGCCGAGCCAGCCTTCGGCATAGGCAAAGCCGATATCGCCGTGTCGGTCCTGCGTGAATTGACCGACAATGCGGCCGCCCCACCAGACGTTGAGGATCCTGTCCGTCATCGTCTGCGCTCGCCGGGCGCCAGAATGTCGATGGAGCAGCCGAGCGTTTGCAGAACCTGCAGGACTTTGCCGATCTGCGCCGTGGGTTTGCCGGCTTCGAGATCGACGATAAACCGAAGCCCGACGCCGGCGACGCCGGCAAGCTCGTCCTGCCGCAGGTTTTGCTCCTTGCGCGTGCTTCGAACCAGGGCGCCAATATCGGCTGGAGTTTTAATCTGTTTCGACATGTGATTTTCCCGATCGGGAAAATATAGTGAAATTTCGGCGGGCGTCTAGGGGAATTTACCGATCGGGATATTTTGACGATATGGAATGGGTTGAGGCCGCGAAATTCCCCGCTCGGTAAGATGGGTAGTGGTTTTGGCAGGCGCGACATCCGGCGCGGAAGATTGGCGAGGCCCAGCCCCTCATCCGGCTGCCGCCACCTTCTCCCCGCTCGCGGGGCGAAGGGGATATGCCGCGGCCTTTCCGTTTCTCTCCAACGTCTCGCGTAACACGTCCCCTCGCCCCGTTTACGGGGAGAGGGTTAGGGTGAGGGGCATTTTTTGGGAGGAGTTTCCGCTCCGGGCATGGGTCCTCGGGTCAAGCCCGAGGACGACGGAGGGGAGGAGGGCTCTTGCCAAACCCACCCCGGCCGCACTCACCCGCCATCACCGCCGCCGCTCCGCCCCCGCCGCAATCGTCTGCACCAGCTCATCCACCTCCCGCGCTAGCCGCTCCAGCGGCAGGCCGACGAAGCGGCCTTCGAGGCTGATGCTGACCACCCCATGCACCGCCCCGAACAATGTGCGGGCGCGGATGGCGCGGTCTTCGGGGGGCATATCCGGTTGCAGTTCGGCCAGCGGTTCGGCGATCACGTCCATCAGGAACAGGTGTTCGTCGAGGTGCCATTGCGGCGTCGGGCTGGTGTCGGGGGGGAAGTGGTCGAACAGCGCCTTCCAGAGGTTGCGGTGCTCGACGGCGAAGGCGAGGTAGCCCTGGGCGAGGTTGCGCAGCCGGTCGGTCGGGCTTTTGTCCTTGGTCTCGGGCAGAGTCAGCCTGGCCTCCAAGGCCTTCAGCGTTGCGGAGTTGACGTGGATGACCAGCTCGCCGAGGTCTGCAAACACCGTGTAGAGGCCGCCGAGCGCGCAGCCGGCGTCCTGGGTGATGTCGCGGGCGCGCAGATTACCAAGCCCGTCGCGGGCGATGCGGTCGCGCGCCGCCTCGATCAGCCGCGCCTTCAGGTCCTCGCGTTTTTCTTCTCGTCTGCCGGCCATTCACCATTCCACTTCGATTTTTGAACGTCGTTCAAAATTTATCTTGAACGACGTTCACGATTCTGCCATAACACCACTCGTGAACAACGTTCATAAACCGGAGGAAGCAAATGTTCAAACTGATTTCGATTCTGTTGCGGGGCAGGGCGCATGATGCCGAACAGGCGTTTGCCGATCGCCACGCCGTGCCGCTGCTGTCCCAGCAGATCCGTGATGCCGCCCAACAGATCCAGTCGGCGCGCCGCAGCGTTGCCGTCGCCATCGCCCAGAACGAGCAGGAGAAGGCACAGCACGCAACGATCGTCGCCCGCATCGCCGACCTCGAGATCCGTGCCTGTGCGGCGCTCACCAAGGGCAATGACGGGCTGGCCCGCGAAGCGGCCGAGGCGATCGCTTTTCTCGAAGCCGAGCGTGATGCCTCGGAACAGGCGCAGGCCCAGTTCACCACATCAATCGACAAATTGAAGGCGATCGTCCGGGCCTCCGAGGCGCGGCTGCAGGCGCTGCAGCGCGGCGAGCGGCTGGCCCGGGCGACGCAGGAGGCGCAGAAGCTCGATGTCGTCGTCGCCGGTCCGGGCCTTGCGACGCTCGACGACGCCGAGGAGACGCTGGCCCGCCTGCGCATCCGCCAGAGCCAGAACGAGCTGACGGCGGCCGCGCTGAAGGAGATGGAAGGCTCGATCCGCCCGGCCGGTATCATCGAAAAGCTTGCCAATGCCGGCTGCGGCGCCGCCCTCCACTCATCCGCCGATGACGTGCTGGCCCGGCTGAAGAGCCGCATCACCCCGGCCGCTTGAAACCGCATCCATCCAACCATCCAATCCATCGAACATAGGGATTACGATCATGAACGACAGTTTCCAGAAACACTCCTCCAGCTGGGTCAGCTTCTCCTACATCTCCTTCGGCTCGGCCGCCTTCATGCTGGCGCTCGGCCTGTACATGATGCCGCTCGATCTCTGGGGCAAAGGCTATCTCGCCATGGGCATATTGATGCTGGTGCAGACCACGGTGAACATCACCAAGACGCTGCGCGACAATGCCGAATCCGAAAAGTTGATCCGCAAGGTCGAGGATGCCCGCACCGAAAAACTGCTCGTCAAATTCAATCGTAGCGACGAAGATTGACCTTCGTTAACCACAGCGCAGAGTTGTTTTCGCACTCAACCATTGCGTAACAACTCTGTGGCCTTCTCTGCCAGCCGATAGAGGAAAGCGCCCGTGCAAAACAAGCTGATGACATCCAGGAAATTCGCGCCGCTGTTCTGGACCCAGTTCCTGACCGCGTTCAACGACAATTTTCTGAAGAACACTTTGGTGTTCCTCATTCTCTTCAAGATGTCGGCCAGCGAGGGCGCCGCCCTGGTGACGCTTGCCGGCGTCATCCTCATCGTGCCCTTCCTGCTGTTGTCGGCGCTCGGCGGCGAGCTGGCCGACAAACACGACAAGGCGAAGATCGCCGAACTGCTGAAACGCTGCGAGATCGGCATTGCCGCGCTTGCCGTGGTCGGCCTCGGCTTTTCCTCGATCTTTGTGCTGATGGCGGCCCTCTTCGGCTTCGGCGTCATCTCGGCGCTGTTCGGTCCGATCAAATACGGCATCCTGCCCGATCACCTCGAACGCCGCGACCTGCCGAAGGCCAATGCCTGGATCGAGGGCGGCACCTTCATCGCCATCCTCGCCGGCACCATCATCGCCGCGCTCGCCTTCTCGAGCGGCGACAATGTGCTGCTGTTCGGCTCGATGATGATGGGGCTGTCGGTGCTCTGCTGGCTGGCCAGCCGGATGATCCCTCCCACCGGCTCGAAGGCGCCGGATCTGCAGATCGACCGCAATGTCATCCGCTCCAGCTACACGCTGGTGATGGAAATCCGTAGGGATAAGCGGCTGTGGCGTTCGGCGCTGATGAACTGCTGGTTCTGGCTGGTCGGCGCTTTCGTGCTGTCGATCCTGCCGACCATGGTGACCGAGCTGCTCGGCGGCTCCGAACTGGTCGTTCCCGCCTATCTCACCGTTTTTGCCATCGCCGTCGCCGTCGGCTCGGGCATTGCCGCCTGGATGTCGTCAGGCCGCATCGTGCTGCTGCCGGCCCCGGTGGGAACGGCGCTGCTCGGCCTCTTCAGCCTCGACCTCGCCTGGAACCTCTGGGGCCTGGCATCGGCTGTCCACGCAACGACGATTGCCGATTTCTTTGCCGGTCAAAATACCATCCGCGTCGCCATCGATCTCGCCGGCATGGCGATTTCGGGCGCCTTCATCGCCGTTCCCACCTTCGCCGCGCTGCAGACCTGGGCGCATGAGGACCGCCGCGCCCGCGTCATCGGCGCCGCCAATGTGCTGTCGGCGCTGTTCATCACCGTCGGCCTCGGCCTGGTCGCCGCCATCCAGGCGCTCGGCGCTTCTATTCCGCAGATCCTGATCGGCCTCGGCATCATCAATTTCGCCGTCGCCTGGCTGATGCTGAAAACGCTGCCGACCAATCCCTTCCGCGATTTCATCTCGATCCTGTTCCGCGCCTTCATGCGCCTCGAGGTCGAGGGGTTGGAGAATATCAAGAAGGCCGGCCGGGCGCCGATCATCGCCCTCAATCACGTCAGCCTGCTCGATGGCGCCTTGGCGCTCGCCATCACCGAGGAAGAGCCGACCTTTGCCGTCGATTACAAGATCGCCCAGGCCTGGTGGGTGCGGCCCTTCCTGAAAATGTGCAAATTCCTGCCGCTCGACCCGACCAAGCCGATGGCGACGCGCTCGCTGATCAAGGTGGTGCAGGACGGCAACCCGATCGGCATCTTCCCCGAGGGACGGCTGACGGTGACCGGAACGCTGATGAAGGTCTATGACGGCGCCGCCATGGTTGCCGACAAAACAGGCTCGATGGTGGTGCCGGTGCGGATCGACGGGCTGGAGAAGAGCTATCTCTCTTACCTTGACAACGGCAAGATCCGCCGCCGGCTGTTCCCCAAGGTCAAGGTCACCATTCTCGAGCCGGTGAAGCTCGACGTTCCCCCGGAGCTGAAAGGCCGCAAGCGCCGCACCGCGGCGGGTGCAGCACTTTATCAGGTGATGTCGAACCTGATGTTCCAGACTGCCGACACCTCATCGACCGTTCTTGGCCGCGTCATCGAGGCCGGCCACGAATTCGGCATGAAAAAGCCAGCCGTCGAGGATCCGGTCACCGGCAGGCTGACCTATGGCAAGCTCCTGACCGGCGCTGCCGTGCTCGGCGCCAAATTCCGCGCCAAATTCCCGGAGACGAACCTCGGCGTCATGCTGCCGAATGCCAATGGCGCCGCCGCCACGCTGCTCGGCGTGATGAGCGCGGGCAAGGTGCCGGCGATGCTGAATTTTACTGCCGGTGCGGCCAATATTCTCTCCGCCTGCAAGGCCGCCGAGATCAAGCACGTGCTGACCTCGCGCGCCTTCGTCACCCAGGCCAAGCTCGGCGCGGTGATCGAAGAGATGGAAAAGCAGGTGACGATCGTCTGGCTCGATGATCTCAGGGCCGAGATCGGCCTGATGGACAAGATCCGTGGGCTTCTGCGCAAGGGGCGGCCGCTGGTGAAACGCCAGCCGGACGATCCGGCGGTGATCCTCTTCACCTCGGGCTCCGAGGGCACGCCGAAGGGCGTGGTGCTGACCCACCGCAACATCCTGTCGAACGCCGCCCAGGCCGCCGCCCGCATCGATTTCCACAGCGGCGACAAGGTGTTCAACATCTTACCCGTTTTCCATTCCTTCGGGCTGACGGCCGGCACGGTGCTGCCGCTGATCTCAGGCGTGCCGGTCTATTTCTATCCGTCGCCGCTGCATTACCGCATCGTGCCGGAACTGATCTATGTCTCCAACGCCACGATCATCTTCGGCACCGACACCTTTCTCAACGGTTATGCCAGGACGGCGCATCCTTACGATTTCCGCTCGATCCGCTATATCTTCTCCGGCGCCGAGCCGGTGAAGGCCGCAACCCGCCAGACCTATATGGAAAAATTCGGCCTGCGCATTCTCGAAGGTTACGGCGTCACCGAGACCGCGCCGGTGATTTCGATCAACACGCCGATGTACAACAAATCGGGCACCGTCGGCAAAATCCTGCCGGGCATGGATTGGAAGCTCGAACCGGTGCCCGGCATCGACGAGGGCGGCAGGCTGCATGTGCGCGGCGCCAATGTCATGGCCGGTTATCTCCGCGCCGAAAAGCCCGGCGTGCTCGAGCCGCTCGCCGATGGCTGGCACGATACCGGCGACATCGTCACCATCGACGAGGACGGCTTCGTCAAGATCCGCGGCCGCGCCAAACGCTTCGCCAAGATCGCCGGCGAAATGATCTCGCTCGCCGCCGTCGAAACGCTCGCCGCCGAACTCTGGCCCGGCGCCCTCTCGGTCGTCTCCTCGCTGCCGGACGCCAAGAAGGGCGAGCGCCTGGTGCTGCTGACCGACGCCCCCAATGCCACCCGCACAGAATTCCTCGCCTTCGCCAAGTCGAAGGGCGCCATGGACATGATGGTGCCGGCCGAGGTCACCATCGGCAAGGTCCCGGTGCTGGGCTCCGGCAAGGTCGATTTCGTCGCGGCGCGCAAGCTGGCGGAGGGTGCGGTGCAGGCGGGCGAGGCGGCGTAGGCGGGGCTTGGCCGGCGTCAGGCGCCGAACAAATTCAAGCGAAATGCTTGCGGCATCGATACTCGGGTCAAGCCCGATACTCGGGTCAAGCCCGAGTATGACGGAGGGTGGGGCACGCGGGGCAAGAGGCGAGACGTCTGGAGGGAATTCCAGCAAAATGGGAATTGCGTAAACAACGACGGCACGACGGCAATTCTAACAAAACATCACGCGTTTGCGGCCCTTGCCCCATAGGCTCCACCACCCTCCGTCATACTCGGGCTTGACCCGAGTATCGGGCTTGACCCGAGGACCCATGCTGCAAGCGCTGCGTTGCGCTCACACTGACAATAGCGATCGCCGAACAATTCAAGCGGAGTGCTTGCGGCGTGGATACTCGGGTCAAGCCCGAGTATGACGGAGAGCGGGGACAACGAGCGGCAAGAGGGGATACGTCCGGAGGAATTCTAGTAAAATGCGCGAGCGGTCTTGCGCGGTAATCGCGTAAAATTAATAGGCGGCAATTCCAATAGACCGCGGCATACTTCGCTATTTGTCGCGCTCGCTCCCCCACCCTCCGTCGTCCTCGGGCTTGACCCGAGGACCCATGGCCGCAAGCACTGCGTTCGCGTCACCACAGCGTAAGATAGAGATCATCCCACCCGGGATTCATCGCCTCGACCAGATCGATCTTCCATTGCCGGTACCAGCGTTTCAACGACTTCTCACGCTGGATCGCGCTGCCGATATCCCAATGTTCCTCGTACCAGACGAGGCGTGTGCACCCATATTTCCAGGCAAAGCCCTTCGTCAGCCCTTCGCGATGTTCATAGATGCGGCGCTCCAGATCGGATGTCACGCCGATATAGAGCGTGCCGTTTTTCTGGTTGGTGATGATGTAGACATATCCCGCCATGCCCGCAGAGTGCTTGGTTGTGGATACTGGGGTCAAGCCGGATCCTCGGGTCAGGCCCGATACTCGGGTCAAGCCCGAGTATGACGGAGAGCGGGGACAACGAGCGGCAAGAGGGGAGACGTCCGGAGGAATTCCAGTAAAATGCGCGAGCGGTTTTGCGCGGCAATCGCGTAAATGATAGGCGGCAATTCCAATAGACCGCCGCACACGTTGATATTTCTCGCATGCGTTCCCCCACCCTCCGTCATACTCGGGCTTGACCCGAGTATCGGGCTTGACCCGAGGACCCATGGCCGCAAGCACCGCGTTCATGTCACCAAACCGCCGCCCGCTCCGCCGTCTTCAGCCGCAAGCCGAGAACCAGCGGCACGGTGAGCGCGTAGACGATGACGACCGATAGCCAGATGGCGCCTGGCCATTCCTCCCGGGTGAGGAAATAGAGGCTGGAGAAGGCGAGCGGCGCGACGATCGAGGCGAGGCTGACGGCCGAGGCGAGCACGCCCTGGAACTGGCCCTGGCTGTTCTCGTCGACCTGCCGGGTGGCCAGCGACTGCAGCGCCGGCACGCCGATGCCGCCGAGCGCGAAGATCGGCATGATCGCGAAGATCATCCAGCCGCTTCCGGCAAAGGCCATGACGGTGAGCGCGATTGAGACGCCGGCGACACCCGTCAGGATCGCCGCGCGTTCGCCGAAAAGCTTGACGGCCGGTCCGGGCAGAAAGGCCTGGGCAAGGGTCTGGCAGATGCCGAAGGCGCCGAGGGAAAGGCCGATCGAAAGCCCGTTCCACTGGAAGGCATCCTGTCCCCACAGCGCCCAGCAGGTGCCGTAGGCCTCGCCGGTGGCGCTGAAGATGAAGAACAGGATGACGAGCGGCAGCAGGCTTTTGACCTCCAGCACCGCGCGCAGCGGTTTCAGCGGATTGAGCGAGGAAAGGTCGATTGTCTCGCGGCTGCCCGGGCGCGATTCCGGCAGGATGCAGAAGGCGAGCAGCAGATTGGCGCCATTGAGCGCGGCCGCAGCGATGAAGGGCAGCCGCAGCCAATGGTCGCCGAGCACGCCGCCGGCGACCGGGCCGATGATGAAGCCGAGGCCGAACATCGCATTGAAAAGCCCGAAGCGGCGGGCGCGCTTCTCCTCCGGCGAAATGTCGGTGATATAGGCTGAGGCCACCGAAATGTTGGCGCTGGTCAGCCCGGCGATCGCCCGGCCGAGGAACAGCATCCAAAGATTGGGCGCAAACGCCAGGAACAGGTAGTTGACGGCGGCGCCCGCCAGCGAAATCAACAGCACCGGCCGGCGGCCCAGCCGGTCGCTGAGGGCGCCGAGCACCGGCGCGAAGATGAACTGCATCACCGCATAGAGCGCGGTCATCGTGCCGATCATGGGCGCGACGTTTTCGGCATGGGTGATATCGCGCAGCAGCGACGGCAGGATCGGGAAAATCAGCCCGATGCCGACGGCATCGAGGACAATGGCGGTGAAGATGACGATAAGGGATCTGGTCATGGTGCGTTCCGGGTCGACGCGAGCCTGCAGCACCGCCGGAGCGGTTCCCGCCTTCATCAAGGCGAAAAACGGCTCCAGCCTTGGTCGCCGGGCAATACCTGGACAAACCAGTGGAATTGCTCGGGGACGCCGATGGCTCACGATGAAGTCTGACGCTGTGTCAGGCGTTTGGTTTCTGGGAAATGCTGGCCGAACCATGCGCTGGCGCATGGATGGCGTGTGCTCGACCGCCTGGACGACAATTCGTCCACCTGTTTACTCCGCCACTGAGCGGATCAAGGGAAGCAGCCGCTTTTCGCGACGGCCAATAGATACGCCGGACGGTTGAGTGCGGCAAGCCCCTTTTTGAGACGGGGTTTGGTCGCAGGTGTGCCGTTGGATCAACAAATCTGTCGACCTGCCCGCGCGCTGCTTGGCGGGCGCACCGATTTGAGGCGCACTTCTCTTTAGCCGTGATGTCGCAGAACGTGCTGTTCATTGAGCTCGGCAAGCGAGGTAATGCCGAGCAGCGCCATGTTCTGCTGAATTTCCGTCTGAAGGATCTCGATTGCGCGCTCGGCGCCCGCCTGTCCGGCAACTGCGGCCGCGTAAAGAAACGGTCTTCCAACGAATGTGAACTTCGCGCCCAACGCCAGCGCCTTGAGAATATCGGTTCCCCGCCTTATGCCGCCATCGATCATGATGGTCGCGGACTGTCCGGTCTTTTCGACGATTCCCGGCAGCGCTTGCAATGGCGACATTGCGCCATCCAGTTGCCGGCCGCCATGGTTCGAGACGATGATGCCGTTGGCGCCGGCCTCCACCGCCTTGACGGCATCGTCTTCGTGCAGAATGCCCTTGACCACCAGGTTCCCGCTCCATCTGCTGCGGATGCGCTGCAAGTGCGACCAGTTCAGATGATCCCGCTTGGCGAAGTCACGCATCACCTTGGAGGAGATGATCGGCGCACCCCGCTCGGCGTAGGAATTCTCGAAATGCGGCATGCCGTGGTTTGCGAGTGTGGGAAGAAATGTTCCGAGGCTCCAGCGCGGGTGTGACAGGCCTTCCCAGAGCAGCCGAAGACTGGGACGCAGCGGCGTCGAAAACCCCGCCCTGATGTTGTTCTCACGGTTTGCCAGCGTTGCGGTATCGACCGTCAGCAGGATGGTTTTAAAACCGGCAGCCGCAACACGGTCTACCAGGGCGTCAATTCGATCCGGCGCGCCAGGCAGATAGGCCTGGAACCAGGCATCGGGATTGACTTCTGCCACCTCCTCCATCCGGATCAGCGACGAGCCGCTCATGATCATCGGAATGCCTGCCTGCGCCGCTGCCGATGCCAGAACCAGGTCGCCGCGATAGGCCATCAAGGCGCTGATCCCCATCGGCGCGATGCCGAAAGGCCCCGCATATCTGGTTCCGAAGATCGATGTTTCGCTACTGCGCGCCGAAACGTCGATGAGCACTCTCGGCTTGAAAGCGTATGTCTGAAACGCATCCCTGTTCATCCGCAGGGATGCGTTGGTCTCACTCGCGCCGGCAATGTAGCCGAACAGCGGGCGCGGCAGATGGCGCCGCGCTTTGGCCTCGAAATCGTCCAGCGCCAGGACGCCTCGCAACGGATGGCTCGCCGGCTTCGTTCGAGCGACTGTCATCACTTAGTCCAGTCCTCGCTCGCATCGAATGCCGCTTTGCGGCCCTTGCGGATCGCCGGCAGAATGAGTGTCAGCAACATCAAGGCGGAGCCTTGCGCAAAATGTAGCCGAGAGCACCGAAGAGCACAACCAGGGCCACATCCTTCGACGCCCACAGTGAACCGACGATCACCCGCAGGTCTTCGTTTTTTCAGCCAATACAAAACAGGCGGCACATCGGCCGCCTGTTTGCTCGTCTCTTAAGGTCGACCGTTACTTCTGTTCGGGCGCCAGGAACTCGGCGCAATAGGACGGGCCGTTGACGCCGGGAATGTCGGCGACGGTGCGGACGTCGCGGATCGTGTAGTCCGAGCTGGTGGTGATTTCGGTCTGGCAGCGCAGATAGGAGGTGCGGGCCGACGCGATCTGCTTGCCGCGCTTGCCGTCGGCGCCTTCGGCATATTTAGCCGGAATGCGCACGGTCTTGTAGCCGCCGCGCCAGGTATAGACGGTGGTCGACCCTTCCTCGCGGTCGCTGAGCGGCGGCCCGTAGGCGGCAAAGAAGATGCCGGCCGATTTGCCGACCCAGCGGGCCTCGATCGGATTGCCGGCGGAAGGTATGGTGGTGCATCCGGCAAGCCCAATTGCAAGCCCGGCCGCGGTGATGGTGCGGAGTTTCATCGTGTCGTCCCTGATCTCTAGCGCAGTGGCTGCGAATCCGCTCTTTACGCGCGCTTTCGCCTGTCCCGTCGAGCCCTTTAGCGCGGAACCCGGCAAAAGAAAATTGCCCCTGTGGCACTTCCCGACGATTTGCTCCGAGTGTGTCTTTTTGCAGCAGCGGCGCACCGCCCGCCCTGTCATCAACCCGTCAAAAATTCCACCGGCTTTTTGGGATTTGGTGCTTGTGCAACCAGATAGGCTGTTCTATAGAAGCGCCGCTGGTCACGGAGTGTAGCGCAGTCTGGTAGCGCACCACGTTCGGGACGTGGGGGTCGGAGGTTCGAATCCTCTCACTCCGACCAGATAGAACCCCCGCTCCGGCGGGGTTTTTCGTTTCTCGCTGATGTCTGCAAAAATCCCCAGCATGTTTGCTGCGATCTCAGCCGCCGACTGTGATCTCACCATCGGCAACACGTTTCACAAATATCTTCAAACCTTCATGCCTGAGTTTCTTCCAACTGCCGTCGGAAACCATTGATTTAGCCAGATCGGCAAACCCCGTGGTGAGGTAGGGAACCTGCGATGCCGGTCGTTTGCCGAGCGCTTGAATCAAGCAGTCAGTTCTTGGCGGGGACGAGAACGTGTTTCCGGAACGTTGCATGCCGATCTCCACATGATCTGAGCCGTCCGGAAATTTGATCGTCCCATAGCCGCACTTGGCCGCCGCATTCACTTCGGCCTTGGAGAGCTTGTCTTGCAGAAGAAATGACAGCTGGCTGAACGTGTTGTCAGCGTAGTCGAACTGACCCAGTATAATGAAGTCCAGCTCGTTCTGCCCCTTCTTGGCGCCTTTGATCTTGCCAAAGAAGTCGGAATTCACCTTGGTGTCTTTGCCGGTCGTCATGGCAAGCATTTCGCCCAGCTTGATATAGATCCTCGGCTTTGACGAAACGTTTTCGGAAGCCGCCGCGGCGTTGCCTGAAGGCAGACTTGCGGTCTCCGGCCTGGCATAGGCGTCAGCGAAGGCCTGCAGCGTCGTGAGGTTGAGCGCTTGGGGAAGCGAACCGCTCTTGAACTTGCGGCAAGAGAGCGCGGCTTGCCGTGTTGCCTTGTCAGGCTTGCCCTCAACATTCCCTGGCTTGCAGCCCAACTGAGCCAGTTGCTGCTGCAACCTCTTGAGCAAGCCTGCTTGTTCGGCGGAATAGTCGCTGACACCGCGGGTCACACTGATATTGCGGACATCGATGCCGATACCATCGCGCTGCACCACGTCAAACTGGGACGTATGATTGTCATAGGTCTTCCAGTCATGACCCCAACCCATCATCACCGGGCCGAGAATGAAGTTGAATGATTTCGGGTCGCGGTGTGATTGCGGCTCGCACTCGTTCGATTCCCAGCAATTCGGAGCCTGGTTGGTTGCTTCGCCTTCGGCGGCGTAGATCACCTTGTTGTCGCAGCTTGCCGTAACCCATCCGCTCTCATCGCTTGCCCATCGGATTTTCAGCGAGAATGTCGCCCATTTGCCGAAATCTCCCGGTTTTTGGCACTGGTGGGCGAGAAAGTTCACGCCGTTGCGCGTGTCGGCTTTCAGCATGTAGATGAAATTGTGGACTGCCGGCCCTTCCCAGGAGGCGAAACGCAAATGGCTGTCCCGGCCATCGGGATAAAAGCCATTTGCGGAGTTGTTGTGCCAGCCTTCGTAGGCAAAAGTCGGATCGAGCCGGAAATCAAACGTGTATTCGACGCTTTCGCCAGCCTTCATGTCTCGCGTATAGCGAATCGTCGAGCGGACGTTGCCATTGCGACAATCATTTTCGCCGCGTCCATCTCCATAGTCGACATTGGAACACTGACGGTCGAATATCTGAAACCGGGTCACGCCGTCCTTGACTTCTGGTCTGACCGATCCGTTGAACTTGTGGCGTTCAAAACCTTTGGGGAGCGGGTCGGCGGTCGCGACTGCGTCGGTCAAAAAAACCGCAAGCGCGCCAACCGCCAGTCCAACTATATGATTTTTCAACATAGTTGTTTCTCCAAATTGGACTCCGAGCATATCACGATCTCGTTTGGAAGGTAGGGTTTAGATCGGTCCCTTGCCGCAGAAGGCCTTCACCAGCTCGCTCTTCTCTCCAGTTATAATTTTTCTGCAGGAAAATTATAACGACGCGATTGAACAGCAGCGCGCGGCATCGGCATTGCCCGAATCAGCTTTGATGCGCCGGTTTTCGAATCAACCGGAACGAGTCCCAAAGTGATTCGTTGAGTCGAGTTCCGTGTGAGATACTGCGCCATGAGCAAGCGACGAAGCTTCAAACCGGTGAAGATCACCATCAATGGCAAGGTGAGGACGGTCTATAATGTCGTCCAGGCCGGCAACACTTTGCTGAATGACTGGCCCGACCAGACGGCGGCGGCCAAGGTTGCTGAGCGGCTTGTGCTTGACGTCTTCAACGATGCCGCCGAGCCCGAGCAGGTGCGGCGGGCCTTCATCACTGCGGCCAAGGCGAGCGACATCAAGTACAGCTCGTGATCGGTGATATCGGGCAAAGTCCTGGCTCACTTCCATGAGACCTGTTCCTGATCGGTGCGATCCTGGTGCTTGAACTGCGTCTCCATCCAGGCGGCCGTGATGATCGCGGCGAGGAAGCCGAAGGTAAGGCAGGCGATGGCCTGCTTGCGCCGGGAGATGAAGGTGACCGGCGCCGGGGTGAGGGGCTTTTCCACGCATTCACGGCTCAAGCAGGCGCAGCCGGAAAACGCCTTGATGATGCAATCGGCAGGCATCTCCGTTCTCCTCAGGCGTAAAGCTGATCGTGATCGGTCATGCCCATGATCTCGCGGGCATAGCGGTAATGCTCCGCGACCGAGGCCGCAGCGCCGCGCAGCCAGGACGGGCCGCGGATCGAATGTTCGGGACGGCGCAGGAAGGCAAAGCCGAGGGCGCCCATGCGCTGCGCCTCGATCGCCATATAGGCGCTGCAGTCGTTCATCCCCCACGCGCCATTCCAGCGGGCGTCACGTTTGCTCTCCTCGGTCTCGATATTGCGGATGTGCTGCATCGCCTGTCCCCTCACGCGCCTCTGATCGGTTTGTGAGAAGAAGGTATATATCATACCCGATTGCGTCAATGGTATCAGGTATAAAAAATACCCTACAGATTGACGAGGTACGAATCATAGGCGTATGTCTGTCGCCAGTGATTGGGCGACCGGGTGCAACTCCCGAGCTGACGAAGCCCAGCGGCGCGGGAAGCGAAAGTCCTTAAGTGCGCTGTCAGAAAATCAGGACGAGGGCGAAGCGAATGGCCCCTCTGGCACGTGTCCCATCCCGGCTCCGGCCTTCAGGACCTGGCCAATGCTCTCCCGGCTTCATGGGCTTTGCTCATGGGGTAGGGGGAAGCTTTGGCCGGAACCCTCCCTCACCAGCCTTCAGGAGCTAAGACAGAGAGATAGAAATCAAAGCCTATCTTGGAGTCTGATGCAGCGAGAAAAACGGACGCCGGCCATGCGCAACGAGATCGAAATCACCGACGAGATGATCGGAGTTTACGATCGGTGGAGGAGGGAGTGCCGAAGGACAGGTTCCCCGCAGCCATGCGATCGATCCTGCTGGCGGTGACAAGAGATGCAAGCGCGGCATTCGGAGCTTCCACAATTTTTGGTTTCAGGAGGAATGCCCGAGACCCTGATAGATCCTGGTCGCCGGATCGGGGAGATCGGAGCGAAATCCTACAGGCCGTACATCTCGCGGGCGGCGCTGAAGGTCAGCAGAAACACCGCGAGGGTGACGATATAGAACCAGATTCGGCCGGCGCGCGAGGAAGGGCGGATCATCTTGGTTTCCTTGATGAATAGGGCTGATTTGCAGTATTGCTGCCGAGCATCGGTCCCTACATCTCGATGATCGACCGGCGGACGCGGCCGACGATGGTGACGGCGCCCTGGAATTCCGGCGGCGACACATCCTCGTAGGAAGCGGGCTGGAAGGGCGGGTCGTCGTTCGGGCGATAACGCTTGTAGGTAGCAGCACCGGTTTCGTCGGCGACGACATAGAGCGCGTTCGGCGCCAGGCGCTTGTCGCGAAGATTGACGAAGATGATCGAGCCCGGCGGCGAGATCTTGTTCATCGAATTGCCTTCGACCTCGAGCGCGATCCATTCGCCATCGGGCAGATCGAGGGCGGCCACCGTCGGGAATTCCGAAAAGTCGGTGATCGGCGCCTGCTCGCTCAGCTGGCCGGCGCTGACCCAGGAGATCTTCGGCACGTCGGCGACGGAGACCGGCAGCTCATCCGGATCGAGCGCATTGCCGGTTCCGAACTGCAGCCAGTTGAGATTGACCTTGAAGGCGCGGGCATATTTCTTCGCATCGGCAATGCCGAAGCCGTTGCGGCCGGACTCATGCGCCTTGTAGACATTCGCATTCCAGCCGAACCGATCGACGATCGCTTTCGGCCCGGCAAAGCCGGCGTTTTTCCTGGCCATGACCAGCCGCTTTGCGCGTTCTTCGCGTTCAAATTGTTCCTGATCTTTCAACATGATATAAAAAATACCCCAATTTAGGGTATATGTCATGCCCTATTGTGCTTGACATATAGGGTATTAAATATACCCTAGTGCACATGACAAACAGCGAGACCATCAGCCCCTCCACCCTGGCGGCAATCGGCCTGATCCAGCGCGGAAGCCGCCGTTACACCGGCTGCCCGATGTGCGGCAAGGCGCTGTCGATTGCCGAGGTGATCGAGCGCCACTGCGAAAATTGCGACCGGCAGACCAGCCCGAAAGACATGCGGGAGATCACCGATCCCGATAGCCTCACCCCTCCCTGACGGCTGTCGGTGGCTGGCGTCGTCGCCTCCCTCGGCGACGCCGGCATCAATTCCCCGGGTAGTAGCCCGGCAGACGACCGGAGCCTTTGCTCCCGCAACAGAATTCGAAATCAAGCACCGGGGCAGCCCCCGCTTCGGCGGCAACGGTGCGCTGCGCTCGAAATGGACAACAAGGATCACTGGCATGAACGCGCTCGAGCTCTTCCGCACCGGCCGGGACTATATCGAAATCGCAGCCATCCTCGGCGTGTCGGTGCCTTCGGTCGAGACCGAGATCCACCGGCTTCGAAGCGCCGCGAAGGGCGACACCGCGGGGCTGGATCATGCCGGCGCTGAGATCCGCCGGTTTTCCCCGCGCCTCAAGCCGGGCAGTTCAGTCAATTTTTTCGGCGGGCAACGGCGGATTTGAGGTCACGGCGGGGCCGTGGCTCGATCGGCGACAGAAAGGAAACGGTATGGCGAAGGACGCAATGAGCAAGGACATCATGGACATCCTCAGCCCGGTGCTGGGGGAGGAGCTGGCGGCAGCCGTCATCGAGCATCGCAAGCGCACGCTGAGGAAGCCGCTGACGGCCTATGCCGCCCGGATGCAGGCCAGGGAATATCTGCTGACCGGCGATCCGGCCGGCGCCGCCGAGATGCAGATCTTCCGCGGCTGGCAGGCGATCAAATGCGACTGGTACCTCAAGGAGAAGGCGAGGGAAGCCGGGTCGATCAACAGCAGCACGAGAAGGACGACAGTCGATGCCGCAAGAGATTTCCTCTCCGGTGAAGATCATAGCGGGGATGCTTTCGGGCTTCCCGGCATCCGCCGGCACTGATCCCGATATGCAGATCCGCGCCTATCTCGTCGCCATCGACGGCATTTCGGCCGAGGCGGTCTGGCGCGCCGCCAGAGGCTTCATCTCCGGGAAGGTGAGGGATCATAACCGCGCCTTTGCCCCGAGCAGCGCCAGTTTTGCCGAGGAGTGCCGAAATCAGCAGGCGGCGATGGCAGCCCAAAGCCGCCCGCGCATCGAACGGGAAGCCGAGGCACCGAAGCCGAAGGTCGCCGCCTACAAGATGCAGCTGCTGCGCGATGCCGCCAATGGCAGCTGCAGCGCCAAGCGCGAGCTGGCGAAAATGTTTCCCGACAACCCGATCATCGCAAGAGCCGCGCGCGACGCGCAGGAGGCAGCAGGGTGAGAGACCTATTCTGGACGGAAGACAGGATCGTCAAGGCCGCGCAGCTTTGGCAGGAAGGGCGCTCGGCAAGAGCGATCGCCGAGCTGTTCGGCTCGAAGAAGAACACCGTCATCAACATGGCGCACCGCAACCGCGACAGGTTCCCCGCCAGGCAGGATGCCAGGCAGGACACAAGGCAGAAGCCGCCGGAGGCCGATGCCGCGCCGATCCGCCATCCCGACCGCGTCCGGCGGGTGACGTTTTCCGGCGCCGAAGTGACGATGCCGCGCGTGCCGTTCATCGATGGGCCGGCGCCATGAGCAAGATCACCCCACGCGAGACCGAAATCATCGGCTGGATGGCGGCCGGAAAGACCGCCGCCGAGATCGGCACCATTCTCGGCATCTCCCACATCACGGTGAATACCCACATCGCCAACGCCAAGGCGAGACTCGGCATCTTCAAGGATACCGCCCTGGTCGCCGCCGCACTGCGCAACGGCATCATTCGATAGGAAGGACAATCAGCATGGGTGGCAAAGCAGCCAAGGCTAGGACACAACGGGCAAACAAGGGCGCCGGCCGGCCGCGCAAGGAGAATGTCGAGCGTTTTCCCTGCGGCAAGATCAAGCCTTTCGAGACCGAGAAGGACAATATCAGCGTCGCCATATCAGCCCGCCGCCGCATCCACGGCTTCGGCCGGACGGTCGATGACGAGACGGTCAAGAGCCCGTTTGCCGGTTATACCCTCGGCCGCATGTTCCTCGACGGCTTGATCAGCGCCGAGCAGCGCCAGGCCGGCGACGACTATGCCGAGGCCATGGCCCGCTACCACAAGACCACCGGCATCCCGGCCCCGAGCCCGCGCGCCCAATCGCTCTTCACTGTCAAAGGCCACGAAGGCGAAGTGACCGAAAGCCTCGCCGACCGCGCCCGCAAAGCCAGCAACCGCATGATGGCCCTGCAGGGCATCCTGCTGCGCTGCCAGGACGGCCCGCAGGTGAGGAGCACGGTCTATAACGTCACGGTGATGGACTACGAACACCTGCGCCAGATGCCGCCGCAGCAGCTGCTGTGGCTGCGGCGAGGGTTGATCGCGTTGCGCGGGGCGAGGGGTGGGTGATGGAGGGGGTGAGGCTTGTGGTTGAGCGTCGGATTGGCGGCATGACGATGATTGCGGACCGAAGCAAAATTGGCCCCTTCCTCCGTCCGCCGTCGCTGAGTTTGCCAGAGAGTTTACCCCACCTCCGTCCTCCTCGGGCTTGACCCGAGGATCCACGCCGGCCTCCATCAGCTGGGGCATGGATCCCAGGCTCAAGGCCTGGGATGACGGAGGTTGGGGGCGCGTTTTCGACAAACGCCTCGCCGATCGAGCGCAACATTTGCGAGCGGGCGACGCTTGCTATGAGAACCCGTGCCATTTGCCTATAGCGCGCCTCCTCTGGACGAACTTGCGGTATTTCTCGGGTGCTAGCACCTGCCTCTGCCTGTGGCGGATTTGGTTGCAAAACCAGCAGGCAGCCACCACGTTCCCAACGTTATCTTTGCCGCCGCATGATTGCGGCACCAAGTGCTCAGCTGTGCACCGGCGGATTGAAGCTGCAGTGCTATTGATCATCTTGCAATCACAATACCAGCAGCAACCGGCCTGACGGACGGACGCTTCGTTTCTCAATTTCTGTAACTGTTTTGACACGTAAACTCCTGAGATCTTTTCGTTGATCCAGAAGTTGCTTAGCTCGAAGAGCCCACCCGCACTCGGCCGCTGATAGCGTGCAACGGACTGAGTTATACCCTCAACCCTGATGTGTGCGCTCTTAATTTAGTTGAAGCCGAGGAACTTGGCAATATCGTTGCTGACCAGGCCGAGAACCTCTTTCAGAACAGACGATCGACAAATTGCTCTGTCTCCCAGGTCTTCAGAAAATCCGCTTCCCGCGCGATCCAGCCGACGGTCTCGCTTCCCCATTCTTGTGCCCGGCTTGCATATTCGCCCATCAGCCAGAAGTGGCGGACGATCACGAAGCGAAGGGCTGCCTCAAAATCGTCCGGCGTGATCGGCCGGACGGCGCGATAGCCGTCGATGAAGGCGTTCCACATGGCGGTCGAGCTCCGGCCGAAGGAGACTTGCGCCCACAAAAAGACTGAGAGGTCGTAGGCGAGGTACCCCGGGCCGCCGTCGTCGAAGTCGAAAAATACCGCTTCGCCAGCGTCGTTGATCCGCGAGTTGAAGCCGTGACAATCGCCATGACAATAGGTCCAGGTCAGATCTCCGAAGGCTTCGATCGCCTTTGCGGTCCGCGCCGCGATCTGTTCGAGATCGCTACGGACGTCGGCGTCTTCGACAATGCCGCTGTCGCGTATTCGCGCGAGCGGCCGAAACAGCAGGTGTTCGAGGTCAAGCCGATAGAGTGCTCCGTCCGGCGAAAATGTCTCGGCTGCATTGTGCATCAGAGCAAGGGTTTTGCCGTTGGCGGCGGCATCGCCGGCATCCGCCGCCTGCGGTTTGCGGCCATCGATCGCCCGGAAGAGCACCCCCTCGCGCGCACCCTCCGGCGCATATCCCTGCAGGGACAGGGCCCCATCGCGTGTCGGGATCGGTGCTGCGACCGGAACGGCCGATTGCGTGAGATGTGTGAGGAAAGCCGTTTCGGTTCTGACGTCGGCCGGACCCCGCGCCCGCTGATGGGAAAGTCGGAAGACATAACGCTCGCCGTTGCTCCCAACGACAAGATAAACATCGTTCAGGCCGCGTTGCAGCATTCGGCAAGAGACCGGCCCGGCAAGCGAATAGTGCTGATCGATGAACTGTTTGACAGCCTCAACCCGCGGGGTCGAATATAGCGGATCAAAGTCGAGCATCGGCGCTGCTCCCGCGTTTTGCAGACAACTGAGAGGGGATGCTCGGGTGCGTGAGGTCGCGTGAGGGCTGCGGGATCTCGCTGCGTTTTGACGCTTCTGTCGCCGGTTTGCCCATTCCGTTCCACTTTCGAATCGAACTTTTCCGCTGATCGCTCTGGAACAACCAGATAGCATAAGACGCGAAAGCCTGTCGCTGACCGCGAGCTTGGCAAGGCAACTGGCAATTGTGGCTGCTGCCGGCCCAAGGCGGTCCGGTTGGCGCGGCGTGGCTCGACCCGTCCTTCGAACTCCCGAAAAATGGGGAGAGGGGACGTGCATGGTAGAGCGGGCGGGGAACGGAGAGAGGCAAGGCTTATGATTACGGACTGGCGGCGTAAGCGCGGACGCCCTTTGTATGACCCAAGTGCATGACCCAAGCAAAATCCGCCGCTTCCTCTGTCCGCCATCCTGTGTTTACCGGAGAGCTTACCCCACCCTCCGTCCTCCTCGGGCTTGACCCGAGGATCCAGTTTGGCCTCCACGAGCTGCGGCATGGATCCCAGGCTCAAGGCCTGGGATGACGGAGGTTGAGGGCCCGTTTTCGACAAACGCGTTGCCGATCTGGCCGAACAACTGCGCTGAATTCTGCCGCAGCGATTGTTGTGGCGGGGGAGGTGATTGATGGCGTTGGGTCCACGTCCTGTTGACGCCGTGGCTCCGCGCCTGGTCTTTGTTTTAACCGCCGGCGCGAACCGGACAGCCGAGGCGTCCTGCTACCTCCGCCGCATCTGCGTCACAGCCAGCCATACCGCCGAGACCAGGAAATAGAAGGCGCCGAGGGCGGCGTAGCCGGCGATGTTGGCGATCGATGGGGGTTCCGGCATTTGCGCCTGGGCGATGAAGAAGGCGCCGGCGACCGCCGATTGGCCGCCGCTGAGGATCATCGACCATTGGCCACCATTGGTTCTCCAGCGCCGGACAGCTGTTCCGAGCTGCAGCAGACCGGAAAAGATCGCCCACAGGCCGAAGACGGCGAGGACTGAGTTCATGCTCATGGTCAGGGCGACGATCACGGCGGCGGTTGTCACCGCGCTGACGGCGACGTTGATCGCCTGGCTGCGGTTGCCTGCCAGGCCGCCATGTCGCGCCGCATCGACAAAATTGGCGGCGGCATCCCAGGCCGGGTAGAGGATCAGCAGGGCCGCCGCCACCGAGAAGGACTGGCGGCCGGCAGTCAGGGCGGCTGCGACCCAGAGGAGAGAAAACGCTGCGCGGGTGAAATAATAGCGCGTCAGCCATTGTTCCCTGTCGCCAGCGGCGACGGTGGTTTGATCGTAGGTCATCATGAGTTTTTTCCTGAGTTTGGGATTGTTGGTTCGCCGGTCGACCCGGGGCGGCCGGGCCGACCGGCGACGGCGTGGCTCACATCGGCGGAACCACGCCATTCCTGCCGACAAGCACCTGATGGGCGATGGTGCCGGCGGCGGCCTTTTCGGCGGGCACGAAGACGACGGCGCCGACAACGAGATCATCCTTGGTTGCCGGAGCGATGGTGACGACCGGCGTGCCGTCCGGAATGGAAATCTTCTTTTCCTTGCCGTGATAAGAGACGGTGACCGTCCGGCCGTCGACGCCCTTGACGGCGTCGGCGACGGTGGCATTGGTCATGCTGCTCTCCGGCTTGAGATCCCAGCCGTAGCTGCCTTCACCGGCGCCTTTCATGGCCGGCGGGAAGATCAGCACCTCAAGCGCGCCGTCACCGCCGCCCTCTTTCGGCAGCGAGGCGATGCCGACGAAATCACCAGGCTTGATGTCGGTGACCTCCGCCTTGGCGACGCCCGCAAGTTTCCAGCCGTCGGCGAGGGTGACATCGACGCTCGCCCCTTCGCGCGTCTTCACCGTGAGGGTCGAGCCGCTGTAATTGACGATGCTGCCTCTGACGTGAATCTGCTCGGCCTTCTGGTCCTCAGCGAAGACAGGCATGGCCGATAGAGCCACCGACGAGATCGCCGAGAGGCTGAGCATAAGGGCGGGGAGAAAGTTCGTTTTCATCTCGTTCTTCCTACTAGTTGGTAGTTTTGTAGGCCGGAATTGTCACTCCGGGCGGCCATTCCGCCCGGAACCTTATCGAGCGACGGTCGGAGACAGCCGCTGCAGGGTCGGGGCCAGAATGGTGGGAAACACCTCCGGCGTCCCGTAAGCCCGTGCGGAAAGCATGGCGCCATGGACGGATGCCATGAACACTTCGGCCTCGACGCGGGGTTCGCTGGACAGGCTCAAAGCCCCGGTCTTGGCGCCGCGTTCCATGACCGAAGTCAGCCAGGCCGAGAGAAAGCGGAAAAACCCCTTGACCTCCTCGGCGACCTCGGGCGGCAACGCCGGCAGTTCGCTCGCCAGCAGCGCGCAGACGCAAAACGGCCGGCTGGCATCGTCGATGCACTTGGCCCAATGGCCCGCATAGGTTTTGAGGAGCTCGAGCGGGTCCTGCACGTTCCGCTCCAGAGCCGCTACGCCCATCTCGGCATCGTCCCGATATCGCCGGATAAGCGTGCGGACCAGATCGGTCTTGCTGGGAAAATGGTGATGGATGCTGGCCTTGCGGATGCCGACGACCGTGGCAATATCGGCATAGCTGAAGCCGTTATAGCCGCCGGTGGTAATCAGCGCCCGCGCCGAGGCGAGGATCTCATCGGATGTCGTGAGAAGATTGATCATGGGTTGCTTCTACCTTCCAGTAGGTAGGCAGTCAAGCGGAAAACGACAGTTGTGGTTCCCTCCGGTTCGCGATGCCGGAGATCTCGCCGCCCTATGTCCGGACCGAGTTGACCGGCGCTGCCCAGGCGGCCGACCCGCGCGCCATGCCGCTGAGCGCTTATATCGCGGAAGTCATGGCGATGCTCGAGCATGGCAATCACCCGCGCGGCGGGTGCGCTCAGAGTGCGCTTGCCGCGTTCCTTCCTGTCACCCATCGGTCGAGAGGGTGACAGGCATCCACGCTTCGATCTCTTGGCTAAGGCGGGCGATCCTGCCCGTCACATGCTTCAGCGCATCGCTGCCGAGCAGAAGCTGCGGCGGTGGCGTGTCGGATTCCACCAGCGCCAGGACGGCGGCGGCCAGCCGGGCGGGATCGCCGAGCTGCTTGCCGCTGACTGCCTGCCGCGCCTGACGGATCGGATCGAACAGCGCGTCGTAATCGGCGATCGACCGCTCCGTGCGCACCATCGATCGCCCGGCCCAGTCGGTTCGGAACGAGCCGGGGCAGAGCGTCGTCACATGCACGTTGAACGGCGCCATTTCCGCGCGCATCACTTCCGATATGCCTTGAAGCGCAAATTTGCTGCCGCAATAATAGCCGATGCCGGGCATGGTGATCATCCCGCCCATCGAGGTGACGTTGACGATGAACCCCTTGCGTCGCGCGCGAAACCTCGGAAGAAACGCCTTGGCCACCGCGACGGCGCCGAAGACATTCACCTCGAACTGACGCCGCATCTCTTCGATCGGCGACTCCTCGAGCACGCCCTCATGGCCGTAGCCGGCATTGTTGATCAGCACGTCCACCGGGCCATGCTCGTCCTCCGCCTGGCCGACCACGTCAGCGACACGGTCGAACTCGGTGACATCGCAGAGGACCGGCCGTAGGGCAGGCAGTGCCTTGGCGAGCGCTGCGCGTGAGGCGTCCGAGCGAACGGTGCCAATCACCGTATGGCCGGCCTCGACCGCCGCCGTCGCAATGGCCAGCCCGAAGCCGGAATTGGCGCCGGTGATGAAGAAGGTCTTTTTCGACATGATCTGCAAACACTCCTTGATTGGGGGTGTTTGACAAATAATATGAGGCGATCAGTGCATCGATGGCGGATTGTCTGAATATGTTGCCAAATCCTATCAACGATCGAAACCCATCCAGGCGGCTGGAGATGGTCGAGCTGGCCGCAACGCTCGCGCCCCGCCACGGCTACAATCCGACGGCGCTTGGCTCCGTGCGCATATTGCGGACAGAAGCGGTGCTCGACGACGTGCCCGTGCTCTATAAGCCAGGCGCGGTGTTCGTCCTGCAGGGCAGCAAGCAGGGCATCCTCGAAGGGGAAGTCTTCACTTACGATGAGGAACATTATCTGGCGGTTTCGTTGCCCGTTCCCTTCCGGATGAAGTCGACCGCCAGTGCCGAGCGGCCATTGCTGGCCGTCTATGTCGAGTTCGATATGCAGATGGCGGCCGAGATCGCCCTGCAGATGGAAAAACACGCCGAACTTAGAAGCGACGCGCCGAGAAGCCTGGTGTCGAGCCGGATGGCCGGCGATATCGAGGATGTCCTGCTGCGCCTCTTAGTGGCGCTTCGCAGCACCGCCGACATTGCCGTGCTCGGCGCCGGCCTGCTGCGTGAACTGCACTACCGGGTGCTGGTCGGGCCGCAAGGCGGCGCGATGATCGCGGCGCTGCAGCAGAAAGGCAGATCCGGAAAAATCATCCGGAGCCTGGCCTGGTTGCGGGAAAACTTTGGCCGCGAGATTGCGGTTTCCGATCTGGCCAGGGAGGTGGGCATGAGCATTCCCTCCTACCATGTCCACTTCAAGGATCTGACCGGCAGCAGCCCGATGCAATATGTGAAAGCGATCCGGCTGCACGAAGCACGGTTGATGATCGCCCGCCAGACGAGCACGATCGCCGAGGTCGCAGCCTCGGTCGGCTACGCCAGCCCGGCGCAATTCAGCCGCGACTTCAAACGCCATTTCGGCCGCACCGCATCGGAAGAGACAAAGTGGGTCCAACGCCACCTGGGCGAGGTGGGGTGAGGATCTCCGGGATGGGGCAGGAGTGGGCCGCACAGAGTATCGAAGTGCATGGCTGTGTTATGACGCACCTCCGCACGGCCCATCATACTTACGATCGGCGGAGCCTGTTGTTCCCGAGGTGAGGGAAAATTTTGTTGCGCCGACTATCCCGCTGCGTCGGGCTTCGGGTTTGGCTGCTCAGCTCCAGCGTTCAAAGAACTTCGTCCTGATGCCGAGGTAAAGCGGTGCGGGCAATAGGCCAATCCCGACATAACGGTGGATGTAGACTGCTGCGATAAGGACGAGGGCGATGCCGCTGCCGCAAATGACGCCGATAGCGGACATCGAGAAAGCGCGTCTTAATCAAGGTCGGTCACCGCGATGCCGCCAACATTACGTCCGCCGCATCATCAATGACATAGGTCGCATAGCGATGGTCGCGGATCAGGCTTATCTTTTGCTCCCGCCATTCGAGCAGCATGAAATAGCGAGGACCATCAGACGGTTCGGCTGATACCAGCAATATTTCCCGGCCTTCCAGCCAGGCCGGTTCGAGCCTGACCGGCGGATATTCGGCATAATAGGTGAAAAATCGACCGACGTCGGCGGCACCCGAGATTTCCGGCCGTCGCGCCTGACGAAGCCGAACATCCTCGGCCAGCAGGCTGCGCAAAGCGTCCCAGTCCCGGGCGTTGAAGAGCGCTGCAAAGTTCAGGACCTCGGGACTAGGCGATGGCGCAACCTCGGACCGCACGTCGGAAATGGCTCGCAATCTCGCCCGACCGCGCGACAGATGGGCCTTGACTGCATCGACGCTCAGGTCCAGCAGCGCTGCGATGTCCGCGAGCGACTCTCCCAACACATCCTTGAGGATCACCGCGCTGCGTTGCGGCACCGGCAAGTCTGCAAAATGGCCCAGGGCGACCCGCACCGTGTCCTGCCGGATCAGCGCGTCCTCCGGGCCGACGGCGCTGATATCGGCCAGATCAAAGGCCATCTCAAGGGGCTCGGATCGGCGCGTACTGCGCTGGCGCAGGGCATCTATGGCTCCGTTGTGGACAATGCGAAAGAGCCAGGGTCGCAGCGGGGCGCCCGGCGGGATCGAGCCAGCCGTCGCAAATACCCTGGCAAACGCGTCCTGAATCACATCCTCGCCGTCGATCACCGACCCTACCAGACGAGCAGCATAGCGATGCAGCTCGGGGCGAAGCGCGTCCGCTTCGCTGGCAAGCGCCGCGAGCAGAATTTTCCTCGCTTCGGCTTCGAGAGCAGCGTTTTCCGTCATTCGATGACCGTCACACCCGTATCGCCGCGCACGGCATAGACCATAGCCTCGGCGAGAGCCGTCTTGCCGATCAGGTCGGCAACCGTATCACCGAAAGCCCGCGGCGTCATGTCCGGCCAGGTGGCGGCCTGTTCGGCAAATGTCCGACCCGCCGCCGCGGCGTAAGCCCCGATGCCGGTATCACCCACGCCGGTTCCGGCGAACATCTGCCGGGGAACGATGACCCGGAAGCGCAGACCCAGGCCGAGTTGCGCCGACAGGCCCTCGGCATATTTTGCAATGAACCACTGCGCGCGCTTGGCTCCCGCATAACCGCCCGATAGCGGCGACCCCTGCACGGCCGCTCCGCTGGAGACCAGGACGACAAGCCCGCCCGGCGTCATCGGCAGGGTCAGGGCAGCCTGTACCCAGTGGAGCGCGGCCTTAACGTCCACATTCCAGTTGGTCGTGAATGCCTCCCAGCCAATCCGGTCGATCCGTTCCATGAGCGGTTCCGCACCGGCATTCATGATGACGAGATCAGGTCGCGTCTGCTCCATGATCCGCCATGCGGCATCGACATCGGTTGCATCAGCCGATATTGCGGTGACGGTCGGTTGCTCGGCTGGCCCCTGCGCGGCCGCGGCGTTGCGGGCGACCACGGTGACTTCGGCCGCGCGAGCCACGAATGCCTCGGCTAGCCCCCTCCCCAAGCCGCGGCTCCCGCCGACGACCACAATTCGCTTTCCTTCCAGATCCATGTCTCAGTCCTCATTCGGGTCGGATTCGACCGCTCGACGACGGTCGCTACAACGACGTTCCAACGAGGTGAAAAGAGTCATGGTCATCTGCGATTTTCGCAGGCCAGTGTCTAAAAGTCTGACTCGACCGAAATTCGACGGTGGTGGCAACTGCTACCGTATAGCGAAAAATTCTCGTCATCCACATCGTCATGTTTTCACCACCGAGAAGAAGAGGAACCGCGGCGTGGTCGTCAGGTTTTGATAGGCCCGCGGAAACAGCGTGCGGGCGCGAGGATCGGGCTGCGGCTCGCTGACGATGTCGATCTGAAATCCAGCCGTTTTGAGTGCGTCGAACATGGCGTGCAGCGGCCGATGCCAGAAGCGCATGGCGATCTGCTTTTCGCCGCGCTGCCAGGTCTCGTCAAAACTGTAGGTCTCGAAATAATTGTCGCGGCCGCTCGACGGGTGATCCATGAAGGGATGGTGTGTCGAGAAAACCAGGCGGCCGCCTTGCGGCAGCAGCCGGTTGAATTCCATGAGCGGCCCCGACCAGTCCGGCAGATAATGCAGCACCAGCGAGGCGAGGATCAGCTCGAACGCCTGATCCTCGAACGGCAATGCAACGCTCAGATCCGCCTGTAGCAGGCGCGCCCGCCCATCGAGGCGACGTTGCGCGATCTGCAGCATGCCGGCGCTGCAATCGATCCCGGTGACATCTGCCCCGCGCGCAATCAGCTCTGCCGCATGCGCCCCGCCGCCGCATCCCGCATCGAGCACCGAAAGCCCGGCGACCGCGCCGACCAGGGCAAGAATGGCCGGCCGCTCGTAATAGGCATTCCAGGCGTTGGCCTCATTATCCGCGTCGTATGCCGCCGCGAAGGCATCATAATCATTCTCGGCCAAGATTTTCCCCTTCTTCACTGACCGCTTCGGCTCATTGCCGCCCATGTCCTGACACAACAGTGTATTTATCCCAAAGCTCACCCCACGCTCCGTCCTCCTCGGGCTTGACCCGAGGATCCACGGCGGGCTCCGTCGGCGGCGGGCATGGATCCCAGGCTCAAGGCCTGGGATGACGGAGATTGGGGATGTGTTTTCGCCAAACTCCCGGCCTGCGCAACGGATGGCGCGTCGGCGTTGGATGTGAACCGCAGTCTTTACGTTGCCTCTCCCGCCATTCCCGATGCTATTTGCCCCAAAGCTCACCCCACACTCCGTCCTCCTCGGGCTTGACCCGAGGATCCACGGCGGCATCCGTCAGCGGCGGACATGGATCCCAGGCGGAGGTTGGGGGCGCGGTTTCGCCAAACTTCCAGCTGAGGCTAAACCTTGCCCAGATGCTTCGGCCAGAATTCCTGATGCACTTCGGCGGCTTCGTCTTCGAGGTTCGTCGGGCCAACCACAGTGACGATGCGTGCGCCGGTTTGCAGGATCGTCCGGCTCGGCACGTTCAACCCGATGCCGGCGATCTCGCCAAGCCGCGTTTCGGAGCACGCAAACACCATACGCCCGATGCCCGACCAGTAAATCGCCCCGGAGCACATCGCGCACGGCTCCGTGCTGGTGTAGAGTGTGCAGTCGGCGAGAAAAGCAGTGTCGTAGTGCTGCGCCGCCAGTTTCACCAGGTTCATCTCGGCGTGGTTCGTCATGTCGTGGCCGGTGAAGACGCTGTTTTCGGCGCGCAGGATGACCTCGCCGTCCTTCACCAGCACCGAGCCGAATGGTTCGTCGCCTCGGTCCATCGCGGATTTCGAGAGCGCAATCGCCTCGCGTAAAAACGGCTCGTGGTTTTCCATCAGATTGTCCCCAAGAGTTAGAGCGGGACGAGTCTGTCTTGAATCGGCGGGATTTCCAAGGGCTGCAAATCCGATTGAGGATCGGCGATCCAGATCGCGGCAACCGTCTTCTTGTCGCTTAGCAAAGTCTGCCGTCTGGGGACCGCCGCCGGATGTCTCGTCCGGGTGCAGGCGCCCGCACGTCAGCCGCCCCACACTCGAACCCTTGCCACCTTACGAAAATGTATAGCCCCGGCGAGGTGCCGGTGAGATTTCGAGCGCAAGTTTGGCGCAGTCATTGCCAAGTCGAAGGCCAGATTTCTCATGAACATGCACGCTACACCTGCCGCCCTGATGCCGGCGATCCATCCGGTCAGCCTGCGGGTCAACACCTATCTGATCAATCTCGACCGGGCGCCATTGCGGCGGTTTCGCATGGAGCGCCTGCTTTCCGGCATCGGCCTTGCCTTCGAGCGGGTGGCGGCGGTGGATGGCGCAACGCTCAGCCTGCCGCATCCGGATTTCGACGAAGCCTCCTATCTGAGCCGGCATGGCCGCCGGCCGAACCTTTTCGAGATCGGCTGCTATCTCAGCCACGTCGAATGCGCCTGGCGCTTCCTCTCCGGCGATGCCGAATTCGCCCTCATTCTGGAAGACGACCTCGATTTCGACGATGACCTCGCCGATGTGGTGGAGGCTGCCCTTCAGCATAAGGAGCGCTGGGACATCCTGCGTCTCTCCACCGTCAACACCGGGCGCAAGCACCAAGTGGCGCCGCTGACGGCATCGCGCTCGCTCGCCATCGCGCTGACCCGCGAGAAGGGCTCCGGCGCCTATCTGATCAACCGCAAGGCGGCCGGCTGGATGGTCGGCGCGCTGCTGCCGATGCGGCTGCCCTATGATCTCGCCTTCGACCTGGAATTCGACGAGGGCTTAAGCGCCTGCTTCGTCGATCCGCTGCCGGTCAGCCAGAGGGCGGATGCCAGCTCGCAGATCCAGTCAGGGCTTTCGGCCTACCGGCTTGGCCGCCGCCGGCCGTGGAGCGTTCTGCCCTATCGCACTGCTGCCGAAATACGCCGCTTTGCAGCCCGCTTCAGCCGCCTCGCGGTGTCGAGGGTGAGCGGTCGGGACCGCTCACCCGGGATGAAAGGTCAGGATCGCTCGCCGGGATGAGCGGTCAGGATCGTTCTCCCGAGAGTAGGGGGAAGGCGATCGAGACGATGAGGCCGGGTTGACTGTCTCCCGTGGTGATCTCGGCCGCATGCAGCTCGGCGATCGCCTTGACGAGGCTGAGCCCGAGCCCGCTTCCGGGCGTCGTCCGGCTCTTGTCCAGCCGATAGAGCCGTCGGAAGACCTTGTCCCTTTCGCCGGCGGGAATGCCGGGGCCGGTATCGGCGACCGAGAGGATGGCGCGATCGTGCTCACGGCGCATCGAAACCGTGATCACCGTTCCAGCCGGGCAGTGGTTGATCGCATTCTCCACCAGGTTGGCGATCATCTGGGTCAGCAGATCGCGGTCGCCGCGGATGATGGCGGGAGCGCGCGCCGTTATCCGCAGCGACTTCTGCGCATCTTCGGCGACATCGACATAGACCTCGGAAATCACCGCAAGCACGGCATCGAGATCGGTCGGCTGGAAACGCTCCTTGCGGTCGCCGGCCTCGATCTGGGAAATGCGCAGCAGCGCCTCGAAGGTGGCGTTGATCCGGTCGCTCTCGTTTCTCGCTTCGTCGAGAAGGGCCGACACATCCGCCTGCCGGTCATTGCCCGCCACCGCGGCATCGAGCGTCAGCCGCAGCCGGTTGAGCGGTGTTTTCAGATCATGGGCGATATCGCTGCTCACCTGCCGCATGCTTTCGACCAGTGTCTGCAGCCGCACCAGCGCCGCGTTGATCTGGGTCGCCACCGTATCGAGATCGTCGCCATTGCCGCTGATCGGAATGCGGGCGTCGAGCGCGCCGTGGGAGACGTCGTTCATGGTGTTGGCCACCCTGTCCAGCCGCGCCTGGGCGCGAACGGCGAGAAAGGCGCCGCCGCCGATCGCCGTCGCCACGACGATCGCCGCGGCCCATTCGAAACTTTCAAGCACGATCCTCAGCATCTCGTCGACATCGTTGAAGTTGTCGCCGACCACCAGGCTGTAGGGGCCGATCGTCGACACCTGCATCCGGTAGCGTTCATGCCCCTTCAGCCCGACATCGCCCGAGCTGACGGTATAGACGCCGTTCGGGATGGGCGGTGCGGCGAAATTGCCGGCGAGCTTCTTGCCGGCATGGTCGGTCAGCGAATAAAGCCCGTCGGAGGTCGACTGGAAGCTCGCATAATTGTTCAGCGTGTTGACGAGATCCCCGGTGTCACCGGGCTCGTAGGTCGAAACGATCAGCGAATTCATCTCGGTGAGCGACTGTTCGAGATCGCGGGAGAGGCCAAGGTCCAGCATGTGATAGATGATCGCGCCGCTCAAGAAGAAGGTGACGACGAAGAGCAAGCCGAAGGTGACGGCAAGCCGGAACGGCGTGCTCCGGCGCAGGCTGGAGAACGATGCCAAAAAGCCTGTGGGGTTGGGAGCCATCATGTTCTAACGCGGCGCATGCAGGCTGTATCCGGTGTTGCGGACCGTGTGCAGAAGCTGGGCCTGGAACGGTCTGTCGACCTTGGCCCTCAAGCGGCTGATATGGGTCTCGACGACGCTGGTCTTCGGATCGAAGTGGAAATCCCAGACCCGCTCCAAAAGCATCGTCTTGGTGATGACCCGACCTTCGCCGCGCATCAGCACTTCGAGCAGGACGAACTCACGCGGCTGCAGCTCGATCACCTGGCCGGCGCGGCGGGCTTCGCGGCGGATCAGATCGAGCTCGAGATCGGCAACCTTCAGCACCGTCTTCTGCTCTTGCACCGGCGGCCGGCGGCCAAGCGCATTGACGCGCGCCATCAGCTCGGAGAAGGCGAAAGGCTTGGTGAGATAATCGTCGCCGCCTGCCTCCAGCCCCTCGACCCGGTCGTCGACGCCGCCGATCGAGGTCAGGAACAGCGCCGATGTGCCGATCTTGGCAGCCCGGAGCGAGCGAACGATCGCCAGCCCATCGAGCCCCGGCAGCATGCGATCGACGACGATGACGTCATAGGCCTCGCGCTGCGCCTGAAACAGCCCATCGCGGCCGTCGCCGACCACGTCACAGACATGGCCTGCCTCGGAAAGGCCCTTGGCGATATAGTCGGACGTCTTGGTATCGTCCTCGATAAGCAGGATTCGCATCGGCCCGATCGTTCCCGGCATGCCTGGAGCGGGCAATTTAGCCGAGGCGGCGGCTTGGCCACAACTTACGGATTGGTAAGGTGCGGGGGCCCTGCTCAGTCTGGGCCTTCTGCCGTGGAATTATCCCGCAGGGTATATGTTTCCAAAGGCTCTATAGGTTCAATTGCGGCCATGAAGTTCTCGACCTCAGGCCCCCGATTAGTAAGATGCCTTCGCGACGACAGACGGAAACGGGATGCCATGACCATTAAACCCACACTGCAAACCGGTTCTCAGGACGAGTTCATTGGCAGGGAGAAGCTGATTGCCCATTCGGAGGAATTTCGGCCACGCGTCGTCCACGTCACCGACGGGGTATATGCCGCCATCGGCTACTCGGCCAGCAACGTCACCTTGATTGCCGGCCGGGGAGGTTCGATTATCGTTGATACCGCCGCCAATCCTGTTGATGCGACGGCCATCGTAGAGGCGTTTGGTTCTCACCTCGTTCGTCCCGTTCAGGCGATCATCTATACCCATAATCACCCCGACCATACGGGCGGTGCGACTGTGTTCGCGGGCAATGAGAGCCCAGGAATTTATAGCCACGAGCTTTTGCGTTCTGCGACACCCAGCATGGGTCGCGGTCAGCGCGATGGAGGCGATGCCTTCGGCATGCATCTTCCGGCCGAGGACTTCATCAACGCGGGCACGCAGTTGGAATACGGCAGGACGATGCCTCATACCCGCCAAGGCTTTTTGCCGCCGACCAATACGTTCGATGGTGATGAGAAACCCATCACTATCGCAGGTATCGCACTTCAACCGATTTTGACCCCCGGGGAAGCGGACGACAACATTTCGGTATGGCTCCCGGAGCAAAAGGTACTCATCGCCGGCGATGTCTTGCTGAAGACTTTTCCGAATATCGCTCCGTTGCGCGGCCTGCCGACGCGCCCGGTAGACAAGTGGATCGAGAGCTTGGACAAGCTGCTCTCGCTCGAACCGGATTTTATTGTACCCGGCCACATGGGTGTGATCGAGAATGCGGCCGATGCTCGCAACGCACTGACGGCTTATCGGGATGCCATCAAGTTCGTGTACGAAAAGACGATTGAAGGCATTGCCAAGGGTATGACCCCTGACGAGCTGGTGCAGCAAATCAAGTTGCCTGAAGAACTAGCGCAGCATCCCTACCTGCAGGAATTTTATGGGACCGTGCCGTGGTCGATCCGTGGCATTTATTGCCAGAATGCAGGCTGGTTCGATGGTAACCCAACCAATATTTGGCCCCTTGCTGCGAAAGAGCGAGCGGGAAAACTCGTAGCGATGTCGGGCGGCTCCGCCAAAATGCTGGAAAGTGCTGAAGCGGCGCTCGCAGCCGGTGAATTTCAGTGGGCTGCAGAACAAGCGGACTATCTGCTCGACCTCGAGCCCGGCAACCGCGCGGCGATGACAGTCAAGATGAAAGCGCTGCGCGAGCTAGGGGAGCGCCAAATGAACGCCACTGCTCGAAACTATTATCTATCGGTCGCCAATGATTTGAAGGCTCGCTATCTGGACGACGGTGATGGTCTCCGTAGTCCAGCCTGAAGAAACGGATGCATAATCGTGTAGATATAACGCGCTGCTGCGCGAAGTTGCCGTCCGTCATGGTGGCAGCCTTGGGGCGGCTTGCTCAATGAGCGAGAGAGATGGCGCTTAAACCCAAGCTCGTAAAATCCGCGCAACTACGCGCCATTCAACGTCGGTTAGATCATAGCGGCTCATCCTGGAATCTGAATCAGGTTCCGCTACTACAGGAAAGTCTCAGCTCCAAACGAACGCAAAATTAGACCGTCAGGCTAGGGATGAAAGACCACTCCTCGGCCATGAACTCAAGCGTTTCGTCGCGAAAATAATAGAGGAAATGTCGGGAGTTAGCGGTGTCTGCCCGGATTGTCTCCCAAGGCACGGCATCGCGGATCGTGTCGTGGCCAACTAACTCATAGAACTCGCCCCAACGCGGGGCTATGCCACTGTAGCGACCATGGCCATCTACCTTATACCATTCATGATCGTTGGTGTCGTCCCAGCGCCACCGGCTGCAACCAATGAAGCTTAGAGTGCCCCATGTCTCATCAAACTTCGGACCGGCCTTCGAAAATAGGTTCAAAGCCCTGAGAATACCCGACGGTTTTCTGTCTTGCACGGGCCTATACGAGCGGAAACAGACGTTGACCGAGGGGCCTGCAACTGAAACCTGAGGCTCTGGCGCATTTGGCTCGGCGACCCAACCTTGGCCGAGCTGTTGTTCTACAAACTTAAGCATGGACTACGACTAGTCGATTTGCATGACGGGTTCCACCCAGGGCGGTCATCAAGACTTATGGGTTCACGGCCTAGTCCTGTTGTGGGTCGTCCGCGATCGCCCGGATGTATCTCGCGATTGATCTCTCCACGACATGCGATCCTTCTCGTTTGATCGTCCTGCCTGAAAATCCCCCGTAGATCGCCTCGAACCGAAAGGGACGCACCGCTTCTCCTATGCTTTTCACCGCGCGCGCATTTAACGGTATGAGGTTCGGATAACTGCGCATGAAGCTGACATATCTGCGATCGAGGGTTACCTGCATTGTGTCACCACCAAACAGCGCGCCCCGTCCGTCTTCCAGCCAAGGGCAATAGAGCACCGAACTGCCGGCGAAATGGCCGCCGCAGCGGATCAGGGTCGCCTGGTTCAATTCGAAGATTTCGCCCGTCCATGGGCTGAGTGCCGGCCCTGATCGCCGCACCCATTGGCGATCATCGGCGTGAACATGGACAGGCACGTCGCCAAGGGCTTCACTCCACGCCATCATCGACGAATAGAAATGCGGGTGCGAAATCGCGATGGCCGCAAGGCCACCCATGGCAGCAATTTTCGTGATGCTGGCCTCGTCCAGCAGGCTGAGGCAGTCCCACAGAATATTGCCGTCGGGGCCTTCGATGAGGAAGGCTCGCTGGCCGATCCCGAACTCCGGCAATATCCGAAGAGAGTGAACGCCCTTGGCTTCCTCGGTCCAGAGTATTTTATGGGTCGAGGCGATGACCGCCATGTTCGTCCATGCCTGACCTGATGCCAGCACGAACTGTCGTTCATCTTCGCAAACGGGACAGGCAGAGGGTGGCTCCGTGCTTTCGCCGAACTGAGTGCCGCAGGTGGTGCAGATATGACATGTCATGGTCAGGTTCCTCACAGGCTTGGTACGTGGGGCCAGCATCCCGGTCGTATTCCACTGTTTGGCCGGGATCGCTTCACGTCGGTCGAACCACAGCTCACCCGCGTCCCGGAAGAGCTTTGACAGGACATGCAATCCGATCATCCCGCGCGAGCGCCCAGGCCTGAATATCGGCATCGTTGTCGATTTCGCCTTGCCGACGCCCGCCGGCATCCGGGTCTGTCAGCGTTCGTAGCGGATGAAAGAGGTGCGTCGCGCCAGCGTATCGTAGAGCGCACGACCATCGGCGTTGAACTCCTGCGTCATCCAATAGACGGTGGCGGCGCCGGACGCATCGGCGCAGTCGTAGACCGCCTTGATCAGGGCCCGCCCGGCGCCACTGCCGCGCGCCTCAGGCGAAACGAACAAATCCTCGAGATAGCAGACGTCGTTGGCTGCCCAGGTCGACGGGTGGAACAGATAATGGGCAAACCCGATCAGAGCGCCGCCGCGCTCGGCCACCAGCCCATGCGGCTGGCATCCGGGATCGACCAGGCGCGAAAAGGCGAGCGACGTGAGTTCCTCCGGCAGGCGGTGGCGGTAGAAGCGCAGATAGCCTTGCCACAGCGGCAGCCATTGTGCCTCGTCCGGCGAAGCGATGGGGCGGATCACGGTCGTCATGGGGTGTGGCTTTCAAGGTTATCTGGCACTGAATTTATCATCGCGCGGTTGAACCTATCAACCATGTCGCGTGAATCAATCCAGTGCCATTTCTGCGATGAAAATCACAACGATTTTCGCTGCAAAAGTCAGGATACTTACATATGTACAGAGACGGATGACGTGAAGAGCGCACTCGGCGACATAGGCAGGTTGACCGAGAAACTCATGTTCTGGGCGCCGCATGGTTCGCAGGTTTGCCATGCGCCACTCGCGGTGACACACGCCATGCTACCCTTGTCGATGCGCGGCTTCCGGGTCATAGGTCGTGGCCCGTGATTTCCTTGAGAACATAACGCCATGGCCGATCCCGCCTTGAAGGACCTTTCCAGCAATCGGCCAGCGGCGTTTATCTGCGGAGCGGCTATCGGCACCCTTGGTGGCCTGATCGGACTTGGAGGAGCAGAATTCCGTCTGCCCCTTCTGATCGCTCCGTTCGGCTTTGCAGCGTTGGAGGCGGTGATCCTCAACAAGGCCATGAGCCTGGTCGTCGTAGCATTCGCTCTGCCATTTCGGGCGGCGACGGTTCCTTTCGACCAGATTGCGGCGCATTGGCCAATCATCGTCAACCTCCTGGCCGGAAGTCTCGCGGGTGCCTGGCTCGGCGCGGGCTGGGCGACGCGACTGAAGTCCGAGACGCTCTACAAGGTGATCGCCATCTTGCTGCTCATCATCGCGGGCGTGCTGGTGTTAGGTCACGAAATCTCAGCCGGGTCGGCCCTTGTGACGGGGACTGCGCAGATCATAGCAGGCGTGGTCGCGGGGCTCGTGATTGGTATCGTGGCATCCCTGCTCGGGGTCGCGGGCGGCGAGCTTCTGATTCCAACCCTCATTCTTCTCTTCGGCGCAGACATCAAGCTCGCAGGTAGCCTTTCCCTGGCTGTCAGCCTGCCGACGATGGTCGTCGGCTTTACCCGCTACAGCCGTGACCAAAGCTTTGCCGTCATCAGAAGCAACCGTATGTTCCTGCTCGTCATGGCCCTTGGATCGATCCTTGGCGCGTTTATCGGCGGACAGCTCCTCGGCATCGTCCCGAGTGTCGTGCTGCTGCCTGCCCTTGCTGTGATCCTGGTGATTTCCGCAATCAAGGTATGGCGGCACGCATGACCGCGGGCGTCCTGCCGCAACCTCATGACCTTCAGCGGTCCTGCGACAGGAATCTGGCAGCAGTTGATCGATCCGGCTCTGTCTGTGGCCGTTGACGATGGCGGTGAGCGTGGCGGTCCGATAGGCCAGCGGATCAACGCCGTTGAGTTTGCAGGTTTCGACGAGCGAGGCGATGGTCGTTCAGTTCTCTCTCAACCGTCGCCAAACTGATAAGGGGGGTTGACGGTATCGTGCAAAAATCAAGAATTCTGCCCCATGCGGTTGGCCTGGAATGGCAGGGCTTTTCAGAGTGGACCGTGTGAGACGAAGCACGGGGCGCGTTCGCCCCGCCGTGTTTTATCGTTCGAAATTCGAGGTTTCTGCAGCGCTACTGCAGTTGTGTTTGTGCACAGCGTGCCAGGTTGGCCCTGACCACGAGGTGATGAAAAGGCCTGATCGCGTTGAGATAGGTGAAGCCCAAGGCATTGTGGGTATGCACAACGGTTGTTGCGATCAGCAACGTGCCTATTGGAGAATGGCGTCGGAGCAGAGATAGCCGGAAGTCCAGGTGTCGGTCATCCGTACCGAGCACAATTTCGTCCTTGCCCTCCCAGTGCACCGGGAAGAAGTCCACCCGTTCATGGCTGTCTCGGGACGTCTTGACCGTATCGGAGGTTTTGATGCCAAAGGGCGTAACCATGGCGTCGCGCAGCGCGATCAACGCCTTTTGCCACGCGGGTGGATTGACGAGTGTCCGCGTCGCCAGCTCGCGCATGCTCGACTGTTCCGATGCACCCAAGTCAATGCTGTAGCTGTCGAGTAAACTGGCGTTCTCGTACCAGCTCGCAATGACACTTTCCAACGGCGGCGTCGTCCCGCGTACCTGCTGTTTGCGGTCTAAACCCATGCTCATGATGATGCCACCTATTCAAGGGGCCATCAACTACGGGCGTGAAGACAAGTAAAGGGTCAATGTTCGAGGCCTATTCACACTCAAACCACGAGGGACTGATTGCGGCTAGCTGCATTGAGAAGGAAGCCCGGTTTGGGCCAATGTCGGACATGGCGAGAGGCTCGACTACAGATGCTTGATCACTCGGGCTGGCACCCCGGCTACCATAGAGTTCGCCGGGACGCTTCGACTAACCACTGCTCCGGCTGCAATTACGGCATTCTCACCAATGGTGACGCCTTGGAGGATGGTAGCCGCAGCGCCGATCCAGACATTCTTGCCAATGATGACAGGTGCCGCAGTGATACCGTTTCGACGCTTCGAAGGAGACACAGGGTGTCCCGCGGAAACAATGGTTACCTTCGGCCCTATCATTACGTCATCACCGATAGCGATGCCGCCCATATCCATGAAGTGGCAACCCTGGTTGATGAAGACGTTGGCTCCCACGCTTATGTTCAAGCCGCAGTCGGTCGAGAAAGGAGGGATCACCATGAACCGATCGCCCACTGGCTTTCCTACTAGCTCTTCAAAGGCGGAGCGCAGGCCGGGAAGATCGTCGAAGCCGATCGCGCTAAGTCTTGCCGATAGGCGGACCGCCCGTTGCACATTTTCAAAGCGGGCGCGACCTTCGGCGGAGCGGGCTGAACTTGTCATATTGTATCCCGGCGATTCGGCGCAATTATAGATGATGTCATTGGAAAATGAGAGAAAAGTGCTTTAGCCCATGTCCGCTATGGGCTAAAGCAGGCAAGCACCCTTGGCCGCTTCACGCAACTCCTAGATTCGCGTTTTAGGCAATTCCTAGCGCTACCGCGCAGCCTTAAGCTGGAGACGGGAGACGCCTGCAGCCACATTCAGGCCGGTTCCGGCTTCACCGCTGAGTGGTTGCAATGCGTAGTTCTTCGCATTTCCTCCCACCAGCGCGTTGGCACCGAGGCCGACGCCGACGGACGCACTGGCTGACGCGCCGACATAGGTACCCGCAAGGGCGCCGTCGCCTACGCGCGTAGGGGCAGTATTGACGACGACCCAGCTAAGGTACGATTTGCCGGTTACGCCGATATCAAGGCCGAGCTTTCCGATCGTACCGGTGTAGTGCTCAACCTTGCCGGTCTTCTGCTTGAAGCTGCAGTCGATCGCCTTGCTCGAACCGAGGACCATGCCGACGCCACCTGCGACTTCGCAAGATAGGGTTCCAAGACGGGTCTTCGGTGTATTTACGACCTGCTGAGCGGCATGCTTCGGTTGCTTGGGCTGGCTGGCAGCCTCTGCTGCCGGGACGAACGAGGGAACGACGCCGAGGGTAGCTGCGGCTGCGGTCATCATGAGCTTGTTCATGGGATTTTCCTTTCATGAATACCGCGGTAAACGCATTCCAACAAACTTCGTTCAAGCGCCGACTGGGGCTTTTCCTTCGAGAAGTCGACAACCCTGCCGGATTCGAAGCGGCGGCCGCCGACGTAGATCCGGGCGGCGGACTGGTATGCGGCGGCTTCGCTGCCCGGCGGACGGACGACGGCGATCGATAGCTGTAACCGCTCCGCCCGGTACGGAACCGTCGTCAGCAAGCTCATCGAGGAGGCGGCACAGACCGCGGTTTCGAACAGCGGCGACTGGGAGAGCACCGGGAGCATCATGACGAGGCTCGTGAAGCCCGGAGGCGATTATCATCATCTCCGCGTCCTCGTCGTCGACGAGGACGGCGTCTGCAAGATTTCGGGCCGCACGATCCAGCGTGTGCTCGGTAAGATGAATGCGTTCGTCCGTGACTTCTTGCTGTTCGGGGCGGACTACGCCGAACGAAGGCACATGCGCGCTCTGCGTCAGGTCGCCGCACGACCGAGCGTCTCGAAGCTCTGCGCGCCGACCCGTTTCCCACGCTCTCGCTGGAATTCGATGATGGAGAACTTTGTCAACAGGACCTAGTCCGGCATAACTTGACGCTGTGGACTTGAATTGAACACAATCAGCGGCTACATACTGCCCATCGGCATCGCTGGTGAGTGCTCCACAGGAGCGTTCGCGACGCCGAAGTCGTTAATCTGCCCTTGACCACGGATGTACTGGCACTGGTGTGAAGAGCGATGTTGAGAAGGTCGGTGCGTTTCGCCCGGCCTTTTTTATTGTTCGGAATTGCAGAGTGCGCGCCCGATCGATCCTTCCAGACATTTTCCCTAAAGATTCTGATAGCGATGTCGGGAGCGATGGCCCATGCACGTCCTGGAAGGAAATCGAACGACAAGTGGGAGAGTACAAGCATGGCGCTCAAGCGGATGGACAACGTAGGGATCGTCGTCGAAGACCTCGACGTGGCGATTGATTTCTTTCGCGAACTGGGCCTCGAACTCGAAGGGCGGGCCACGATTGAGGGAGAGTGGGCCGGGCGCGTCACCGGACTGGGAGATCAGCATGTCGAGATCGCAATGATGCGCACGCCGGACGGACACAGCCGGCTAGAACTCTCCCGCTTCCTGCGGCCGACTGTCGTCGCCGATCACCGCGATGCCCCGGTTAACGCGCTTGGCTACCTCCGTGCCATGTTCACCGTCGACGACGTCGACGAGACGCTTGGACGACTGCGTGCGCGGGGCGCGGAGCTAGTGGGCGAAGTCGTTCAGTATCAGGAGTCCTATCGGCTTTGCTACATCCGCGGGCCTGAGGGGCTTCTTGTCGGACTCGCGCAGGAGCTCAACTGAGCAGCAAGAGCGGTTCAGCTTTTCACGGAAGCGCAGAACCGCTCTAAATTTTTGTTTTTACGCAATTCCGGACGGAAAACCGCTTCGCACTTTTTCTGGAATTGCTCTAGCCATCCTTCGCCCGTCTCCACTTCACGAGATATCCAAACCCCGGCACGATCAGGATGCCACCGATCACCCATTCGATCAGGGTCAATGGACGCTCGTCCGGATCGTGTCCTGTGAGATAGAGAAAAAGAAAAAAGGCAACGAAGCCCGCAGCTATCAGAGCCAGTGCGATCAGCAGGTCCTTGCGCGAACTTTGCATGGAAATCCTCTTCGAGAGTTTAGATTTTCGGGGGAGCAAGCTAGTGGACTTAACCGGCCGTGGCGGTTCTTCGAGAAGCTGGAATGATGGGCACCTTTCCGTTGCTACACAATTCCGCATATTTCAACACTCGCAATCGAAGATCATCGCTTAAGACTCGTGCCATCATCTACCTCTCCAAAGTGAATCTTGAATCGGCTTCGACCTGCGCCGTCATTCATCGATCGCAGGATCTGCTCTCGTCGCTGATTTCCCCGACAAGCTCCCATATGTCGACCTTCTCGGCGCGTCCCTTGACCGGGGCCAGGCCGAAGGGGCGAAAGTCGAAGCGGTCGGCGACGGCGGCGCGGGTGGCGGCGCTTGTCAGGATCGATGTGTTCAGATCCTTGTTCATGCCTTCCAGCCGTGATGCCACATTGATCGTATCGCCCATCGCCGTGTACTGCTGACGCGAAATCGCCCCGAAGCTGCCGACGACGGCCGGGCCGGTGTGCAATCCGAATCGCGTCAGGAGCTCGGGGCGGCCATTGCTGAGATTGGCTTCGTTCAAGCCGTCGACCGCCGCTTTCATCGCCAGTGCGCATCGCCAACCATGTTCGGCATGGCTGATATCGTCGACCGGGGCATTCCACATGACGAAAATGGAATCGCCGAGATATTGCACGACGGCCCCGCCATTGCGCTCGGCAATGCTTGATAACTCATGCATGGCGGAACGAATGGCGATGTCGGATGCTAAGATAGCGGCTGGTCTGCCGGTGGATTATTTCGATTACGGAAAAGGGCGACACGAAGTCTCATTATGGTGGGTGCGCTATTCACAGTAGACTCAGAATAAGCGGTCAACAGCCATCAACCTCTGCATAGATGTCAACACCTGAAACTCATGGCAGCGCTGGCCGAAGTGGGCCGTGTCGCGCTCGTTGCAGTCAGTCAGCCACACTTCTCGCGGATGACGCCGCGCGGTGATCCGCGCGGGCTGAAGACTTTATCGATGAGTGTTATCTCTTAAATCCCCGACCCATCGAGCTGCTGGGCGTCGTCGCCTTCCCAGGGGGAGGGCATCGAGATGCGAGCGAGATTGGCCGAGGGCATCGGCATCCAACACTTCAATTCCGGCTCGGCATATTCGATGATCTGCCCCGGCGAGGAATCAGAGGCGCGCCAGCCTTCTGCGCCTCGAGCAGGGTGAACTCGCGCGGCTGCAGCTCGATCACTTGGCCGGCGCGGCGGGCTTCGCGGCGGATCAGATCGAGCTCGAGATCGGCAACCTTCAGCACCGTCTTCTGCTCCTGCACCGGCGGCCGGCGGCCAAGCGCATTGACGCGCGCCATCAGCTCGGAGAAGGCGAAAGGCTTGGTGAGATAATCGTCGCCGCCCGCCTCCAGCCCTTCGACCCGGTCGTCGACGCCGCCGATCGACGTCAGGAACAGCGCCGATGTGCCGATCTTGGCAGCCCGGAGCGAGCGAACGATCGCCAGCCCATCGAGCCCCGGCAGCATGCGATCGACGACGATGACGTCATAGGCCTCGCGCTGCGCCTGAAACAGCCCATCGCGGCCGTCGCCGACCACGTCACAGACATGGCCTGCCTCGGAAAGGCCCTTGGCGATATAATCGGACGTCTTCCGATCGTCCTCGATAAGCAGGATCCGCATCAGCCCCGATCATTCCCGGCATGCCCTAAAGCACTCTAGCTGAGGAGGCGCTTTGGCGACAACTTACGGATTTGTAAGGTGGGGGCGGGGACGTCCTCGGCAGACGGCGCTGCTGGAAAAATCGATCCGTATGGTTTTATGCCTGTCGTCTGCCCCAGTCAGCAGAAGACAAGTTTCACCAGACCGCTTACGTTTGATATATGAGATTGTTGCTTGTCGAAGATGACCGGATGATTGCCGAAGCCCTGCTGAAAGGGTTGGGGCGGCATGCCATATCCGTGGATTGGGTGACGGACGGAAAGGCTGCGCTGGAAGCCGTCGGCCTTGTGGAATACGGCGTTGTCCTGCTGGATCTCGGGCTGCCCCGGATCGATGGCATGCAGGTGCTGGAATCGATCCGCAAGGCAGGCAAAGGCGTTCCCATCCTCATCCTCACCGCACGCGACGATCTGCCAAGCCGTGTGAAGGGCCTTGACCTCGGCGCCGACGACTATGTGCTGAAACCTTTCGAGCTCGATGAGCTGCTGGCCCGTATCCGGGCGGTGATGCGCCGCAAGGCCGGGCATGCCCAGTCGCTGATTCAGGCGGGAGAGGTGACGCTGGATCTCGCAACGCATGCTGTAACGTTCAGGGAGGCAACGGAAACCCTGTCTGCGCGGGAATTCGCACTTCTGCGGACACTGGCAGAGCGACCGGGTTTGATCCTCTCGCGCGGTCAGCTTGAAGAGCGTATCTACGGCTGGGGCGAGGAAATCGAAAGCAATGCGATAGACGTTCTGATCCATTATATCCGCAAGCGCTTCCATAAGGATGTTATCCGCAATGTGCGCGGCGCCGGCTGGATGATCCCGAAGGCCTGACATGTCGCTCCGCCGCTCGTTCATTCTCGTCTTTTCCGCGCTTTTAACGGCTCTTGCGGCCTTTGCCGCAGCCTTTTCCTATTACAGCGCACGTCTTGAGGCGTGGAGCATCCTGGACTTCCAGCTCCAGCAGATCGCTCATGTGGTCGGCGATGGCAGCGGTCTTGAACCTCTGGCGAGCGCGGGAGCCTCCAGCGATGAGATTGTGGCTGTCAGGATCACTTTCGCGGATGCGCGAGCGACCCGAACGAACGATCCGCGTGTGGTTTTCCCACCACCCGCCTCTGGCGGATTCTCCACCTTTCTGGCGAATGGGGAGGAGTGGCGGCTTTTTACCGATAAGGGCGATCCAGCCCGTACCGTCATGGTCGCCCAGCGCACGGCCGAGCGCGATGAGCTTGCGGCGGACGCCGCCTGGAACACCGCATGGCCGTTCCTGCTGGCCATACCCCTGTCATGGCTTGCCGCCTATTGGCTGGTGGGTGCGATCATGGAGCGTCTCCATATCCTGGCCGGCCGGGTGGAAAGCCGCGTCGTGGAGGACATTGACCCTCTTTCGGTCAAGGACGCCCCTGTGGAGGTGCGTCCGCTGGTGCTGGCGATCAACCGCGCGTTTGACCGCGTCCGCGCCACGCTGGAGCAACAGCGTGCCTTTCTTGCAGATGCGGCCCATGAGCTCAGGACACCGATCACGGCACTTTCCCTCCAGATCGATAATCTCAGGCAGGCAGGGCAGCCGGAGGAGCGCGACGCGGCCGTCGCCGACCTGGAGGCCGGCGTGCGCAGGGCGACACAGGTGTCTACCCAGCTTCTCAGGTTGGCTCGCAGCGAGAGCGGCGAGGGGGCCGGCCGCGAGGCGGCCCCAGTCCATCTTGGCGAAGCGCTTCAAGAGTGCCTGAGCCGGTTCCTGGCAGCGGCCGACGCAAAAGCGATCGATCTCGGCATGGTGCAATCGGTTCCCTGCGTGGTCAGGAGCGACCCCGTGGAACTGGCCGCCATCCTCGATATCGTCGTTGACAATGCGCTGCGATACACGCCGGACCACGGGCAAGTGGATCTTGCCGTGCTGACACGCAACGATCACGCGGTTCTCTCCGTGACCGACAACGGGCCGGGGATTGCAGCCGAACTGCGCGAGCGCGTGTTCGACCGCTTCTACCGTATCGATCCGTCTAAAACAGATGGAAGCGGCCTCGGCCTTGCGATCGCCCGCAATCTGGCCGGCCGCAACGGTGGCACCATCCGGCTGATGGACAATCCTGCAGGACGCGGCCTGCGGGTCGTTCTCGAATGGCCTCTCGCCTGATCCGGCGGCTCTAAGTTTCTCCTAAGCCTTGCGCCAAACACCATGAACCGTTCCGCCAAACTGATCTTCACCGCCCTCACGCTCGGCTCCGCAGCCTTCGTCGCGCAGGCCAATGCAGCCTCGCGCCCGTGCGAGGACGTATTGAAGGAATACCGCGCGGCCAAGGGGACCGCCAAGGTGTCGGCCGAGGTGATGAAGAAGGCCGACGAGCTGGAAACCAAGGCGGTCGAGCGCTGCAATGCCGATGACGACAAGCGTGCCGACCAGTTCCTGACGGACGCCATGAAGCTTCTTGGCAAGTAAGCCGCGCCCGTGACCTCAGGAGATACCAAGATGAGCACATCATTCGCACACGGCTTCAGTCAATCTGCCAGCCGCGTCCCCGAGGTCACGGTCGACTTCTGGCTGATCAAGCTGCTGGCGGTCACCATGGGGGAGACCGCAGCAGACTTTCTCAACGTCAACCTCGGCTATGGCCTTACCGCCACGTCGATTTTCATGGCCTGCGTGTTTCTCTGCGCGCTCGCCATCCAGTTCTACCAGGGCAAGTATGTTCCGTGGTCGTATTGGCTGACGGTCGTCCTGATCAGCGTCGTGGGCACCCTTGTCACCGATAACCTCGTTGATAATTTCGGGGTCTCGCTGATGACCACCACGGTGGGCTTCAGCATTGCGCTCGCCGTCACCTTTGCCATTTGGTAGGGAGTGGACCGCACGCTCTCCATCCACTCGATCCTGACGCCACGGCGCGAGAGCTTCTATTGGCTCGCCATCCTGTTCACCTTTGCCCTCGGCACCTCGGTCGGCGACCAGGTCGCGGAACACTTCGAACTGGGCTACCTGAACACGGGCCTTCTGTTTGGCGGCATCATCGCGGTGATCGCCGTGGCCTATTACAAGTTCAGGCTGGATGCCACCACCGCCTTCTGGCTGGCCTACATCCTGACCCGCCCGCTCGGCGCATCCTTCGGCGACCTCCTGTCCCAGCCGATGGAATATGGCGGCCTCGGCCCCGGTACCGTCACCACCAGTCTTGGTTTCCTCCTTGCCATCATAGCGACGGTCGTCTACGCGACAGCCCGCTACATGCGCGCGCCGACCCTTCCTTGAGATCACTGACCAACGGCATAGCGCCGGCCGCAGTGAAGATGACGATGGTTCGGGGCGGGGTGGGCAGCTTCCGGCGCAACCGGACGCCAAGAGTTCCCACCGTTCCTTGAAAGAAGCGACGAGTTAGGCTCTTCTGGTCTCGGCACGTTTACATGACCGGGAGGGCACGATTGGCGAACATTCCAGATAGTATGAAATCAGAACTCGCAGCCTGGAATGATGGTCGAGGGATCAGCCTCCGGGACTGGACCGCCAACAGCGGAAATTTCTCGCTCGCAGTAGGCTATTCAGAGATATTCTGGCCCCGCTTCGTCGCGTTTGAAAAATACGTTCTCGTTGACGGTTTCAATTTGGAGGGCTTGCGATCCTTTGAACGAAATCCTGAGGCAACGCGCCAGTCTATCGAATGGGTGATGAATCATTTTCACATCGCTGACATTCAGCACTCGGCATGCACGGATGTAGCCGGCGACAAGCTGGCGATCCTGGGCGAACGCCTGCGCGAAATCTACATCGCAAAGCTTGGGTGGCAATTTCCTGATCGTACATTCGTCGTAGAGCTTGTTCAGCCGGAGAGATCAGGTGAATTCGAAGATTATCAGATAAGCTTTTTCCAAGCATGATTTCCGTTATTGAAGTTCGCTTGACCGAGGATCCAACCACAAGCAGCGGGAATGAATCCCACTAAACCGCGCGAAAAGACTTTAAGCCTAGCCGGCTTCAGGCATCTCATGACAGCCAGTCCGGCAAGACCTCGATCAAATCCTGCGCGGGATCATGGGCGAGTTTGTCCAGCAGCGGCAGGTCTTGCGGACGTATCAGCCTTTGAGAAGAATCTGCTTCGCGCCACCGATCCCAATCGGAGGTTTCTCGGCCATTCAGCACGTAATGATCTCTGATGACATTGATCTTCACAAACCACAGGCCATTCACCTCACCGTGGCCAAATGCCTGAGGATCGACCGTCTCTCGACGGCATTTCAGCCAGGCCTCTCCTGCGGGCATGAAAAAGTCACGCGGTACGTCGGCTGGGTCGAACTTGATCTGTTTTTTCTCTTTCAGCATCCGGTCGATTTGCGCGTCGCTCAAATGCCAGCGTCTGGTTGCCGCGCTCCAATATTCACAAACCCAATGATCCTCCCATCCTGCCGAGAAGTAGGAGGCGAAGCCACAGCGCACGCGTGCGGGAACACTTTTGCTGCGAAGGATCGAAGACAATGCGAGTGCAAAATCGCGACACGTGCCGGTGGATCGTCTCTCTGCGGGACGCCGGCAGTGGAGCGGCTGAGGATCTCTGGCGAACACATCGTCGAAGCGTTGCGCGATCGGCAATGTTTTTCTCGCCGATGCGTCCAACCTTGTTTGGTCGAGACCGTATTCTGCTGCCCAATCGGCGTGAACGAGCACGCCTTGAATAATTTCATTCAATCGCCCGACCCCGTTCGGCAAATCCGCCATCAAAGGCCTGTGATGGATTGGATCGGACATCTGACTATGGTTGGTCCAGCGTTTCTTTTCCTCCATGTCGCTATGGTTGCCTTTCCCGTTGCGAGATCAAACCGGCAATGATTTTACCGCCGTCTGCAACATCGCAGGATAGGGAGTTTTGCGACAGCCACAATGACAGGTTTAGGCGATTCTGGATCTGGGCGAAAAGAGCGAGCGGGAACAATTTCAGCCGCGGCCGGGTTACTGTTCGGTGAGCCGTGCAGAGATGCTGAAGTAGCTTGGGAGGCAGCACTTCAATGCTTTGCCTCTGCACGGCTCAGCACCCTTACTTTCGCCAGATAACTTTGTTCCCTGGTCCGCGACGCGTTGCCCGATCGGCTGGCGGGGCAATCCCGGTCTCACGTCTATTGCTGGCTTACGCCTTCTTAAGGCGAACTAGGATTGTTTTCGGGTTATTCGGTGCGTGCTCTACATCGACGATACCTGACGACCTCACGAGATCCTTCAACTTGGGGAAGCCGTACTTGCGTGGTTTGAAGTCAGGCGCTTGCTTCACCAGATGCCCTCCCACTTCAGCTAGATTTGCTCGACCGTCTTGATCAGAAGTTGCGGTGATCGCTTTGGTCAACATGTCTCGTGTCGCTTTATCCAATCCAGCCTTTTTAGACGGCGCCTTCGTAGCCGTAGGTTTGGCCTGGACTGTGGTTTTTTGGGCGGGGGCCGCTGCTTCGTCGACTTCTGCAGCCTGAGCATTGAGGACGTCGAAATAGACGAATTTATTACAGGCCGTGATGAAGGAACGAGGCGTCTTCCTCCCACCGAACCCATAGACAGTGACGCATTGTTCCCGGATTCTCGCCGCCAGTCGCGCAAAATCGCTGTCACTGGAGATGATACAGAAGCCCGAGAAACGACCAGTATACAACAAGTCCATGGCGTCGATGATCATTGCGCCGTCGGTCGCGTTTTTTCCGGTCGTATAGGCGAATTGCTGAATAGGCTGGATTGAATATTCGAGCAGGCATTCCTTCCAGCCCTTTAGGTTCGGACCCGTCCAGTCGCCGTAGATGCGTTTGACGCTGGCCGTTCCGCAGTTGGCGATCTCCGCCATGAGACCGACGACGATCTTCGGCGAAGCGTTGTCGCCATCAATCAGCACCGCTAAGGTTCCGGAATTTTTTGCTGCCATTTACCTCTCCCCGCGTTGCTCGCAAAGTATACATTGTCCTGATTATTGCAACTACGATCCTGGATGACAGTACATCTATAGATCGCTAGAATGAAAAGTTCGCAGAAGCAGTCAACGCGAAGAATGTCAATCCTGATTGGTAAGATAAAGTGGGGCGCCAGCACTACGATGATCATCGGCCTTCGTCGCGCCGCGCATCAACGTGGCGTGCGGACGTTAGTGCTCGTCAGGTTCTTGCGGCGCTTGCTCCACAATACCGGTAAATCGTGCAATTTATGCCTAGCTCACTTACCCCTATCAGTGGCGTAAGCTATCCTGAAGAACCCGGGATGGAGAATATGACATGGCGAAGCTCGTCTTCGGAATGAACCTGTCGCTGGATGGCTACGTCGACCACCAGGAATTTGCGCCCGACGCCACCCTCTTTCGCCATTGGATCGAGCAGGTGCGCGGCCTGAGCGGTAGCCTCTACGGACGCCGCATGTACGAGGTCATGCGCTACTGGGACGATGACGATCCTGAATGGACCCCGGATTTACGCGACTTCGCGATGGCGTGGCGGAGCCAGCCGAAATGGGTGGTGTCGCGCTCGTTGCAGTCGGTCGGCCCCAATGCCACCCTTGTCGCGGAGGATGTCGAGGCGGCGATCCGCGGGCTGAAGGCCGGGCTTGCCGGGGAGATCCAAGTCGCCGGGCCGGACCTTGCGGGAAGCCTGACCGACCTCGGCCTTATCGATGAATATCGGCTCTACTTCCACCCCGTCGTGCTCGGCCGCGGCAAGCCGTTCTTCACCGGCCCCCGGCCGCCGCTCCGCCTTGTCGCCAGCGATCGGATCGGCGAGGAGGCGATCAGATTGACCTATGTTCCTGCCTGATCGGGCAATTTGCCGGATCGATCGCGTCGACGCGGCAGCCACGATGACTGATCCTCGTGCTTCTGCGCCGTGACTGCAGTCGGCGCGACGCGGTCATTTGGCTACCAGATGGGAAATGGCTGAGGTCTGCGATGCCATGCGTGGCATCAGCACGAGGCACGGCCGGGGCCAGTCGGACGGAGATCGGCGACGCTGGACTCATTGTCGTGAACAAGGCTTAATGCCGCGCGGGGATGGCTGGGGGATGCCGCTCGTGAGATCATCGTGGCAGAAGAATGGGAGTGCCGATGTTCTTGATGTCGTCGTCATCGGCGCCGGCTGGGCGGGCCTCGGTGTCAGCTATTGGCTGGCACGGCGGGGCCTGCGTCATAGCGTCCTGGAGCGGGGTCGCATAGGCGAGACCTGGCGCACGCAGCGCTGGGAGTCCTTTCGGATGAATACGCCCAACGTGCAGACCGTCATGCCTGGCGACCGCTATGAGGGTCCGGATCCCTATGGTGTTTTCACGCGCGATCAGTTCGTCGCTCTCCTTGAAGACTTCGCCGGCCGCAACGGGCTGCCGATCGAAGCGGATACCGCGGTGAGCGAACTCGCGCGGGAGGATGGCGTCTATCGGCTGACCACCTCGCAGGGCACGCTTCGGGCGCGGAAGGTGATCGTCGCAAGCGGCAACCTGAATTGTCCCGTGCGCCCGATCCCGCCAGATGCATTGCCGCCTGACCTTTGCCAGATCGACGCTTCCGGCTATCGCAGCGCTGCCGATCTGCCCGGCGGAGCAGTGCTGGTGGTCGGAAGCGGCCAATCGGGCGCCCAGATCGTGGAGGAGCTGGCGGAAGCGGGCCGGACGGTCTTCCTTGCGACCAGTCGCGTCGGGCGGCTTCCACGCCGCTATCGGGGTCGCGACATCATGATCTGGCTCCTCGAAAGCGGGCTTCTCGACGTGCGGCGAGAGGAGGTCATTCGGCTTGCGGGACGCATCCCGCCGCGTGGTGTGCTCGGATCGGAACACACGATCAGCCTTCAAGGGCTTGGCGCACAGGGTATCGTGCTTCTCGGGCGATTGACCGGGGTTGCGGGTGGCGGCCGCCTCTCTTTCGCCGACGATCTCGAAACGAATGTTCGTTTTGCGGATGAAGCCTCTGACAATGCCAAACGCCATATTGACGACTATGTCGGCCGCACCGGGATCGACGCACCGGTTTCGCAGCCCGACCCGGCGGAGACGGTCGCGTGGCGTCGGCCGGACCCGGCTATCAATTCGCTCGATCTCTCCCTATCCGGCATCACCAGCCTGGTGTGGTGCACGGGCTTCAAGGGCGATTTCAGCTTTATGAGACTTCCCGGTGCGCTGGATGCTGCCGGGCAGCCCGTTCACGCCGATGGGGTGGGCGTCTTGCCGGGCCTCTACTTTGCCGGACTGGATTTCGCCTCCACACGCAAGTCAGGCATCATATTGGCAATCACCGAAGAAGCGCCCCGCCTCGTCGAACACCTCATAGGGCATTCGTGACCGGCGCGGTGCCAACGATGATCAATTTATTCTGAGCCGCATCGCTGCAAATGCCTGATGGCACTTTTGGTTTTCCATGGATGTCCGCTCTCGGCCCATTGCTGACTTAATGTCCGATGTGATCAAATCGGCATCCAACCAATAACGCCGATGACCGTTTGGAGATAAACTTAATGACGGGCAGACCATCGACTTCGAAGATCGTCCTGGCCACAGCCTTCCTTATCGCTCTGTTCTTGTCCAGCGGAGCAATCATAGACTTGGGCTATGGGTGGTTGACAGCACCTTTTGATAATGCAGCCAGCTTCTCTGCCAAGGCTCTTTCGGCCGAAGAAGAGATACGCTGCAAAAGTGTAACACATGAGGCCCTCATCGCCGGTGCCGCAGACCGTTATGTCCAAGCCGGAATCGCTCATGAAATCGGTCATCAGCGGACGGCGAGCAATCCGTGGCGCTATACGTCCGTGTCCAATTTCCTGGCGATCAATCCCGACTGTTGCGAAGTCTTGGTGACCGTTCCCGGCGATTATTCGCCTGAGACGCAGAGCCTCGGAGCCCCGCATTCCGATCCCCCTCGACTGTATGCAGTGAGGATCGCTTTCAAGGAATGGAGGAGCGATGAGGACACTTTCACGAGGCGTGAAGTCGTTCTCGTGAATTGCTTCGGAAAGGCCGGCGGGGGCGTAAGCTTCGATTTGAGACGAGGTGTCCTTTGACCGCTTTTGGCGGCCGAAGGCTATTGTCGGCCCTGAGCGGACGTCACGCCAGTGTCATGCATCTTTCATAGACGTAAAAATGATCCCCGCGCGAAAGACCTACCGCGATGGCCGAAGCCCGTGATGTATTCAAGGAAATTTCCGGTACATTCTACCGCTCTGTTGTGACGGATAGAGTTCACCAAGTGTTGGACCCGCCGGGACCGAACAGTGCAGGGCGCTATCATCGTCCTGGCGAGCGGACCCTTTACACGAGCGCCGCATTGGAGTGGTCCATACGCGCTATAGCTGGCTACATGCGCGAGGACGGATATCCGCGCGTTGTCGTTCCGCTGAGGGTCGTCGACGCGATGGTACTCGACCAGCATGATGAAGAGGCTTGTAAACGCCTCGGGATAGATCGCGAGTAATCTAACGAATCTTGGCGAACAGCATTGTCGGAAGGACGCGAACCGGCGTCGTGGCGGGCTGTCAATATTGCGCGAGCAGCAGGCGCAGACGGCATCATCGACAGGTCTCGCATGATACCCGGTGGGTGGCATCTCAACCTATTCCGCTGGAATGAGACCGATGGGCCGCTTGTTGAAGTGTGTGGTGATCCGGTGGAAATCGTCCTGTCAACAGACGGACCGAAGTGGGACCTATAGACAGCCACATCGGTGATTACAGTGTATCATCCAGATGTCGCCTACTGGCGCGATACCGACAAACCTATAGCATCGCGGCTATAGCTCGCCATGCCTTCTGCCCAAGCCTTGCATCGGCTTCGTCAGTTCCGCCGTATGCGTGGAGGGTTGATCGTGGCGTCGTCTCGCCGGGAAATAGAATGCGATGCCCAGCATCTTGATCAAAGATCAGCGTTGCCGATCTGCCATGCGCATGCCTGGACTGAACTATCTCCCGAGCAAAATCGTCCGATGGCCAGAGCGCATCGCTACCGCCAGCGACAAGGATCAAATCAGCGGCTGAATTTTCGACTGGAATTCGTGCTCGTCTATTCGCTTGAAGATCGTTTGTGAGGCATCTTTCAAAAAATGACCGATAGGAAACGAGTCCATCCCGGTATTCCTTCTGCCAGTTGATATCGGCGGGAACGAAGTCTAGTGGGGCTCTACCAAACGACCAAGATGAACGCTCAGGCCAAGCTATTCTGTCAACGCCCGCGCCAATGTTGCCCCAAACCACAGAACTAGGACTAATTGCTATGACTGCGTTGATACGCTGATCAATGGTCGAAGCAAGCAGGGCTGCTTCAGCGCCCTTCGAGGTTCCAACCATAACTATTCGTTCACATCCTCTGGACACCAGAAGGTCCGTTCCGTCGATGAAAGTCTCAAGGGGTATTTCGCAGATTCCTGGCGATTGATTAGCTCCTCCAAACCATTGCAACGCCAGTGTGCGAGCCCCGACTTCTGCCAACAATCCCGCCCTTGCCGTATCGACTCTGCCGCTGGAGCCGCCGAGAACGATCACTCCAGTTTTTCCGGAATTAACGCCTTGAAGGAAAGCGCCTCTAACCTTGCCGTCCAGTTGCTCGATGTCGTAGGCGATCACTTTCAGCCCCAGTTTAATAATCGATCTGGCGGATCACGATCCTGGATGGATCACACGTCAACTTCCGCTTGTGGCCTTGCCAACGCCTTTGGTCTGCTGTCGGCCCGAAGCGGTCATGGCACGTGCCGCAAAGGCCGGCCAGCGTTGCCGAAATTGGCCATTCGGCAAATCAGCTCGCGAAGTAGCGCGTTGGCGTTGTGCCCAATGCCTTCTTGAACATGACGATAAAGGCGGTAGCAGATTCGTATCCCAAGTCGCTCGACACCCTCTGGACCGTCGCGCCGCTGGCCAGTTCGCGCAATGCGATGACCAGGTGCAGTTGCCGCCGCCATCGGCCGAAGGTCAGCCCCGTTTCCTGGACCATCAGCCGCTTCAGGGATCGCTCACTCATGGCAACGTGTGCCGCCCAATCGACCAGGGTGCGACGGTCGCTCGGCTCCGCCATCAGGGCAGCGGTGATCGCGTTGATTTTGGGATGGCTGGAAGCGGGCAACTCCAGGCCCTGTATCGGCATCTGCGTGAGTTCGTCCAACAAGACCCGCACCAGACGGCCAACATGATCGTCCGGAGCAGAGTTGACCGATACATCCGCCAGTCGGAGGATCATCTCGCGGAGCATCGGCGACACAGACAAAGTGCAGCACTCCTGCGGCAGCGTCGCCGCGTCGGGTTGAACGAACAGATAGGACAGGCGTGCGTTGGACGTGACCAGGTTGCTATGCGGTATGCCGCCGGGTATCCAGACTCCGCAGTCCGGTGGGACAATCCAGAGGCCATTCTCCGTCCTGCATGTGACTGCCCCGTGCAAGGCCAAAATGAGCTGCCCTTGCTTGTGCTGGTGCTGGGGCACCTCAGCTTCATAGTCACTGAAGTCGAGGCGGACAGCGACAGCCAGGCGATCCGACCAGTCTGGATCGAAGTCGTCGTAGCAGGAACGCAGCAGTTTTGCGGATTGGCCCAATTTGGAGATCATTTGGCATTATCTCCAAATTCTTGCGGACTGCCATAGTCTATTATCGGGCGGTCAACAATCGAATGGAGACTGTCATGCGAATTTCTGTCGTCGGCGCAACGGGACGAATTGGCGCTAAGCTGACCCGGACCCTGCTGAGCGCCGGGCATCAGGTCAGAGCGTTGTCGAGAGGTGGCCCAGGGTTGGACGGGTTGGTCGCGCTTGGAGCAGAGCCATTCCTGGGAAGCTTTGACACAGGAGAGGGAGACCTTGACCAATTTTTCCACGATGCAGATGCTGCGTTCCTGATGGTGAAGACCGATTGGAACAACATCGAGGGACACTACCCCGCTGTTGCCCAGCGCTTTGTCGATGCGCTTGAAAAATCCTCCGTCAAACTGGCCGTAAGCCTGACGGCCATGGGTTCGGACGTGAAGGGGAAGACGGGTCATTTCGAGTGCTTCCACGATCTGGACGAAAAGCTCAACGAACTCGGCAATATCAATTTGGTCCACCTGCGCGCCGCCTGGTTCATGGACGACGTGGCAATGTGGACGAGGCCGGTTGCCAAATACGGTCGAATTGCCTGGTTCTGTAAACCTGATTTGAAGATGCCCTGGGTGGCCACCGATGACATTGCATGGCTGGCAGCGAAGGAACTGACCAATCCGACGGGCAGACACCGCGTCTATCTCGAAGTTGGCTCGGAAGATGTCTCGATGAACGAACTGGCCGTGCTCATTGGCAAGAAGATCGGCAGTCCGGTGGAGTATCGATACATCGAGACGACCCGCAAAGACGTGGAAGCTGAATTTCTGGCGCGGTTCGGGACGCCGGAGAAATGGCAGGACGACACCCTGACTGCTAACGCTTTGAACAATGGCATCGTAAAGTTCCATGGGGAGCACGAGGATCGCCCAAAATTGCCCACAACGATGGAGGTGTTCATTGGCGAGGTTTGGAAGCCGCGTTACCTGGAGGCAGTCAAAGCGGGAGACGAACGAGAGACGTTTCCCATGTGGACTGCCAGGGACTAGCTGGATGTCACGCTTGTTTTTTGCCCCCCAGCAATCTCCAGTCTTTGTTGGACGCTGCCGCAAATTATTAAGTTGCGGCAGCTATATGACCGCAATTGGCGCGTTCCTGCCAAAACCGGAGGCCGGCTATCGGCCCCGTGCGGTCATACCTTCCTCAGCAAGTCTGTGAGGCAGTCAGGGGATACGGTGTCGCTGGTTTCTCCAAGCTCTTGCTCAGACCACCAGCGATGATCGGCCATCACGTCTCGCTCATTCTCGGTCCAACCGGCGTCGGAGACGGAAGGCCGGAATGCTGCATATGTCAGGATTTCTGCGACATGCCGCCCATGTACTGATCAAGATGGCTCTTCCACAGCGCTGGTTTGAACATCAAAGCGTGGCCCATGGGCGCAGCGTAACCATCCGAGCAGCCCCGCGGCATTAGCACGCGTGAGGTACGTCAAATCGCCTACACTGATGAGGTTGGTTCAAAGTGGAATGCTTGGCGTAGCGGGGGTCAGTTTTTCCGGCGTGATCTACGC